>NZ_JADBRE010000004.1:147007-475626 GCF_014930525.1 Enterobacter cloacae complex sp. S1
CTCCCTCAAGGGAGAGGGGGCCGTCTGTGCAGGCATTATTTTGTGGGGAACCTTCAGCCCCATAGGGGGGAGGGGACTGCCCGGTGCGGTTTTTTACCCTCTCCCCGGTGGGGAGAGGGCAGGGTGAGGGGCCATCAGGTCACCGGCGCCGGGTTAAACACCGCCAGCGAGTTATGCAATCCCCATTGATCGGAGAAGGTTTTCTTCCGCCCGCTTGCCACATCCAGAATGAAGTGGAACAGCTTCCAGCCCACCTCTTCAATACTCTCTTCCCCGGTGGCGATGGTGCCCGCGTTGATATCCATTAAGTCATACCAGCGGTTTGCCAGCTCGGTGCGGGTCGCCATTTTGATCACCGGTACCGCCATCAGGCCGTACGGCGTGCCGCGCCCGGTGGTAAAGACCTGTACCGTAATGCCGGACGCTACCTGCTGGGTGCCGCAAACGAAATCACTAGCAGGCGTTGCCGCGTAGATCAGACCGCGTTTGGTTGGTCGCTGGCCAGGGGAGAGCACTTCCACAATCGCGCTCTGGCCGGATTTGGCAATCGACCCGAGGGCCTTTTCCACCACGTTCGCCAGGCCGCCTTTCTTGTTACCCGGAGACGGGTTGGCGCTGCGGTCGGTTTTGCCCATGTCGAGATAGTTATCGTACCAGGCCATCTCCTCCAGCAGGCGTTTGCCCACCTCTTCGTTGACGGCGCGCGGCGTGAGCAGGTGGATAGCATCACGTACTTCGGTGACTTCGGAGAACATCACCGTGGCGCCGCAGCGCACGAACAGATCGGAGGCATAACCGACTGCCGGGTTGGCGGTGACGCCGGAAAACGCATCGCTGCCGCCACACTGTGTCCCAACGACCAGTTCAGAGGCCGGGCAGGTTTCACGCTGGCGTTTGTTCAGCTTCTCCAGATGGCGCTCTGCCACCTGTAAAATGTCGTCGACCATCGATCTGAAGCCGACATGGTGTTCATCCTGAAGTCGCACAACACTGGCATCGTCAACCGGAATGGCTTTCACATCCTCAGTACCCTGCAACAGGCGTTCTGGCTGCAATTTTTCACAGCCGAGACCAATCACCATGACCTCACCGCCAAAGTTAGGGTTAAGGGCGATATTGTGAATCGTGCGGATCGGCACGACCGCTGCGGGCGCGTTGATCGCCACGCCGCAGCCGTACAGGTGGTTAAGACCCACCACGCCGTCAACGTTGGGGTATTTCGGCAACAGATCGCGCTCAATAATTTTCACCACATAATCCACTACGCCCGCCACGCAATGCACGCTGGTGGTGATGCCAAGCAGGTTTTTGGTTCCCACGCTGCCATCCGCGTTGCGGTAACCCTCGAAGGTATAACCCTCCAGCGGAGGCAACGGCTCAGGGACGCGGGTAGCCAGCGGCAACGACTCCAGCGGCGGGGCGGTGGGCAGCTCAACCAGCGACTCCTCAATCCAGCTACCCTGCGGGATAGCGCGCACCGCATAGCCGATGACTTCGCCGTAGCGCACGATTTCGCCCTGCGCCGGGATATCGACCAGTGCGACTTTATGCCCCTGCGGAATGTGCTCAATCAGCTCCAGGCCATCCGGAAAGCGGGTGCCAGCTTTTAAGCCATTGTCGTTGACAATAATCGCCACGTTATCGGTATCGTGCACTTTTATATAGAACGCCGTCGGCGACGCCTGTCGAATTTCAATATCGGCCATTGTTCACTCTTCTCCAGCAAAATATCTGATACTAAATATAGCCAGATGGTTAATTGTTTCTTATTGAGGAAATAAAGAATGCCAGGAGAGGAAAGGTGAGAATGTGATCGCGATCGCTCCCGAACCACTAATCGTTGATTCTGTGCATCAGCGCCCACTGTGTTGGGCATATGCTCAAAATAGCGTGCCACTCCCGTTGTAAAATTGAGCATTGAGACAATGTGCTGCCGGGTGGTGACGATTATACTGAATGACGATTTTATAACGCCAAAATTCAGTCAGGAAAATAAATATAACGCTGACGTTGAGTCGGAATAAATAAGAAAAGCTACTGGCTAAAACTGCGGAATTAAAAAAGGTATAAGTAATGAGTAACGACATCTTCCCGAATAAATTTAAAGCGGCCCTCGCGGCGCACCAGATTCAGATTGGCTGCTGGTCTGCGCTGGCCAACCCCATCAGCACCGAAGTGCTGGGCCTGGCCGGGTTCGACTGGCTGGTGCTGGACGGCGAACATGCGCCAAACGATATCAACACGTTTATTCCGCAGCTGATGGCGCTGAAAGGCAGCCACAGCGCGCCGGTGGTGCGTGTGCCCATCAACGAGCCGGTGATCATCAAGCGTCTGCTGGATATCGGCTTCTACAACTTCCTGATCCCGTTTGTTGAAACGGAAGAAGAAGCGGTGCTGGCCGTGGCGGCGACCCGCTATCCACCGGAAGGGATCCGCGGCGTGTCCGTCTCGCACCGCGCCAACATGTTTGGCACCGTGCCGGACTATTTCGCTCAGTCCAACAAGAACATCACCATTCTGGTTCAGATCGAGAGCCAGCAGGGGGTCGATAACGTCGACGCTATTGCCGCGACGGAGGGGGTAGACGGCATTTTCGTCGGCCCGAGCGATCTGGCGGCCGCCTTTGGTCATCTGGGCAACGCCAGCCATCCGGACGTGCAGCGCGCAATTCAGCACATTTTTGCCCGTGCCAAAGCGCACGGTAAACCGTGCGGCATTCTGGCGCCAGTGGAAGCCGATGCCCGCCGCTACCTGGAGTGGGGCGCAACGTTTGTCGCCGTGGGCAGCGATCTCGGCGTATTCCGCGCCGCCACGCAGAAATTAGCGGACGCTTTTAAAAAATAACCATCATTGAGGAAACAGATTATGACGCTGAAAGTGGGTTTTATTGGCCTGGGTATCATGGGCAAACCAATGAGCAAAAACCTCATCAAAGCAGGTTACTCACTGGTGGTTTTAGATCGTAATTCAGACGCGGTGGCAGAGGTGATTGCGGCTGGCGCAGAAACGGCGACAACCGCAAAAGCGATTGCTGAGCAGTGCGACGTGATTATCACCATGCTGCCAAACTCCCCGCACGTGAAAGAGGTGGCGCTGGGTGAGAACGGCATTATCGACGGCGCGAAGCCGGGTCTGGTGGTGATCGACATGAGTTCTATCGCACCGCTGGCAAGCCGCGAAATCAGCGAGGCGCTGAAAGTGAAAGGCGTGGAAATGCTGGATGCGCCGGTCAGCGGCGGCGAACCGAAAGCCATCGACGGCACCCTGTCGGTGATGGTGGGGGGCGATAAAGCCGTGTTTGACAAATATTACGACCTGATGAAAGCCATGGCCGGCTCCGTGGTGCACACCGGTGAAATTGGTGCAGGCAACGTCACCAAGCTGGCAAACCAGGTGATTGTGGCGTTGAACATCGCGGCCATGTCCGAAGCGCTGACGCTGGCCACCAAAGCGGGCGTTAATCCGGATCTGGTCTATCAGGCCATTCGCGGTGGTCTGGCGGGCAGCACCGTGCTGGATGCCAAGGCGCCGATGGTGATGGATCGTAACTTCAGGCCGGGCTTCCGCATCGATCTGCACATTAAGGATCTGGCGAATGCGCTGGATACCTCCCACGGCGTGGGCGCGCAGTTGCCGCTGACTGCCGCCGTCATGGAGATGATGCAGGCGCTGCGTGCGGACGGTCTGGGCACCGCCGATCACAGCGCGTTAGCGTGCTATTACGAAAAACTGGCGAAGGTTGAAATTGCTCGCTAATGACGTCCCGCCCGGTGGCGTTACGCTTACCGGGCCTACGGCTCAGGCATACAACTATGAAAATCGTAATCGCGCCAGACTCTTATAAAGAAAGCCTGTCTGCCACCGAGGTGGCGCAGGCGATAGAAAAAGGATTTCGGGAAATTTTCCCCGACGCTCATTACGTGTCTGTTCCCGTTGCTGACGGCGGAGAAGGTACGGTTGAAGCGATGATCGCCGCGACGCAGGGCACCTGGCAGCAGGCTGTCGTCACCGGCCCGTTAGGGGAAAAGGTGAAGGCCAGTTGGGGGATCTCGGGCGACGGTGCCACCGCGTTTATCGAGATGGCCGCCGCCAGCGGCCTGGTGCTTGTTCCTCCCGCGCAGCGTAACCCGCTCGTCACGACGTCGCGCGGGACGGGGGAGCTGATCCTCAGTGCGCTGGATAAAGGCGCGCGCAACATCATTATCGGTATCGGCGGGAGCGCAACCAACGATGGGGGCGCGGGTATGATGCAGGCGCTGGGCGCGAAGTTTACGGATGCGAACGGGACGGAGATCGGCTACGGCGGCGGCAGCCTGATGGCGCTTAACCGGATTGATATTTCCGATCTCGATCCGCGTCTTCAGGGATGCGCAATCCGCGTCGCCTGTGACGTGACGAATCCGCTGGTGGGTGAAAGCGGCGCGTCGCGTATCTTTGGCCCGCAAAAAGGCGCCACGGAGGAGATGATCCTCGAACTCGACGCCAATCTTAGCCACTACGCCGGGGTGATCAAAAAATCACTGCGCATTGACGTCAACCGGGTTCCGGGGGCTGGCGCCGCGGGCGGCATGGGCGCGGCGCTGATGGCCTTCCTGGGCGCTGAGCTGAAAAGCGGCATCGAGATTGTCACTCAGGCGCTCAATCTTGAAGAACATATTCACGATTGCACGTGGGTGCTGACCGGGGAAGGGCGCATCGACAGCCAGAGCATTAATGGCAAAGTGCCCGTCGGCGTGGCGAGCGTCGCCAAAAAATACCATAAGCCGGTGATCGGGATTGCCGGAAGTCTGACGCAGGATGTGGGTGTGGTGCATCAGTACGGCATCGACGCGGTGTTCAGCGTACTGACCAGTATCGGTTCACTGGAAGAGGCGTTCCAGGGAGCATATGACAACATTTACCGCGCCTCGCGGAATATCGCGGCCACATTGCAGGTAGGCATGCGTAGCCAGGGGTGACAGCGGCGCGCAAACCCTCTATACTGCGCGCCGAAGCTGACCAGACAGTCGCCGCTTCGTCGTCGTCCCTTTCGGGGGAGACGGGCGGAGGGGAGGAAAGTCCGGGCTCCACAGGGCAGGGTGCCAGGTAACGCCTGGGGGGGAAACCCACGACCAGTGCAACAGAGAGCAAACCGCCGATGGCCCGCGCAAGCGGGATCAGGTAAGGGTGAAAGGGTGCGGTAAGAGCGCACCGCGCGGCTGGTAACAGTCCGTGGCACGGTAAACTCCACCCGGAGCAAGGCCAAATAGGGGTTCACATGGTACGGCCCGTACTGAACCCGGGTAGGCTGCTTGAGCCAGTGAGCGATTGCTGGCCTAGATGAATGACTGTCCACGACAGAACCCGGCTTATCGGTCAGCTTCAACTTCTTACGAAACCCCGCTTCGGCGGGGTTTTTGCTTTCAGAAGGTTGCAGGCCGGGTAAGCGAAGCGCCAAAAGACATCAATTCTCAATTTTGCGATGCTAAGCACATTTCACTATTTGCCTGACTGTGTGTTCCTCTCATCTGCTGCGCATGATCGTAATCACAAAATTTAACGCTATAAAATTAGAAAATTTTAGTGTTGAGAAGATGTTGTAAATGTTTAGTCAGTGATGCCGAATGTTATTCATTTGATAATTTAATATTGAATCTAAAAACATTCTTCTGGTGAATGTGTGATATATCCCACTCTTTAACCGGAAAGTGAATAAATATTCCTGGTAAAGTTGATAAACCACAAAAATGTTTTAAAGGAATAATGGTGTTTTATTAACCTTTAATTGCCTGAAAGATAGCCTTTATTAATATTTTTAAGGCAAAAAAATTCACGCTGGTTATTGCCATAAAATAAATTTATTACCGCGTTTTTTATTGATCAATATCAGCGTAAATGCGTATTTTTATTGTGATAAGCACTTGATTTTTAAAGACATAAATAGATTTAGGGTGCGATTGAAAACAGAGCGTCCTGGCAAATTGTGAGTAACAGCACATACCCCCTGAAACAATATTGGGTAGAATCCGCTGCGTCATAGGGAAATAAGCGCAGAATATTATGAATACTATTATTCTACCGAAAACACAGCACCTCGTGGTATTTCAGGAAGTCATCAAAAGTGGCTCCATAGGTTCTGCTGCAAGACAACTGGGGCTGACGCAACCTGCCGTCAGCAAAATCATCAGCGACATCGAATCCTACTTTGGGGTGGAAGTGATGGTGCGTAAGAACACCGGCGTAAAACTCACTGCCGCCGGTCAGGTGCTGCTGTCCTACGCTGAGTCGATCACCCGCGAAATGAAAAACATGGTGAGCGAGATCAACAGCCTCAGTTTCAGTACCGTCATGGACGTCTCTTTTGGCTATCCGTCGCTGATTGGCTTCACCTTCCTGTCCGGGATGATCAAAAAATTCAAGGAAGTGTTCCCGAAAGCGCGCGTCTCAATGTATGAAGCGCAGCTCTCTTCATTCCTGCCCGCCATTCGCGATGGCCGGCTGGATTTCGCCATCGGCACGCTGAGCGACGGGATGCAGCTTCAGGATCTTCACGTTGAGCCACTGTTTGAATCCGAGTTTGTGCTGGTGGCGAGTAAATCACGAACGTGCACCGGCCCGACCAGACTGGCATCGCTCACGCACGAGCAGTGGGTGATGCCGCAAACCGATATGGGCTACTACAACGAACTCCTGACCACCCTGCAAGACAACCACATCAGCATTGAAAACATCGTCCAGACCGATTCCGTCGTCACCATCTATAACCTTGTCCTCAATGCCGATTACCTGACGGTGATCCCCCGTGACATGATTGCGCCATTCGGCTCGGACCAGTTTATTGTTCTGCCGGTGGAAGATGAATTACCCGTGGCGCGTTATGCCGCCGTGTGGTCAAAAAATTACAGTATTAAAAAATCGGCGTCAGTATTAGTTGAACTGGCAAAACAATATTCGTCGATGAATATCGAAAAACGACGATAGAAATAATGATGATTTAAAACACCCGGAGCGACGCTTTTTAACGCTCTGATACCCTGACTTTGCCTGAAAACAATGAATTATTATAACGAGGATATTATGCACATTACTTACGATCTCCCGGTGACCATTGAAGATATTCAGGACGCCAGAAAAAGACTGGCGGGAAAGATCTATAAAACCGGTATGCCGCGCTCGAATTATCTGAGCGAACGGTGTAAGGGTGAGATATTCCTGAAATTTGAAAATATGCAGCGTACCGGTTCGTTTAAAATACGTGGGGCGTTTAATAAATTAAGCTCGCTGACTGATGCGGAAAAACGCAAGGGCGTGGTGGCCTGTTCCGCAGGGAACCACGCGCAGGGGGTCTCTCTCTCCTGCGCCATGCTCGGCATCGACGGCAAAGTGGTCATGCCGATGGGCGCGCCGAAATCCAAGGTTGCCGCCACGCGTGACTACTCTGCCGAAGTGGTGCTGCACGGCGAGAACTTTAACGACACCATCGCCAAAGTGAGCGAAATCGTCGAGATGGAAGGGCGCATTTTTATCCCGCCTTACGACGATCCGAAAGTCATTGCCGGCCAGGGCACCATCGGCCTGGAAATCCTCGAAGATTTATATGACGTGGATAACGTGATTGTCCCCATCGGCGGCGGCGGTTTAATTGCCGGTATTGCGACAGCAATTAAATCCATCAACCCAACTATCAATATTATCGGCGTGCAGTCTGAAAATGTGCACGGAATGGCGGCATCGTATCAGGCCGGAGAAATAACCAGTCATCGTATTACCGGCACATTAGCTGACGGCTGCGACGTGTCTCGCCCGGGTAATTTAACCTTCGAAATTGTTCGTGAATTAGTCGATGACATTGTGCTGGTCAGCGAAGACGAGATTCGCAACAGCATGATCGCGCTTATTCAGCGAAATAAGGTGGTCACGGAAGGTGCCGGTGCGCTGGCGTGCGCGGCGTTATTAAGCGGCAAGCTGGACCACTATATTCAGGGCCGAAAAACCGTCTGCATTATTTCCGGCGGCAATATCGATCTCTCCCGTGTTTCCCAAATTACCGGCTTCGTTGACGCATAAAGGATGACTTATGAGCAACACAGAAAGCATTATCGTTGGCCAGACTAAAACGTCCACCTGGCGTAAATCGGATACCACCTGGACGCTCGGCCTGTTTGGTACCGCCATTGGCGCAGGCGTGCTGTTCTTCCCCATCCGCGCAGGCTTTGGCGGCCTGATCCCTATCCTGCTGATGCTGGTACTCGCGTTCCCGATTGCGTTTTACTGCCACCGCGCGCTGGCGCGTCTGTGTTTGTCCGGCAGTAACGTCTCCGGCAACATCACCGAAACGGTGGAAGAGCATTTTGGTAAGACCGGCGGGGTGGTGATCACCTTCCTCTACTTCTTTGCCATTTGCCCGCTGCTGTGGATTTACGGCGTCACCATTACCAACACCTTTATGACCTTCTGGGAAAACCAGCTCCAGATGCCCGCCCTGAACCGCGGCGTGGTGGCGCTGTTCCTGCTGCTGCTGATGGCTTTTGTTATCTGGTTCGGTAAAGACCTGATGGTGAAAGTGATGAGCTACCTGGTGTTCCCGTTCATCGCCAGCCTGGTATTAATTTCTCTCTCGCTGATCCCGTACTGGAACTCGGCGGTGATCGACCAGGTTAACCTGAGCGATATCGCCTTCACCGGTCATGACGGCATTCTGGTCACGGTATGGCTGGGGATCTCCATCATGGTCTTCTCCTTCAACTTCTCGCCTATCGTCTCCTCGTTTGTGGTCTCCAAACGCGAAGAGTACGAACCAGAGTTCGGGAAAGAGTTTACCGAGCAGAAATGTTCCAAAATCATTGGTCGCGCCAGCCTGCTGATGGTGGCGGTGGTGATGTTCTTCGCCTTTAGCTGCCTGTTTACGCTCTCTCCGCAGAACATGGCGGACGCCAAAGCGCAGAACATTCCGGTGCTCTCTTACCTGGCGAACCACTTCGCGTCGATGTCAGGCAGTAAATCCACGTTCGCCACGGTGCTGGAATACGGCGCCTCCATCATCGCGCTAGTCGCTATCTTTAAATCCTTCTTCGGCCACTATCTGGGCACGCTGGAGGGGCTGAACGGTCTGATCCTCAAGTTCGGTTACAAGGGCGACAAGAAGAAAGTCTCCGTGGGCAAGCTGAACACCATCAGCATGGTCTTCATCATGGGCTCCACCTGGATTGTGGCCTACGCCAACCCGAACATCCTGGACCTTATTGAAGCCATGGGTGCGCCAATTATCGCCTCTCTGCTGTGCCTGCTGCCGATGTACGCCATCCGCAAGGCGCCTGCGCTGGCGAAATATAAAGGCCGGACCGAGAACATCTTCGTAACCGTGGTCGGCCTGCTGACCATTCTGAACATCGTGTACAAACTGTTTTAAACCAAAGCTCAGGAAGAGCGGAGCCATACCATGATTGAGTTTCCGGTAGTACTGGTCATTAACTGCGGATCGTCCTCTGTTAAGTTCTCGGTGCTGGACGCCGCAGGCTGCGATGCCCTGATGACGGGCATTGCGGACGGCATCAACACAGAAAAAGCCTTTATTTCCGTGAATGGGGGTGAGCCGGTCAGACTGGCTCACCAGGACTACGAAGGGGCGCTGGCCGCCATCGTCCTGGAGCTGGAGAAACGCAACCTGATGGGCAGCGTGGCCTTGATTGGCCATCGCATTGCCCACGGCGGCGACCTCTTCAGCGAGTCGACCCTGATCACGGAAGAGGTGATGGCGCAGATCCGCCAGGTCTCCCCGCTGGCGCCGCTGCATAACTACGCCAACCTGAGCGGCGTGGAAGCCGCCGGGCGCCTGTTCCCCGGCGTGCAGCAGGTGGCGGTATTTGATACCAGCTTCCACCAGACCATGGCGCCGCAGGCGTATCTGTACGGCTTGCCGTACCGCTATTTTGAAGAGCTGGGCGTGCGCCGCTACGGTTTCCACGGCACCTCTCACCGCTACGTGTCGGCGCAGGCGCACGTGCTTCTCGGGCTCTCTCCCGATGACAGCGGCCTGGTGATTGCCCATCTCGGCAACGGGGCGTCCATCTGCGCGGTGCGTAACGGCGTAAGCGTGGACACGTCCATGGGGATGACGCCGCTTGAAGGACTGGTGATGGGCACGCGCTGCGGCGACGTGGATTTTGGCGCGATGGCGTGGATTGCCCGGCAGACCGGCCAGTCGTTCGAGGATCTGGAGCGCGTGGTCAACAAAGAGTCCGGGCTGCTGGGGATCTCTGGCATCTCCTCCGATTTGCGCGCGCTGGAGAAAGCCTGGCATGACGGCAACGAGCGGGCGCGGCTGGCAATAAAGACCTTTGTCCACCGGATTGCGCGACATATCGCCGGTCATGCCGCGTCCCTGCACCGTCTGGATGGCGTGGTGTTTACCGGCGGGATCGGTGAGAACTCCGTGCTTATCCGCGCGCTGGTGGTGGAGCATCTTAAGGTGTTTGGCATCATCCTCGACGAGTCCAAAAATGCCCTGCCGGGCAGCGCGGGCGAGCGCGTGATCTCTACCGAGTCGTCCCGCGCGGCCTGCGCGGTGATCCCTACCAATGAAGAAAAAATGATCGCACTGGATGCCCTCCGTCTTGGGAAGGTTACTCCGGCTGCGGCTTACGCCTGATAAAGCGAGAATCTGATGAAAGTAACAATCGATACGGGCGTCGCGCCTTACAGCGACGCATGGGCCGGGTTTCGCGGTGAAGAATGGAAAAACGCCATTAACGTGCGCGATTTTATTCAGCATAACTACACCCCTTATGAAGGCGATGAAGCTTTCCTCGCGCAGGCGACGCCAGCAACGACGGCGCTGTGGCAGAAGGTGATGGTCGGCATTCGTCAGGAGAATGCTACTCACGCCCCGGTGGATTTTGACACCAACATCGCCACTACTATTACCGCGCACGGGCCGGGCTATATTGATCAGGAGCTGGAGACGATCGTTGGCCTGCAAACCGACAAGCCGCTCAAGCGCGCCCTGCATCCGTACGGCGGGATCAACATGATCCGCAGTTCGTTCGAAGCTTACGGTCGCGAGATGGATCCGCAGTTTGAATATCTCTTCACAGACCTGCGCAAAACCCACAACCAGGGCGTGTTTGACGTTTACTCCCCGGAGATGATGCGCTGCCGCAAATCGGGGGTGCTGACCGGTCTGCCGGACGGCTACGGGCGCGGACGCATCATCGGCGACTACCGTCGCGTGGCGCTGTACGGCATCAGCTATCTGGTGCGCGAGCGTGAACTTCAGTTCGCCGATCTCCAGGGGAAACTGGAGCGCGGAGAAGATCTGGAGGCCACGATCCGCCTGCGCGAGGAGCTGGCGGAGCATAAACGTGCGTTGCTCCAGATCCAGCAGATGGCGGCGAACTATGGCTTTGATATTTCACGTCCGGCGATGAATGCGCAGGAAGCGGTGCAGTGGGTCTACTTTGCCTACCTTGCCGCAGTGAAATCCCAGAACGGCGGGGCGATGTCGCTGGGGCGCACGGCCTCGTTCCTTGATATCTACATTGAACGCGACATGCAGGCAGGAAGGCTGAATGAGGTGCAGGCCCAGGAGCTGATCGACCACTTCATCATGAAGATCCGCATGGTACGCTTCCTGCGCACGCCGGAGTTCGACACGCTCTTCTCCGGCGATCCGATCTGGGCCACGGAAGTGATTGGCGGCATGGGGCTGGATGGCCGTACGCTGGTGACCAAAAACAGCTTCCGCTACCTGCATACCCTGCACACCATGGGGCCTGCGCCGGAGCCAAACCTGACGATCCTCTGGTCCGAACAACTGCCGATCGCGTTCAAGAAATACGCCGCGCAGGTGTCGATCGTCACCTCCTCGCTGCAATACGAGAACGACGATCTGATGCGCGCCGACTTCAACAGCGACGACTACGCCATTGCCTGCTGCGTCAGCCCGATGGTGATCGGCAAGCAGATGCAGTTCTTCGGCGCACGCGCCAACCTCGCCAAAACGCTGCTGTACGCAATCAACGGCGGGGTGGATGAGAAGCTGAAGATCCAGGTGGGGCCTAAAACCGAGCCGCTGCTGGATGAGGTACTGGATTACGACACCGTAATGGCGAGCCTCGATCACTTCATGGACTGGCTGGCGGTGCAGTACATCAGCGCGTTGAATCTCATTCACTATATGCATGATAAATACAGCTACGAAGCCTCGCTGATGGCGCTGCACGACCGGGACGTCTACCGCACCATGGCCTGCGGCATTGCCGGGCTGTCGGTGGCGGCGGATTCCCTGTCGGCCATCAAGTACGCCACGGTGAAACCGGTGCGCGACCATACCGGTCTGGCGGTCGATTTCGTCATCGAAGGCGACTATCCGCAGTACGGCAACAACGACGATCGCGTGGACAGTATCGCCTGTGATCTGGTTGAGCGCTTTATGAAGAAAATCCAGGCGCTGCCGACGTACCGCAACGCGGTACCGACGCAGTCGATCCTGACCATCACCTCCAACGTGGTTTACGGGCAGAAGACCGGCAACACGCCGGACGGACGTCGCGGCGGCACGCCGTTTGCGCCTGGCGCCAACCCGATGCACGGGCGCGACAGAAAAGGGGCGGTGGCGTCGTTAACCTCGGTCGCCAAGCTGCCGTTCACCTATGCCAAAGACGGGATCTCCTACACCTTCTCCATCGTGCCGCAGGCACTGGGCAAGGACGAGCCGGTGCGCAAAACCAACCTTGTCGGGCTGCTGGACGGATACTTCCACCACGAAGCGACCATTGAGGGCGGGCAACACCTGAACGTCAACGTGATGAACTGGGAGATGCTGCTGGATGCCATTGCCCATCCGGAGAACTATCCGAACCTGACGATCCGCGTTTCAGGTTATGCGGTGCGGTTTAACGCCCTGACGCGCGAGCAGCAGCAGGACGTGATTTCGAGGACGTTTACGCAGGCGATGTAATACAGGCTTCATCTTCAGCCTCCTCAAATGGGGAGGCTTTTAATTTTGTGAACGTCGTCAATTTTAGAAAACTTACTCTCCTTTCTGCTATCCCGAAGTAATATTATTCTCTCGCTTTAGGGAAACCCTATAAAAGTTGTGACTTTTTTCTCCCGCGCTCCGGATATGATCTTCCCATATCAATAACTCACACCTGCACCCTCTGACTCGCAATCGCTGGCGATCGGAACCTTATAAAAACAACCAGTTACCCTACAAAATAAGCGAGTGCCCAATGAATATGGCAACAAACAGCAGTGTGATTGTGAGTGATTCCCCTGCGGCAAGGCGGGCGGGAATGAGCGAAAGCGAATGGCGAGAGGCGATCAAATTTGACAGCACCGATACGGGCTGGGTCATCATGAGTATCGGGATGGCTATCGGCGCGGGCATCGTTTTTCTTCCTGTGCAGGTCGGGTTAATGGGGCTGTGGGTGTTTTTACTCTCGTCGATAATTGGTTATCCGGCTATGTACCTGTTCCAGCGCCTGTTTATTAATACGCTGGCGGAATCACCGGAATGCAAAGATTACCCGAGCGTCATTAGCGGTTATTTAGGTAAAAACTGGGGCATCTTATTGGGTGCGCTTTATTTCGTGATGCTGGTGATCTGGATGTTTGTCTATTCCACGGCTATCACCAACGACAGCGCATCCTACCTACACACCTTCGGCGTAACCGACGGTTTGCTGTCGGAAAATCCGTTCTACGGCTTATTCCTGATCTGCATTCTGGTCGCCATTTCGTCGCGCGGTGAAAAACTGCTGTTTAAAGTCTCCAGCCTGATGGTGCTGACCAAATTATTTGTGGTTGCGGCGCTGGGGCTTTCGATGATTGGCCTCTGGCATTTAGCCAACGTCGGTATGCTGCCGCCGATGGGCCTGCTGATTAAAAACGCCATTATTACGCTGCCTTTCACCTTAACCTCCATTCTGTTTATTCAGACATTAAGCCCGATGGTGATTTCCTATCGTTCACGGGAAAAATCCGTAGAGGTGGCGCGTCATAAGGCGCTGCGGGCAATGAATATCGCTTTTGGCGTGCTGTTTGTGACGGTCTTTTTCTACGCGGTCTCCTTTACGCTGGCGATGGGGCACGACGAGGCGGTAAAAGCCTACGAGCAGAATATTTCCGCCCTGGCAATCGCAGCACAGTTCATCAGCGGTGACGGTGCGGGCTGGGTCAAAATCGTCAGCGTGATCCTCAACATTTTTGCCGTGATGACCGCGTTCTTTGGCGTCTATCTCGGCTTTCGTGAGGCGACGCAGGGCATCGTGATGAACATCCTGCGCCGCAAAATGCCGGCGGAGAAAATCAATGAAAGCACCGTCCAGCGCGGGATTATGCTGTTCGCTATCCTGCTTGCCTGGAGCGCGATTGTGTTAAACGCGCCGGTGCTGAGCTTCACCTCCATCTGTAGCCCTATTTTCGGGATGGTGGGTTGCTTAATTCCGGCGTGGCTGGTCTACAAAGTGCCCGCACTTCATAAATATAAAGGCGTATCGCTGGTGATTATTGTGATTACCGGGCTGCTGCTTTGTGTTTCTCCTTTCCTCGCCTTCTCATGAGGTTAAATAAGGTCGTAACGATGTCTGAGCAAATTAATCCTTTATGGAACCATTTTATTCGCGCTGTGCAGGAAGAGGTAAAGCCTGCGCTGGGCTGTACCGAACCCGTCTCGCTGGCGCTGGCGTGCGCGATGGCTGCCGGACAGCTTGACGGTGAGGTGACGCGTATCGAGGCGTGGGTATCGCCGAACCTGATGAAAAACGGGCTTGGCGTAACGGTGCCCGGCACCGGTATGGTCGGTTTACCCATCGCGGCCGCGCTGGGGGCGACAGGCGGTAATGCACACGCCGGGCTGGAGGTGTTGAAAGACGCGTCGGCCGAGGCGCTAACGCGCGCCAAAGCACTGCTGAACGCGGGTCTGGTGCAGGTGAAATTGCAGGAGCCGTGCGAGGAGATCCTCTATTCACGCGCCTGCGTTTACGTCGGTGAATCCTCGGCGATGGTGACCATCGCTGGCGGGCACACTCGCGTGGTGGAGGTAGTTTGTCAGGGCGAAACGCGCTTCAGGCTTGACGATCGTCAGAGCCAGAACAACGACGATCCGCTGGCGGTACTCTCGACCACCACGCTGTCGCAGATCCTTGAGTTTGTAGAGCAGGTGCCGTTCGACGCGATCCGCTTTATCCTCGATGCGGGGCGGCTGAACGATGCGCTCTCCCGCGAAGGTTTGCGTGGCAACTGGGGGCTGCATATTGGCGCGACGCTCAATAAACAGCGCGCACGCGGCTGGATGGCGCAGGATCTGGGATCAGACATTATTATCCGCACCAGCGCAGCCTCGGATGCCCGCATGGGAGGCGCGACGCTGCCGGCGATGAGCAACTCGGGTTCCGGGAATCAGGGCATCACCGCCACCATGCCGGTAGTGGTGGTGGCTGAGCACGTTCAGGCCGATGACGAACGGCTGGCGCGGGCGCTGATGCTCTCGCATCTGTCGGCTATCTATATCCATTACCAGCTTCCGCGCTTGTCCGCGTTGTGCGCGGCGACAACGGCCGGAATGGGGGCAGCGGCGGGGATGGCGTGGCTGATGGGCGGTTCTTACCAGACTATTGCCATGGCGATCGGCAGTATGATCGGCGACGTGAGCGGGATGATCTGCGATGGGGCTTCTAACAGCTGCGCAATGAAGGTCTCGACCAGCGTCACCAGCGCCTGGAAAGCCGTGATGATGGCGCTGGATGATACTGCCGTGACGGGTAACGAGGGGATTGTGGCGCACGACGTGGAACAGTCTATCTCTAACCTGTGCGCTCTGGCGTGCCGCTCAATGCAGGCGACGGACCGGCAGATCATTGAGATTATGGCGAGTAAGGTGTAAAAATTTCCCCTCACCCCAGAGGGGCGAGGGGCTCGATCGTTCCCTCTCCCCTTTGGGGAGAGGGCCAGGGTGAGGGGCGGGTAGCGTTCTTTACACCGGCAAATCAATCAGCAGCGCGCGCAGCGGCGTATCGGCAACCAGGGTGATATTCGCTTCGTCACGAATAAACGCCCCGTCACCGCAGGTGAGCGCTTCTTTCTCTTCCGTATGCGTGACCGCATGCACCGTTCCGTGAATGGACTGCAAATAGGCACGCGGGCCATGAAGCTGGAAGCTCGCCTGTTCACCTTTTTTCAGTTCGATATGGTGCAGCCACACCTGCTGGCGTAACTGCAAGCTGCCTTTGCTGCCGTCTGGCGAGGCAATCAGCTGCTGTTTACCGCCCTTCAGATCGATTTTTTGCACCAGCGGATTTTCCCGCTCCGGACAGGCATCCAGCCACAGCTGCATGCGGGTCAGCGTTTTGTCTTTGCTGAGGTTATGCTCGCTATAGCTAATACCTGGCTGCGTGGAAATTAACAGCGCCTCGCCAGCCTTTGCCTGAACATGATTGCCCTCGCTATCGCGGTATTCTGCCTCGCCTTCCAGGATCAGGTTCAGGATATCGACTTTAGGGTACGTGCGCGGCTGGAAGGACGCGCCCGGGGCGAGCACTTCCTGATTCAATACGCGCAGTGAAGCGTAACCGAGGAGTTTAGGGTCAAAGTAGTGTCCAAAGGAAAAGGTGTAGCGGGCCTGCAACCAACCGAAATCGGCTTGTCCGCACTGTTTCGCTGTTCTTGTCGTAATCATAAACTTGACCTCTCTTTACACTAAATCAATGGTAAAGGTATGGACGCTGCATTGTTAGCCAGATATTCTGCCTGGTATGTTCAAATTTCCTGAATGAGAACGAGATGGCTAAAGAGAGAGCATTGACGCTTGAGGCGCTTCGCGTCATGGACGCGATTGACAGGCGCGGCAGCTTTGCCGCGGCGGCAGATGAACTGGGGCGCGTTCCGTCTGCGCTGAGCTACACCATGCAAAAGCTGGAAGAGGAGCTGGATGTTGTGCTCTTCGATCGCTCCGGTCATCGAACAAAATTCACCAACGTTGGGCGGATGCTGCTGGAGCGCGGCCGCGTATTGCTGGAAGCGGCGGATAAGCTGACGACCGATGCCGAAGCGCTGGCCCGCGGCTGGGAAACCCATCTGACGCTGGTGACCGAAGCGCTGGTGCCCACCGAGGCGCTGTTCCCGCTGGTGGACAGACTGGCCGCGAAAGCCAATACCCAGCTGTCGATCATCACCGAGGTGCTGGCCGGGGCGTGGGAGCGTCTTGAGACGGGCAGGGCGGATATCGTGATTGCGCCGGATATGCATTTCCGATCATCGTCAGAAATCAATTCGCGCAAACTGTACAGCGTGATGAACGTCTACGTCGCCGCCCCGGATCACCCTATCCATCAGGAGCCGGAGCCGCTCTCTGAGGTAACGCGCGTGAAATACCGCGGTGTGGCGGTCGCGGATACCGCCCGAGAGCGCCCGGTGTTAACGGTACAGTTGCTGGATAAACAGCCGCGACTGACGGTAACGTCGCTGGAAGATAAGCGACAGGCGCTCCTGGCGGGGCTGGGCGTGGCGACTATGCCGTATCCGTTTGTCGAAAAGGACATTGCAGAAGGGCGGCTGCGCGTCGTCAGCCCGGAATACACCAGCGAAGTGGATATCATTATGGCGTGGCGTCGCGACAGCATGGGCGAAGCCAAATCGTGGTGTTTGCGTGAAATTCCCAAGCTCTTTGCCCACCACAACAAATAAGCGTAGGCCCGGTAAGCGTATGCGCCACCGGGCAGAATTTACGCGCTTGCCTTAGGATCCGGACCAAAGCGGTTTTCGCCCGGCGTCCCGCTCTGACAGTTGAAAATCAAAATCACGATCCAGCCGATAAGCGGGATCAACAGCAACAGCAGCCACCACGCCGAACGATCGGTGTCGTGGAGACGACGAAACAGTACGGCCCATGAAGGCAGCAGAACTAACACACCATAAATGGTGGTGAGAATGCCTTCACCCCCCTCGCGTTCCCAGCCGAGGATCTTGTCCACAATGCCCAGCACCATAATCAGGACGAAGTTCACCAGAACGAACATCCAGTACTCTTTACGGCGGGCACGGCCACCAAATCCAACGTAGTTGCGCAGTACTTTTAAATACCAGTCCATTTTTCCTTGCCTCTTAATCAGTCAATCACTTGTTTTCTAAGCGATCGAGGTAAGGATAGATGTATGCTGTGAATTAAAAAAGGGAATCAATTGATTCCCTAAATAATTATCCGAAACGCACGTCGCGCCCGTGCGGTTCATCCAGGTCCTGCCACGGGCCAATGGAGATAATGCCCGTTGGGTTGATGGTCTTATGACTGCGGAAATAGTGGGTGCGAATATGGTCAAAATTGACCGTCTCCGCAATCCCCGGCATCTGATAGATGTCGCGCAGGAAACCGTGCAGGTTCAGGTAATCACTGATGCGATGCTTGTCGCACTTGAAGTGGGTGACATATACCGGATCAAAGCGGATCAGCGTCGTCCACAGGCGGATGTCTGCTTCGGTGAGGCGATCGCCCGTTAAATAACGATGCTGGCCGAGGATCTGCTCCAGGCGCTCCAGGGATCCAAACACGTTGCCGACCGCTTCGTCGTACGCTTCCTGACTGGTGGCAAAGCCCGCTTTGTAGACGCCGTTGTTGACGTTGTCGTAGATCCAGCCGTTCAGCTCGTCAATTTTCTCGCGCAGCTCAACCGGGTAGTAATCCCCGGCGCGTGCACCGTGAGCGTCAAACGCGGTATTGAACATGCGAATGATTTCAGCGGATTCATTGCTGACGATCGTCTGGTTTTTCTTGTCCCACAGCACAGGCACCGTTACGCGTCCGGTGTAGTGCGGATCGGCGCGCAGATAGAGCTGATACAGGAAATCGTGATGATAAAGCTCATCACCCGTCGCGGCCGGGAAGCCACTGTCGAACGTCCAGCCGTTTTCCAGCATCAGCGGGTTGACCACCGAAACCGGAATTAACGATTCGAGACCTTTAAGTTTGCGCACAATCAGCGTGCGGTGCGCCCACGGACAGGCGAGAGAAACATACAGATGATAACGATCTTTTTCCGCCGCAAAGCCCCCTTCGCCACTCGGGCCGGGTGCGCCGTCGGCGGTCAGCCAGTTACGGAAGGCCGAAACAGAGCGCTTAAAGCGTCCACCGGTGGATTTGGTGTCATACCAGACATCCTGCCAGACGCCGTCTACGAGTTGTCCCATTTTTTACTCCTCCGTCAGATAGCAAAAGCGAGGAGATGTCTCCTCGCTTTGAATGTAATCAGTATAGCCTGCTTACCACTTCTTATTCAGAAGACGGTCGATGCTGTAGGCGCCCGGACCCGTGATAGCCAGCAGCAGGAAGCCGCCCGCGATGGTCAGGTTTTTCATGAACATCAGGGAGTTCACGCCTTCCGCAAAGTTGCTGTGGAAGATGAACGCGGTCAGCAGGGTAAAGCCTGCGGTGAACAGCGCCGTGGTGCGGGTCAGGAAACCGAACAGCACTGCCAGGCCGCCGCCGAACTCAAGCAGAATGGTCAGTGGCAGCAGGAACCCCGGCACGCCCATCGCTTCCATATACTGCTGAGTACCCGCATAGCCGGTAATTTTGCCCCAGCCTGCGGTGATGAACAGAACAGGCATCAGAATACGCGCTACCAGTACACCAACATCTTCTAATTTTTTCATTTTACTCTCCAGGAAACCACATCAGCGGCTAAACGTTATTTGCTTGCAAATTCGGGTAGATACCGCGTCTTTGCTGTCGATGGAGAGGAGTGTAAACGGGGCGGATGGCAAATGTTAGCAAGGAAAACTGTTAATCTTCTTCAAAGATATTGAGTAAGGGAGGGGGTTTTGCCGGGTGGCGGCTACGCCTTACCCGGCCTACATGCAATCGTAGGCCGGGTAAGCGCAGCGTCACCCGGCAAGAAGGCTAGCGCAACTGCTGCTGTCGCAGCGTGGTTTTCACCAGACGCCAGGCGCTCCAGGCGCCAAAGCCGCGGCGTGCCCAGCGGATCAGCATGTTAGGATGCCGAACCGACCAGATCGCCATCACGCTGCTGCCGACCAGCGCCCATGAGCGCAGGCTCAGAACCGTGTTCCAGCCGCGGTCAAACCGATGCGTGGCTTCAACCCAGTCGCGACGGCTGGCAGACAGATCCAGCCGCTGCTGCTGGATTTGGCTCAACAGATACGCTTTCCGCTTTTGACGTTCGGCTTTGTCGCTCACGACTTATCATCCTCCAGCAGGGCGCGGTCGTTGGCCAGCTCCTGGCGCGTATGGCGCAGGAAGGTCGACGTGCGCGCTTTATGCAGGGTCCAGATACCGCCTATCAGCGCCGCCACCAGCAGAACCACGGTAGTCGCAATCATCGCGTTCAGACGATACTGTGGATCGATAGCCCAGATGATTAACACCATCAGGCTCATCAGACCAAACGCGGCAAAGAGCATCGTAAGCCCAAGCATGAGCAGCATCTGGAAGAGGTTGGCTTTCTCCTCTTCCAGCTCCACTACCGCAAGCCGGACGCGCGTTTCGGCAATCCCGACCAGCGTCGTCAGAATACGCTGGCCGATGCCGAGGACGTTTTTAGCAGGCCCTTGTGCGTGACGTGGATCTTCCATAATCAACGACGCGTCAGCAGGACACCCAGCACCACACCCACTGCGGCGCCAATACCCACACCCGTCCATGGATTATCACGTACATATTCGTCTGCGCGCGCTGCCGCTTCGCGGGTCTGTTTCGCCAGCGCATCACCGGTTTCACCCAGACGGTAACGGCTCTCTTTCAGTGCCTGCTCCGCTTTGCTGCGCAGTTTGCTTACTTCTTCTTTCGATTTATCCGCAGAAGAGTTCAGCACCTCTTCCAGCGTGTCCGCCAGGGATTTCAGTTCAGCGCGCAGATTTTCTGAAGTTGTATCTTTTGACATGATTCTCTCCTGTTGAGATTTCCGTTAACTCAATAATCGCGAGCTTCCAGCGCTTTCAGTTCGTCCTGCGCCTCTTGCAACTTCCTCTCGCGCTTGGCAATTTTTTCCGCATCACCTTTCTCTTTCGCTTCCTGTAGGTCTTGACGGCGCTCGGCTATCTCGTCCTTCTGTTCAGCGATTTTTTCCTGATGATCGGCACGCAGCTTGCTGTCCGTACAGTTGTCTTTCACTTCGCTCAACGCTTTTTTCAGCCCGTCGATCCGGTGCTGATTGTTATGCTTTTCGGCATAACTGATTTCGCGTTGGATATCCTGTTCTTTCTCCTGACAAAGAGACATAGCGAAGGAAGCTGTGCTTAAAGAAAAAAGGGCCAGAGCCAGGGTGATGCGGTATTTCATTATAGAAACCTTCCATTGTGTTACGGCGTAAGCCGTGTTCCAGAACTATGCGGAGAACATCTGAGGGGTGCTCCGCGTACTTAAGCATAGTAAGTAAACGGGAGTTTCACCAAAGTAGGTGAAAATATTCGGAATCTTAGTCGTTAACCAAATCGATGCGACGTGTCGCGTAACCGTGACATCCAGGAGGCTACGTGGCTGTCATCATCCTGTTGCGCAATGATGTAACCCTGCGGCAGCGTGCGGTCCAGCACGGCTTTCGCCGCGGCGCTTTGCGCACTGGAGTCAAATTTTATCAGCAGCACATCGTCTTGCGGCGTGATGCTCTTAAAGCGGATCCCGTTTGCGTCCAGATGATGCCAGATGGAAAAACCATCCGGCACGCTGGTTCCCTGGCTCACAGGACGGATAGCCAGCGTCGACTCCTGATGCTGTAGCGCAGACCACAGCAGGATAAGAGCGCTGAACATCATCAGCGCGACGATAGCGTAAGAGAAGCGGCGCAGCGCGAGCGGGGAGATAACCATCGTTAACCCCTGGCTCCGTATTTCTTCTTCCACAGTACGACCAGGGACCCGACCAGGCCAAACACCAGCAGAACGACGGGCAGTAGCATCAGGCAAGACATCAGCTGGTCTTCATATTTCATAAAGACAGGCGTTTTACCCAGCGCGTAGCCGAGCGTGGTCAGGATCAGAACCCACAGCAAGCCGCTCATCCAGTTAAAGAACTGGAAGCGCGTGCTGCTCAGGCCGGACAGGCCCGCAATGGTGGGCAGCAGGGTGCGTACGAATGCGATAAAGCGGCCGATCAGTAAGGCGGAAAGCCCATGCTTATGGAAAAGGTGGTGCGCTCGCTGGTGGTAATGGGCCGGAAGGTGCGAAAGCCAGTTCTGAACGATTCGCGTGTTACCCAGCCATCGCCCCTGAATGTAACTTACCCAGCAGCCCAGGCTGGCGGCAATGGTCAAAAGCAGGACCGTTTGCGGGAAAGCCATCGCCCCTTTTGCACAGAGCACCCCAACCAGCACCAGCAGGCTGTCGCCCGGTAAAAAGGCAGCAGGCAGCAGACCGTTCTCAAGGAACAGGATCATAAATAATACAAAGTAGAGCATGCCAATCATGGACGGGTTGGCCAGCGTTTCGAAATCCTGAGCCCAGAGGGCGTTCAGTAGTTGGGTCAAAAGTTCCATTCAGTGTTCCTGGAAATCGGTTAACGTCACGCCTGTCATTCGGGAAAACAGCACGGCGACATTGTTATGATTTCATTATGGTCGCTCGCGGACACATTGATGTGTGGCCAACACTGTTCCCTGTTAATTGGCTGGTTAGCAAGCACTAACTTACAAAATAACGAAGTGAATCCAATTGTAACAAAGCCCGACGTTCTGCGTCACAGAATTTGAGGGGAAACACGATTTTGGCGTAAGCCACGGAGGGGAGCGAGAAATTTTACAAAGGCTGACACTATAGAGGTTTTCTTACCCTGTCTGGCCGGAAGGCGCGGCGGTGCGCCTGCCAGCCGTTCGGGGGATTATTTTGCGAGATTGGTCGCGGTATCGAGGTGAACGACCGGATTATCGGCAAAAAGATAGCGGTCAGCGTTAAATTCAAAGTCATCACTTGTTTCATTAAACAGCATCTGTTTGGTGTTCTCCAGGTGCTGCCACATTGCCAGTTTCGCCGCATGCGGATCTTTACGAATCAGAGCCTTAAGAATCTGGTCGTGGTCGTCGCACCAGTTATCTACCGTACGGGAATCAATGTGATCGTGCAATTTCTTCCAGTACGGGTTGTGAACGCGCTGAGTCCACATTTTTTCAACGATTGCCGCCAGCGCCGTGTTCTGAGTGGCAAGGGCGACCTGGACGTGGAATTGCAGGTCCCATTCGGAATCGCGGAAACATTTTTCTTTACGCGCGTGATCCTGGATTTCCATCAGCTTCATGATGTCCTGCTTGGTCACCTGCGTCGCAGCAAATTCCGCAATGTTGCTTTCAATCAGCTGGCGAGCCTGGAGAAGCTCAAACGGACCGTAGCTGGCAAACTCCAGACTTTCGTCCGGGGTGGGGGAGTGTTTCGCCTGGCTGGAAATCACATGAATGCCGGAACCTTTGCGTACCTCAACATACCCTTCCACTTCCAGCATGATGATGGCTTCGCGGACCACCGTGCGGCTGACGCTTTTTTCATCCGCAATGAAACGCTCAGCGGGAAGTTTATCACCGACAAGATAGACCCCTTGCTCGATGCGATCTTTCAGCTCGGCGGCAAGTTGTTGATATAAACGACGTGATTCGGTGATTTCCATATGCGCTCCAGGCAGGGTACGGCGAATGATTTGTTATACCACTTTTGCGTGCCACTCTCCATATTTCGCCATGAAAAAAGCCGCCCGGAGGCGGCTTTTGAGAAGATTTTGCCGGGTGGCGCTGCGCTTACCCGGCCTACGATTTTATTGGGTTTTGTAGGCCGGGTAAGGCGGAGCCGCCACCCGGCACAACAACGCTAACTCTGCGTCGCCGGTCCCCCGAGGGACTCTTTCGCCAGTTCATCGGCGGATTTGCTCTTCAGCACCGTCCAGATAACCACCGCACCCAACAGGTCGAAGACAGCCAGTACCGCGAACAGCGGGCTGAAACCAATCGTATCCGCCAGCGCGCCGACCACCAGCGCAAACAGGGTACTTGCGGTCCAGGCGGCCATCCCGGTCAGGCCGTTGGCGGTGGCGACTTCGTTACGACCAAACACGTCGGAAGAAAGCGTAATCAGCGCGCCAGACAGAGACTGGTGAGCAAAGCCCCCGATACACAGCAGGGCGATAGCCACGTAAGGGCTGGTGAACAGGCCGATCATGCCCGGGCCGATCATCAGCAGGGCGCCCATGGTGACCACCATCTTACGGGACACAATCAGGTTCACGCCAAACCAGCGCTGGAACAGCGGTGGCAGGTAGCCGCCGACGATACAGCCCAGGTCAGCAAACAGCATTGGCATCCAGGCGAACATCGCGATCTCTTTCAGGTTAAAGCCGTAAACTTTAAACATGAACAGCGGGATCCAGGCGTTAAACGTACCCCAGGCCGGTTCTGCCAGGAAGCGTGGCAGGGCGATACCCCAGAACTGACGGGTGCCCAGGATCTGCCAGACGGACATCTTTTTGCCGTTGTCGGTCTGATGCTGAGATTCCTGACCATTAATAATGTAGTCACGTTCTTCGTCAGACAGCTTTTTCTGATCGCGCGGGTGTTTATAGAAGATCAGCCACGCCATGGCCCAGGCAAAGCTCAGCACACCGGAGATGATGAACGCCATCTGCCAGCTGTGCATAACAATCGCCCACACCACCAGTGGCGGAGCAATCATCGCCCCGATGGAGGAGCCTACGTTGAAGTAACCGACAGCGATTGAACGCTCTTTTGCCGGGAACCATTCAGAGCTGGCTTTCAGACCCGCGGGGATCATCGCCGCTTCGGCAGCACCTACCGCACCACGCGCCAGCGCCAGTCCGCCCCAGCTGCCGGCCAGCGCGGTCGCTCCACAGAAGACGGCCCAGGCTACAGCGAAGAAGGCATAACCAATTTTTGTACCCAGAATATCAAGAACATAACCTGCAACAGGCTGCATTACGGTGTAAGCGGCAGAGTAAGCCGCAATGATGTAAGAGTATTGCTGCGTGGAGATATGTAACTCTTCCATCAACGTTGGCGCCGCTGCTGCCACGGTGTTACGTGTCAGGTAGCCCAGCACGGTGCCGAGCGTCACCAGTGCGATCATGTACCAACGTAACCCTTTAATTTTACGCATGTAAAACCTCATCGTTATGTTATTTCCGTGTCGGGACACGGCAACAACTCAACCGTTGCCGGGAGCTGTTCTGTAACGGGAGGGGCGTAACCGGGAACCTGTCCCGGAACGGCCCGAACCTTGCCATAAGTAATCGTGCTAAGTCGGCTTCCGTACCGTTAAATCCGATGTCTCAAACATCGGTAATGCATTCCGTCGGCTTATAGTTTGCGACGGCGAAAAGATAACTTGTCATACAACTTTAAAAGGTGAGTGACATCACAAAAGTGTGAATCTTTGTAGGGACATTATGCGGCGCGCGCAAAGCCAGAACTGGCGCGGTCTGCGAGAGGGTTTACCCCTTTGAGGGTAATTTATTTGTCGACGTTTATTGATCTAACTCACGAAAAAAACGTCGGACTCTGGAAATTGGTGTGATAACTTTGCAGCATCTGAACATAAGCTTTCTGACGCTCCCGTAATGAGGAAGACGATAATGACACCGTTTATGACCGACGATTTTCTGTTAGATACCGAATTTGCTCGCCGCCTGTACCACGACTACGCAAAAGACCAGCCGATTTTCGACTACCACTGCCATTTACCGCCGCAGCAGGTTGCCGAAAATTACCGTTTCAAAAACCTGTATGATATCTGGCTGAAGGGTGACCACTATAAGTGGCGCGCAATGCGCACCAACGGCGTGGCCGAGCGCCTGTGTACCGGCGACGCGACCGATCGCGAGAAGTTTGACGCCTGGGCCGCTACCGTTCCCCACACCATCGGTAACCCGTTATACCACTGGACGCACCTCGAACTGCGTCGTCCGTTTGGTATCACCGGCAAGCTGCTCTCTCCCGCCACGGCGGATGAAATCTGGGATCAGTGCAACGAACTGCTGGCGCAGGATAGCTTCTCGGCGCGCGGCATCATGCAGCAGATGAACGTGAAGATGGTGGGCACCACCGACGATCCGGTCGACTCTCTGGAACATCACGCGGTTGTCGCGAAGGACAGCACGTTTGACATCAAAGTGCTGCCAAGCTGGCGCCCGGATAAAGCCTTCAACATCGAGCTGCCGACCTTTAACGACTACATGGCGAAGCTGGCGGAAGTTTCGGATACCGACATTCGTCGCTTTGACGATCTGCAAACCGCGCTGACCAAACGTCTGGATCACTTTGCCGCACACGGCTGTAAAGTGTCTGACCACGCGCTGGACGTAGTGCTGTTCGCGGAATCCAGTGAAGCTGAGCTGGACAGTATTCTGGCGCGTCGTCTCTCCGGCGAAGCCCTGAGCGAGCACGAAGTGGCGCAGTTTAAAACCGCGGTGCTGGTGTTCCTCGGTGCGGAATATGCCCGTCGCGGCTGGGTTCAGCAGTATCACATCGGCGCGCTGCGTAATAACAACCAGCGTCAGTTCAAACTGCTGGGCGCGGACGTAGGCTTTGACTCCATCAACGACCGTCCGATGGCGGAAGAGCTGTCAAAACTGCTGAGCAAACAGAACGAGCAAAACCTGCTGCCAAAAACCATTCTGTACTGCCTGAACCCGCGCGATAACGAAGTGCTGGGCACCATGATCGGCAACTTCCAGGGCGAAGGGATGCCGGGCAAGATGCAGTTCGGTTCCGGCTGGTGGTTTAACGATCAGAAAGACGGCATGGAGCGTCAGATGACGCAGCTGGCGCAGCTCGGCCTGCTGAGCCGCTTCGTTGGCATGCTGACCGACAGCCGTAGTTTCCTCTCCTATACCCGCCATGAATATTTCCGCCGCATTCTGTGCCAGATGATTGGCCGCTGGGTGCACGCGGGCGAAGCGCCAGCGGATATCCAGCTGCTGGGCGAAATGGTGAGAAACATCTGCTTTAACAATGCGCGTGACTACTTCGCCATTGAACTGAACTAAGGCCGTTTGAGGTTGATATGCAATACATCAAAATCCATTCGCTGGATAACGTTGCCGTCGCGCTGGCCGATTTAGCCGAAGGGACGGAAGTGACCTTCGACAACCAGTCGGTGACGTTACGCCAGGCCATTGGACGTGGACATAAGTTTGCCCTGATCCCCATCGCGAAAGGGGAGAACGTGGTGAAGTACGGTTTGCCCATCGGTCATGCGCTGGCGGATATTGCGCCGGGTGAATACATTCATTCCCACAATACCCGCACCAATCTCAGCGATCTGGACGAGTACAGCTATCAACCTGACTTCCAGGCAGAAGAAGGACAGGCGGCCGATCGTGAGGTGCAGATCTACCGCCGCGCCAGCGGGGAGGTGGGGATCCGCAATGAACTGTGGATCCTCCCGACCGTCGGCTGCGTGAACGGGATCGCGCGTCAAATTCAGACGCGTTTCCTGAAAGAGACCAACAATGCTGAAGGCACCGACGGCGTGCATCTGTTCAGCCATACCTACGGTTGTTCCCAGCTGGGCGACGACCACATCAATACCCGCACCATGCTGCAAAATATGGTGCGTCACCCGAACGCGGGGGCGGTGCTGGTGATTGGCCTCGGCTGTGAAAACAATCAGGTCGACGCCTTCCGCGACACGCTGGGCGAGTTCGATCCTGAGCGCGTGCACTTTATGGTGTGTCAGCACCAGGACGACGAAGTGGAAGCGGGCGTTGAACAGCTGCACCAGCTGTATGAGGTGATGCGTCACGACAAGCGCGAGCCGGGCAAGCTGAGTGAACTGAAGTTTGGCCTGGAGTGCGGCGGATCTGACGGGCTTTCCGGCATTACCGCTAACCCGATGCTGGGCCGCTTCTCAGATTACGTGATTGCCAACGGTGGCACCACGGTGCTGACCGAAGTGCCGGAGATGTTCGGCGCAGAGCGCATTCTGATGAGCCACTGCCGCGACGAAGAGACCTTTGAGAAGACCGTCACCATGGTCAACGATTTCAAACAGTACTTCATCGCCCATAACCAGCCGATTTATGAGAACCCGTCGCCGGGTAACAAGGCGGGCGGGATCACCACGCTGGAAGAGAAATCCCTGGGCTGCACCCAGAAAGCGGGCGCCAGCCAGGTAGTGGACGTGCTGCGCTACGGTGAAAGGCTGAAAACGCACGGTCTGAACCTGCTGAGCGCACCGGGCAACGATGCGGTCGCCACCAGTGCGCTGGCGGGAGCGGGCTGTCACATGGTGCTGTTCAGTACCGGGCGCGGCACGCCGTACGGCGGATTTGTGCCGACGGTGAAAATCGCCACTAACAGCGAGCTGGCGGCGAAGAAAAAACACTGGATCGACTTTGATGCCGGCCAGCTGATCCACGGCAAAGCGATGCCACAGCTGCTGAGCGAATTCGTGGACACGATTGTGGAATTTGCCAGCGGCAGGCAGACCTGCAACGAGAAGAACGACTTCCGCGAGCTGGCGATCTTTAAGAGTGGTGTGACGCTATAAGTGCTTTGTCGGGTGGCGCTAGCGCTTACCCGACCTACTAAATCCTGTAGGCCCGGTAAGGCGTAGCCGCCACCGGGCTTGTCTTTTTAACTGCGCAGGGCGTTCTTCGCTAAACGTGCATCTTCCGCCTGGCACACGGCGGCGGTGAACATCACGTCAGTGGAGGAGTTGATCGCCGTCTCGCAGGAGTCCTGCAATACGCCAATAATAAAGCCTACCGCCACCACCTGCATGGCGATCTCGTTCGGGATGCCGAACATATTGCACGCCAGCGGGATCAGCAGCAGGGAGCCGCCCGCTACGCCGGATGCGCCACAGGCGCAGAGCGCAGCAACCACGCTTAGCAGCAGCGCCGTTGGCAGATCCACGGGAATACCCAGCGTATTGACCGCAGCCAGCGTCAGCACCGTGATGGTAATTGCCGCCCCCGCCATATTGACGGTTGCGCCCAGCGGGATCGATACGGAGTACGTATCGCGATCCAGGTTCAGTTTCTCACACAGCGACATATTGACCGGAATATTCGCCGCCGAACTGCGGGTGAAGAAGGCGGTCACGCCGCTTTCGCGCAGGCACATCAGCACCAGCGGGTACGGGTTACGACGGGTCTGCAGGAACACCAGCAGCGGGTTAATCACCAGCGCTACAACGGCCATACAGCCGATCAGCACCAGCAGCAGTTGAGCATAGCCCCACAATGCGCCAAAACCTGTTGTTGCCAGCGTCGATGCGACCAGACCAAAAATACCAATCGGTGCGAAGCGGATCACCACCGTCACAATAAAGGTCACGGCGTTAGAAACGTCGGTGATCAGGTTTTTAGTCGTGTCATTGCTATGGCGCAGGGCAAAACCAAGGCCAACCGCCCACACCAGAATGCCAATGTAGTTGGCGTTAATCAGCGCATGAATCGGGTTTGCCACAATACTCATCAGCAGGCCGTGCACCACCTCAACAATACCCGCGGGCGGCGTAATGTCGGTTGCGCCGGTAGTCAGCTGCAGCGTGGAAGGGAAGATAAAGCTCACTACGACTGCAGTCAGCGCGGCGGAGAACGTACCCAGCAGGTACATCCACAGAATCGGGCGGATATTGGTTTTCTGCCCTTGCTGATGGTTGGCGATTGAAGCCATCACCAGCGTCAGAACCAGAACCGGCGCGACTGCTTTCAGGGCACCAACGAACAGCGTGCCGAGCAGGCCGGTGGCCTCGGCGGCAGGTTTTGAGATCAGTGCCAGCGCGACGCCGAGCACCAGGCCAACCAGTATTTGCTTAACGAGGCTGCCGCGCGGCAAACGCGCCAACAGACCAGATAGTGATGGGGTCATGGAGATTCCTTAAGTGAAATTGCGTTCCATCCCGGATGTGCTCTAGGTCACATTTATGTCCGGATGTAAGTAAATGTTTGCCTGGTCGAGTATAGGGAAAGCGCGTACGGAGGGAAGCGTAAAATGCTGGATTTTACGTGTTGCGTCATGTTTTTTAACTATTGGTTAACGAAAGTGCCGGGTGGCGCTGCGCTTTTCACCCTCTCCCTGTGGGAGAGGGTTGGGGTGAGGGCATCAGCCCGCACCGAACGTTGCACTAAGCCTGTTGCTTCTTATCGTGCTGGCGGTTAACCCAGGTATTGATAATCAGCGTCACCAGCAGAATGCCAAACACCACGCCGAGCGAAATGGCGATCGGAATATGGTAGAAATCGACGATCAGCATCTTGATACCGATAAACACCAGAATCACCGACAGACCGTACTTCAGCATTGAGAAGCGCTCTGCCGCACCCGCCAGCAGGAAGTACATCGCACGCAGGCCGAGGATGGCGAACAGGTTCGAGGTCAGCACGATGAACGGGTCGGTAGTGACCGCGAAGATAGCCGGGATACTGTCCACCGCGAAAATCACGTCGCTCAGTTCGACCAGAATCAGCACCAGCAGCAGCGGGGTGGCGAACAGCAGGCCGTTCTTACGCACGAAGAAATGCTCGCTCTCGATCTTGTCCGTCATGCGCAGATGACCCCGGATCCACTTCACCAGCGGCTTATCACCGATACCGGTATCGTCTTCTTTCGCCAGCGCCATTTTTACCCCGGTGAACAGCAGGAACGCGCCAAATACATACAGCAGCCATTCGAACTGGGTAATCAGCCAGCTACCGGCGAAGATCATGATGGTACGCAGGACAATAGCGCCCAGCACGCCGTACACCAGCACGCGACGTTGCAGAGCCGCAGGCACGGCGAAGTAGCCGAACAGCATCAGCCAGACGAAGACGTTATCAACCGCCAGGGCTTTTTCAATCAGATAGCCGGTGAGGAAGGCGAGTGCCTGAGGATCGGCCACCGCGCGGCCTTCGGTTGAGGCCAGATACCACCAGAAGGCGGCGCAGAAGAGGAGTGAGAGGGTAACCCATACCAGCGACCAGACGGCGGCTTGCTTGACGCTCATGCCGTGCTCGCCGCGACGACCCTGCAAAAAGAGGTCGATTGCCAGCATGATGAGCACGACAACCGCGAATCCGCCCCACAGCATTGGAGTGCCGACAGAATGCATACTATTTTCCTTACACATAAAAAACAAAAACGGCCATGGTCAGAAGACGATAGCCGTTAGCTTTTTATGCATAGACCTCGCCTTCCGGCAAGGTCTCACTTACAACCACGAAGGTTGCCCGGCGACCGGATGCGGTTTTGCACGCATCGTAATGACGATCCACCGGCGAAGAAGTTACTCCCCTTTGCAGGTAACAAATTATGTCAGACCATCGGTTTCGTCAATGGTCTGCACGATTTCATTACACAGTTTTACGCGACGGCTTCCACATTCACGCCGTCTGCGGGGAAGATCACGCCAGTCTGTCGGCGGATCTCCGTTTGCAGCTTCGCCGTGGTGCGGCTGATCGCCAGCCCGGGGTGGTTCACTTCGTTGTCTTCTACCAGACGGGCGAAGACCTCTGCCTCATAGAGCATAGTGTTAATATGCTGAGGCTGCGTCAGCTCCTGCGCTTTGCCGCCGCGGGGAACGATGCTTAGCTTCTGGCATTCGGAGATTTTTTCGATCACCAGCGAGCCGTCTTCGCCCTGAATTTCGCTTGGCAGTACGGAGTCACTGACCTTCGAGTGCTGCAACGTCACGCTAAAATCACCGTAGTCCAGCACCACAACGCCGTGTGCATCCACGCCGCTCTCCAGCAGGCTGGCGGTGGCCGTTACGCCGTGCGGCTCGCCCCACAGCGCCACGGCGGAGGCCAGGCAGTAAAAACCGATATCCATAATCGAGCCATTCGAGAAGGCCGGGTTAAAGGTGTTCGGGTTTTCGCCGTCCAGGTAGCGCTGGTAGCGCGAGGAATACTGGCAGTAGTTGATAAAGGCTTTACGCACTTTGCCAATTTTCGGCAGGGACTGCTGCAACAGCAGGAAGTTCGGCAGGCTGGCGGTTTTGAACGCTTCAAACAGCACCACCTGGTTTTCGCGGGCAAGCGCAATGGCGGCTTCCACTTCCTCAATATTCGAGGCCAGCGGCTTCTCGCAGATCACATGCTTTTTGTGGCTGAGGAACAGCTTCGTTTGCGGGAAGTGCAGAGAATTCGGGCTGGCGATATAGACCGCGTCAATGGCGTCGCTTTGCGCCATCTCATCGAGCGAGGTGAACAGATGTTCAACCAGGTAGTCATTCGCAAAACTCTGCGCCTGCTCAAGGCTGCGGGAATAGACTGCGGTGAGCTTATATTTGCCGGTTTCGTGGGCGGCGTCGACGAACTGGCGCGTGATCCAGTTCGTACCGATGACTGCGAAACGTATCATAAACGTTTACGTACTCCGTAGCAGGGAACCTAAAGCCACTGTAGCACGTCATCATGACATTTCGCGTGCGCTACTGCGCATTACTCTTTAACGATAAATGCGTCAGCCACAAACGGGTATCAAACTCCAGCTGGTGGTACTGCGGCTCCATATGGCAGCACAGGGAGTAGAACGCTTTGTCGTGCTCTTTCTCTTTCAGGTGCGCCAGCTCGTGCACCACGATCATCCGCAGAAAGGCTTCCGGCGCATTGCGAAAGACGGTCGCGACGCGGATCTCCGCTTTGGCCTTCAGCTTGCCGCCCTGTACGCGGGAGATGGCGGTATGCAGGCCGAGCGCGTTTTTCAGCACGTGGATCTTATTGTCGTACATCACCTTGTTGATCGGCGGGGCGCTCTTAAGATACTGGTTTTTCAGATCCTGCGTATACTGCCAGAGGGCTTTGTCAGTCGCGAAATCATGCGTGCCCGGGTAGCGTTTTTCCAGCACCGCGCCGAGCTTTCCCGCGGCAATCAGGTCACGAACCTGGGAAAGTAAATGCTCCGGATAGCCCTGGAGATAAGTCAGCTGGTTCATCAAAACCCCAAAATAGTGTGAAAACGGGTATACTCACGCACCCTTTTCAGGGATACGCCAAATTTTACCATTCAGGAGGGCCGATGAGCCACTTAGACAACGGTTTCCGTTCACTCAACCTTAAACGTTTCCCGGAAACGGACGACGTTAACCCGCTTCAGGCGTGGGAAGCGGCGGATGAATATCTGCTGCAACAGTTGGATGGGACTGAAATCAGCGGCCCGGTTCTGATCCTGAATGACGCGTTTGGCGCGCTGGCCTGCGCGCTGGCGGAACATGCGCCTTACAGTATCGGCGATTCTTACTTAAGCGAGCTGGCGACGCGTGAAAACCTGCGTCACAACGATATCGAAGAATCCAGCGTGAAGTTCCTCGACAGCACCGCGGACTACCCGCAGGCGCCGGGCGTGGTGCTGATTAAAGTGCCCAAAACCATGGCGCTGCTGGAGCAGCAGCTTCGCGCGCTGCGTAAGGTCGTGACGCCGGATACGCGTATTATCGCGGGTGCCAAAGCGCGCGATATTCACACCTCGACGCTGGAATTGTTCGAGAAAGTGCTCGGCCCGACCACCACTACGCTTGCCTGGAAAAAAGCGCGCCTGATCAACTGTACCTTCAGCGCACCGGCGCTGGCCGACGCGCCAGAAACGCTGAGCTGGAAACTGGAAGGTACCGACTGGACTATCCACAACCACGCGAACGTTTTCTCCCGTACCGGTCTGGATATCGGCGCACGCTTCTTTATGGAACATCTGCCGGAAAACCTGGAAGGGGAAATCGTTGATCTCGGCTGCGGTAACGGCGTGATTGGCCTGACGCTGCTGGCGAAGAACCCGGAGGCCAGCGTGGTGTTCAGCGACGAATCGCCAATGGCGGTGGCGTCCAGCCGTCTGAACGTGGAAACCAACCTGCCTGAAGCGCTGGATCGCTGCGAGTTTATGATCAACAACGCGCTGTCGGGCGTGGAGCCTTTCCGCTTCAACGCGGTGTTCTGTAACCCGCCGTTCCACCAGAAGCACGCCCTGACGGATAACGTCGCGTGGGAGATGTTCCATCACGCGCGCCGCTGCCTGAAAATCAACGGCGAGCTGTATATCGTGGCCAACCGCCACCTGGACTACTTCCACAAGCTGAAGAAGATTTTCGGTAACTGCGTCACCATAGCCACCAATAACAAATTCGTGGTGCTGAAATCGGTGAAGCTGGGGCGTCGTCGGTAAGATTGGGTATGTGCGGCCTGATGCCCGGTGGCGCTTCGCTTACCGGGCCTACAATGGCCTCGAACCCGTAGGCCGGGCAAGCGAAGCGCCGCCCGGCAATGCTCTAGATCTCCAGCGCTAACTTCGTCCCCTGCGCAATTGCCCGCCGCGCATCCAGCTCCATCGCCACATCGCACCCGCCGATCAAATGCACCGTTTTCCCCGCCTCACGCAGCGGATCCGCCAGATCCCGCTTCGGCTCCTGCCCGGCGCACAAAATCACATGATCCACGCGCAGCAGCTGCGGTTCGCCGCCGATCAGCACGTGCAACCCGTCGTCGTCGATCTTCTGGTAGCTCACCCCGGGGATCATCTTCACCCCGCGCGAGAGCAGGGTGGCGCGGTGGATCCAGCCCGTGGTTTTTCCCAGACCTTCACCCGGCTTGCTGGCTTTACGCTGGAGCATCACAATCTGACGCGGGCTTTTCGGCAGCTGCGGACCTTCCGGGCGTAAACCACCGGACTGACTGAGGCTGGTATCAATGCCCCATTCCACGCAGAACTCAGCGATGTTCTGGCTGGTGGCTTCGCCCGGCTGGCTTAAATACATCGCGGTATCAAAACCGATCCCGCCGCAGCCGATGATCGCCACCTTCTCGCCAACCGGCGCTTTGTCCCTTAATACATCCAGATAGCTCAATACCTTCGGATGATCGATGCCTTCGATCGCAGGCGTGCGCGGGGCGATCCCACTCGCGAGGATCACCTCGTCGAAACCGATCAGATCTGCGGCGCTGACAAACTGTTTAAGCCGCAGATCGACGCCCGTCATCTCGATCATCCGGCGGTAATAGCGCAGCGTTTCGTAGAACTCCTCTTTGCCGGGGATCTGTCTGGCAATAGTAAACTGCCCGCCGATTTCCGCCAGCGCATCAAACAGCGTCACGCTGTGCCCGCGCGATGCGGCATTGACCGCGAACGCCAGCCCCGCCGGACCCGCGCCCACCACGGCCAGACGTTTTTTATTGACCGCCGGAACGACCGGCATTTTGGTTTCATGGCAGGCGCGCGGGTTGACGAGGCAGGAGGTGACCTTGCCGACGAAGATCTGATCCAGACAAGCCTGGTTACAACCGATGCAGGTGTTGATCTCATCCGCCCGGCCGCTCTGCGCCTTGGACAGCAGCTCGGCATCCGCAAGGAACGGGCGCGCCATCGATACCATATCGGCATCGCCGCGTGAGATCACATCCTCCGCCACCTGCGGATCGTTAATGCGGTTGGTGGTGACCAGTGGAACGGAGACGATGCCTTTCAGCTTGCGCGTTACCCAGCTGAATGCCGCGCGCGGCACCGGTGTGGCAATGGTCGGAATGCGCGCTTCGTGCCAGCCAATCCCGGTGTTGATGATGGTGGCGCCTGCGGCTTCGATCGCCTGCGCCAGCTGTACGGTTTCGTCGAATGTGCCGCCGCCTTCCACCAGGTCAAGCATCGACAGGCGGAAGATGATAATAAAATCCGCACCCGCACGTTCACGCACCGCGCGCACCACCTCCACGGCAAAGCGCATCCGGCGGGCATAGTCGCCGCCCCATTCGTCGTCGCGCTGGTTGGTGCGGGCGGCGAGGAATTCGTTGATCAGGTAGCCTTCTGAGCCCATCACCTCAACGCCGTCGTATCCCGCCTCGCGCGCCAGCGCCGCGCAGCGGGCGAAATCGTCAATCAGCGCCAGGATCTCGTCGTGGCTCAAGGCATGCGGCTTAAAACGGTTAATGGGTGCCTGAATGGCCGACGGCGCGACCAGATTCGGTTGATAGCTGTAGCGGCCAGTGTGCAGGATCTGCAGGGCAATTTTGCCGCCTTCTTTATGAACCGCGTCGGTCACAATCCGGTGATGCGCAAGCTGTGACGCATCGTTCAGCACCGCGCCGCCCTCCATCGTCACCCCGGAAGGGGCAGGGGCGACGCCGCCGGTGACAATCAGCGCCACTCCGTGGCGCGCGCGCTCGGCATAGAAGGCTGCCAGACGTTCAGCCCCGTCCGGACGCTCCTCCAGCCCGGTGTGCATCGAGCCCATCAGCACGCGGTTTTTGAGGGTGGTGAACCCCAGATCGAGAGGGGCGAATAACGACGGGTAGCGGCTCATACTCTCTTCCAATGTAAAATTATTGTTATGTGGTCGGATGAGTTACTAATTTAGCCAGCGGGGAGTAAAAGGGAAAAGGGGAATGCGGTGAATGTGATGGGATTCAAATATTGGTGTGGCCTGATGCCCTCACCCTAACCCTCTCCCTAAGGGAGAGGGCCGGGGTGAGGGGGATGCCCGCACTAACCCCGGTGCCTGCCACATCGACGTCGTCAGCCCGCTGTCGACCAGCCCAAGCTGGTCGGCGTAGACCGCCTGCCATTTCTGCATCATGCCGTCGTACAGCTCGCGGTGCTGCGAGTTCGGCGTGAACTCGCGGCTCCACTTCACCAGCCGCTCGCCCGTCGAAGCCATATCCGCAAACAACCCCGCGCCAGCTCCTGCGGCAATGGCACAGCCGAGCGCCGTTGCCTCTTTGACTTCCGGCACGCGCACCGGCAGCCCGGTAACGTCGCTTAAAATCTGGCTCCACAGGGCGCCTTTGGCCCCGCCGCCCGCAAACACCAGGCTCTCAAACGTCACGCCGGAGAAGCGCGAAATCTGCGCCAGGTTGCAGGCCGAGACGATGGCCGCGTTCTCTTCCAGGGCGCGGAACAGCGTCGCTTTATTGCACTTTTCCGGGTCGATGGAGAGGTTAATAAACGACGGCGCGGCGTGATACCACTGCTTAAAATGCATCGCGTCGGAGAAGATCGGCATCACGCCGTGGGAGCCCGCCGGGACGCGGCTCGCCATCTCTTCGAGCAGGGAGTAGGTGTCCATTCCCATTCGTTCGGCAATCAGCTTCTCTTCGGCGCAGAAGGCGTCGCGGAACCAGCGCATGGTTAGCCCGGTAAAGAAGCTGATCGACTCCGCCTGCGCCATGCCGGGGATGACGTGCGGGTTTACGCGGATGTTCATCTCAGGGTCGGTGCGCACCTGCGGCAGATTCACCACCTGCTGCCAGAAGGTGCCGCCGAGAACCGCCGTTTGTCCGGCGCGGACCACGCCCAGCCCCAGACAGCCCAGCTGCACGTCGCCGCCGCCCATCACCACCGGTGTGCCTTCGCGCAGGCCGCTCTGCTGCGCGGCCTCTTTGGTGACAGCGCCCAGCACGGTGCCGGTCTCTTTCACCGGGGAGAGGATATCGGCGCGCAGCCCGGCCATGTCGAGCAGCGCCGGACGCCAGTCGCGGGAGAAGAGATCCAGCATGCCGGTGGTGCCCGCATTGGACGGATCGACCGCCAGCTCACCGGAGAGCTTCGCCGCCAGCCAGTCGCTGATCATGGTGATGGTGGCGGCTTTACGATAAATATCCGGACGATGGTGCGCCAGCCACAGCAGGCGCGGCATGGCGCTGAGGGCAAGCGTCTGGCCGGAAACATCATACACTTCGGATTCAAACCGGTAGTCGTGGATCTCTTTGAGTTCAGCCACCTCGCGGCTGGCGCGGGCGTCGACGTTGGCGCAGGCCCAGATAGCCTCGCCGTTGCGGTCGTACAGCACAATCCCTTCGCGCATCGAGCAGCAGGCGACGGACTGAATATCCGCCGCGCTAAGCCGTGCGCGCTCCAGCGCCTGATGAATACACTGGCAGGCCAGCCGCCAGTTGGTGTCGAGGTCGAATTCCATCGAGCCCGGTACGTTCTCCACGCTCAGGTGCTTCCACTCGGCCTGGCCAACGGCAATCTGGTTGCCCTGTAAATCAAAAATCACGGCGCGAACGCTGCCTGTCCCTGCATCTAACGCTAAAAGGTAACTCATGAGCTTGCCTCGTGTCAGGCGCAGGGCTGCTCTTATCCGGCCAGAGCCAGCACCGCGCGGGCTGTCGTCTCTTCCGTCACCAGGCCATTAATACGGCGACCTTTCAGTGCGGCATAAATCGCATCGGCTTTCTCTTCCCCTCCGGCCACGCCTACGATGGTGGGCAGCTGCGCCAGTTCATCGAGCGTGACGCCCAGTAATTCTTTGTGGATCTCCAGCTCCTCAACGCATTCCCCTTCGGCATTGAGGAAATAGCCAAGGATATCGCCCACCGCGCCTTTACGGGCGTACATCAGCTGTTCACCTTCGCTGATATAGCCGGAGCGCAGTATCGTCGCGTCACGGCGCTGGTTTACCGAGCCAATCCCGACCACCGCCACGTCAGCCGCGGTGGCGGCGAGGATCACGTCCCGCACGCTGGTTTCGCGCTTTAAGATCCCGGCGACTTCAGCGGATGACACGCGAAGCGGGGCGGGGATCATGCTGACGCTACAGGCTGCATCCAGCTGGCCGATACCGGTCATATACGGCCCGACGCCGCCGGAGAGCGTCACCAGGCGGATCTGCTGCGAGCTGATAAAACCGCTTAAGTGTTGCAGACTGCTCATGGTGGTTTCACCGAAGCCCACCGCTAACAGCTGGCCGGGTTGCAGTACGCCCATCAGCGACTGTGCCGCGCCAATGCCCAGCCGCACGTTCATCGGCGGCGTATTCAGGGCGGGCATCACGCGCACCAGCTTCAGGCCAAATCGTTGTTGCAGCTCGGTTTCCAGCGCCAGGCAGCCCTCGTAGCGGGAGTTGATCTGCACGCGGATCACCCCGGACTGACGGCCTTTCTCCAGCAGGCGGGAGATCTTCAGACGCGGCAGCCCGAGCCGTTCGCCGATGTCGTTCTGGGTCAGCCCGTCGTGGTAGTAGCACCAGGCCACGCGCGCCACCAGCTCCTCTTCCGCCAGTGCCAGCCCGGCAAACCGTCCTTCTTCCGCAGTGCGTTTATCGCTCATAATTGAACTCTTATAAAAATTTAGATCATATGTTCGTGATGGTGCGACGTGAAAATGTGAGCCACGCGACAAAACGGATCTTTTCGATCGTTTCCGCTTTATCTGAATCTCAATCGATAAAACTGTGATCCCTGCACGGTTGTAAATATAGTTCACCGTCTACGCTTTTGAACATTATTAAATCTAAAAATCATTTGTTCAATAGCGGAGCGATGATGACACCACTTCTCGACGCGCGTGATATCAGCAAGCAGTTTTCAGGCGTACCGGTCTTAAAAGGCATTGATTTCACGCTGCTTGCGGGGCAGGTGCATGCGCTGATGGGCGGTAACGGCGCGGGAAAATCGACGCTGATGAAGATCATCGCCGGGGTAGAAACCCCGGATAGCGGTGAACTTTCGGTTGCGGGTGAGTCTTTTGCACGGCTTACCCCGGCGCAGGCGCACAGGTTAGGCATTTATCTGGTGCCGCAGGAGCCGCTGCTATTTCCCAACCTGACGGTGCGGGAAAACATCCTGTTTCGTCTGCCGCGAGAGCGCGATCGGGAAAAACGCCTGGCGGAAAAACTCCGACAGCTGCAATGCCAGCTTAACCTCGACGCTACCGCCAGCACCCTCGAGGTGGCTGACCAGCAGATGGTGGAGATCCTGCGCGGGCTGATGCGCAACGCCAGAATTCTGATCCTTGATGAACCCACGGCCTCGCTGACGCCCGGTGAAACCGAACGGCTGTTTCGCCAGATCCGCGCCTTGCAGGATCTTGGCGTCGGGATTGTTTTTATCTCGCATAAGCTGCCGGAGATTCGGCAGCTGGCGAGTCACGTCTCGGTGATGCGCGACGGCGCGGTGGTGCTCAGCGGCGAAACCGCGCAGTTTGACGATACTGCCCTGATCGCCGCCATGACGCCGGTAAGCCGGGAGACATCCCTGAGCGATACGCAAAAGCTGTGGCTGGCGCTGCCGGGCAACCGCCGCACCCAGGCGCAGGATTTTCCCGTGCTGCGCGTGGAAACGCTCACCGGGGAGGGTTTTATCGATCTCAGCCTTGAGATTTACGCCGGGGAGATCGTCGGTCTGGCCGGGCTGGTGGGGTCCGGGCGCACCGAGTTTGCCGAAACGCTCTACGGCCTGCGTCCGGTTCGCGGCGGGCGGGTGTGGCTGGAGAGCCATGAGATCACCGCCGATCCGGTCAGTTCACGCCTGCAAAAAGGGCTGGTCTATCTGCCGGAAGACAGGCAGGTGTCCGGCCTGTTTCTCGACGCGCCGATCCGCTGGAACACCGTGGCGCTGAACGAGCCGTCGCTCTGGCAGCAGCGAAAGCGGGAGTCTGCGGTAGTGGAACGCTATCACCGGGCGCTGGGGATCAAGCTCAACCATGCGGATCAAACCGTGCGCACGCTCTCCGGTGGTAATCAGCAGAAGGTGCTGCTGGCGCGCTGTCTGGAGGCCAATCCGCTGCTGCTGATCGTCGATGAACCGACGCGCGGCGTGGACGTATCGGCGCGCGCCGATATTTATCAGCTGCTGAAAAGCGTGGCGGCGCAAAACGTGGCGGTGCTGATGATCTCAAGCGATCTCGATGAGTTTCCCGGCCTTGCGGATCGGGTGCTGGTAATGCATCAGGGCGTGCTCAGCGGCGAGCTGCCGCGCCACGCCGTCACCCTCGACCGGATGATGGCGCTGGCGTTTGGAGGGCAATCATGAAGATCTTACTGAAAAACCGCGAGCTGAGCGCGTTTCTCGCCATTCTGGCGCTGTTCGCGGTGCTGGTGGCGCTGAACCCGTCCTACCTGAGCTTACAGACGCTGGGGATGATCTTCGCCAGCTCGCAGATCCTGATCCTGCTGGCTATCGGCGCGGCGCTGGTGATGCTGACCCGCAATATTGACGTCTCCGTCGGCTCCACCGTCGGGCTTTCCGCTATTGCCGTCGGCGTGGCGCTGAACGGCGGCTACAGCCTGCCCGTTTCCATTCTCTTCGCGCTGTCGCTCGGCGCGCTGGCGGGGGCGTTCAACGGTTTTCTGGTGGTGGGCCTGCGCATTCCGGCGATTGTCGCCACCCTCGGCACGCTGGGGCTGTATCGTGGGGCGATGCTGCTGTGGACCGGCGGGAAGTGGATAGAAGGGCTGCCGCCGGGGCTGAAATCTCTCTCTGAGCCCGCCGCCATCGACATTTCGCCGCTCGGCATGCTGGTGTTGATTATCGCGGCCACAGGCGCGTGGACGCTGTCGCGCACCGCCTTTGGACGTGATTTTTACGCCGTGGGGGATAACCTCGCCGCCGCGCGCCAGCTGGGCGTGGCGGTGAACCGCACCCGCATGATCGCCTTTACACTCAACGGCATGCTGGCGGCCTGCGCCGGAATTGTGTTTGCCGCGCAGATTGGCTTTGTACCCAACCAGACCGGCAGCGGGCTGGAGATGAAAGCCATCGCCGCCTGCGTGCTGGGGGGCATCTCGCTGCTGGGCGGCACCGGCACGCTGGTCGGCGCCTTCCTCGGCGCGTTCTTCCTCACCCAAATCGATACCGTGCTGGTGCTGTTCAGACTCCCGGCGTGGTGGAACGACTTTATCGCCGGGCTGGTGCTGCTGGGTGTGCTGGTGCTCGACGGGCGGCTGCGTCAGGCGCTCTCACGGCATCAGCGGGCGCTGAAATACAGCCGTTTCCAGCCGGGTAACAAAGGGGGAAAGCACGTTACCCCGTTCCCTAAACGCAAAAAAGAGGTGGCGTAAATGAGGCTTAACTGGGAAAGCGCGCTGCTGATTTTACTGGTGCTGGAGATCCTGCTCTTCGGCGCCATCAACCCGCGCATGCTTGATATCAACATGCTGCTGTTCAGCACCAGCGACTTTATCTGCATTGGCATCGTGGCGCTGCCGCTTACGCTTGTGATTATCAGCGGCGGGATCGATATTTCCCTCGGCTCAACCATCGGCCTGTGCGCCATCGCGCTGGGGGTGATGATGCAGGCAGGGTGGCCGATGGCGGTTGCCATCCCTCTGACGCTGCTGCTCGGCCTGCTGTGCGGGCTGGTAAATGCGGCGCTGATCCACTACACCGGCATCAGCCCACTGGTCATTACCCTCGGCACGCTCTACCTCTACGGCGGCGGGGCGCTGCTGCTCTCCGGCATGGCGGGGGCGACGGGCTACGAGGGGATAGGCGGCTTCCCGGATAGCTTTACCGCCTTCGCTAACCTCACGGTGGTGGGCCTGCCGATCCCGCTGGTGCTGTTCGCGGTGATTACCGCTTTCTTCTGGCTGATTACCCACCGCGGGCGCTTTGGTCGGCATCTGTTTTTGATTGGGCAGAACCCGCGCGCGGCGCGCTATGCGGCGCTGTCGGTCAACGGCATGCCGTACGCGCTGTACGGCCTGGTGGGGGTGGCCTCGGCGATTGCCGCGCTGGTGATGGTTTCCTATTTCGGTTCCGCGCGATCGGATCTGGGGCGCGATTTACTCATGCCCGCGCTCACCGCCGCCGTGCTCGGCGGGGCGAATATCTACGGCGGGTCAGGTTCGGTTGTCGGTACGGCGCTGGCGGCGCTGCTGGTGGGGTACCTGCAACAGGGTTTACAGATGGTTGGCATCCCCAACCAGGTGTCAAGCGCGCTGTCAGGGGCGCTGCTGGTTGTGGTGGTGATGGGACGTTCGCTGAGTCTGCACCGCGAATGGGTGCGTTCTCTCTTCAGAAAACTATCCGGAGCATAAGATGAAAACAAAACTATTCGTCCTGGCAATGGCCCTCAGCTTCGCTTCGGCGCAAGCGGCGGACCGCATTGCCTTTATCCCGAAACTGGTAGGCGTGGGATTCTTCACCAGCGGCGGCAACGGCGCGAAAGAGGCGGGGAAAGATCTTGGCGTGGACGTGACCTACGACGGCCCGACCGAGCCGAGCGTCTCCGGCCAGGTGCAGCTCATCAATAACTTCGTCAACCAGGGCTATAACGCCATCATCGTCTCTGCCGTGTCGCCGGACGGTCTCTGCCCGGCGCTGAAGCGCGCGATGCAGCGCGGCGTGAAGGTCCTGACCTGGGACTCCGACACCAAACCGGAGTGCCGCAGCATATATATCAACCAGGGCACGCCGGAACAGCTCGGCGGCCTGCTGGTGGACATGGCGGGCAAGCAGGTCACCAAACCGAACGCGAAAGTGGCGTTCTTCTACTCCAGCCCGACCGTTACCGACCAGAACCAGTGGGTGAAAGAGGCGAAGGCCAAAATCGAGAAAGATCATCCTCAGTGGCAGATCGTGACGACCCAGTTTGGCTATAACGACGCCACCAAATCTCTGCAAACCGCCGAAGGGATCTTAAAAGCCTATCCGGATCTGGATGCGATCATCGCCCCGGACGCCAACGCCCTGCCAGCCGCGGCACAGGCGGCGGAAAACCTGAAACGGGAAGGGGTGGCGATTGTCGGCTTCAGCACGCCGAACGTGATGCGCCCGTACGTTGAGCGCGGCACGGTGAAAGCCTTCGGCCTGTGGGATGTGGTGCAACAGGGCAAAATTGCGGTCAATGTCGCCGATCGTTTACTGAAAAAAGGCGATCTTAACCCTGGCGACAGCGTCGACGTGAAAGATATCGGGACGCTGAAGGTCGAGCCGAACAGCGTGCAGGGCTACCAGTATGAGGCGAAGGGCAACGGCATCGTGCTGCTGCCGGAGCGGGTGGTGTTCACCAAAGAGAACATCAACAAATACGATTTCTGACGGGGGAGCAAATGGCTGATTTAGATGACATCAAAGACGGCAAGGATTTTGGCATCGGCACGCCGCAGCAGAATGTGCCGTACACCCTGAAGGGCTGCGGCTCGCTGGACTGGGGAATGCAGTCGAGGCTTGCGCGCATCTTCAACCCACAGAGCAACCGCACGGTGATGCTGGCCTTTGACCACGGCTACTTTCAGGGGCCGACCACCGGCCTTGAGCGTATCGATCTCTCCATCGCGCCGCTGTTTGGTGAAACCGACGTGCTGATGTGCACCCGCGGCATCCTCAGGAGCCAGGTGCCAGCCGCCACGAACAAACCGGTGGTGCTGCGCGCCTCCGGCGGTAACTCGATTCTGGGCGAGCTGTCCAACGAGTGCGTGGCGGTGGCGATGGAGGACGCGCTGCGCCTGAACGTCTGCGCGGTGGCGGCGCAGGTGTATATCGGAAGCCCGTTTGAGCATCAGTCGATCAACAACATCATCAAGCTGGTGGATGCGGGGGCGCGCTACGGCATGCCGACGCTGGCGGTGACGGGCGTGGGGAAAGAGATGGCGCGTGACGCGCGCTATTTCTCGCTTGCCAGCCGCATCGCCGCCGAAATGGGAGCGCAGTTCGTCAAAACCTACTACGTGGACGAGGGCTTTGAAAAAGTGACCGCCAGCTGCCCGGTGCCGATTGTTATCGCCGGGGGCAAAAAGCTGCCGGAGCACGAGGCGCTGGAGATGTGCTGGCGGGCGATTGACCAGGGCGCATCCGGCGTGGACATGGGGCGCAACATCTTCCAGTCCAGCGCGCCACTCGCCATGCTGAAGGCGGTGAAGAAAGTCGTTCACGAGAACATGAGCGCCCGGGAGGCGTTCCAGTTCTGGCAGGAAGAGAAACAGGGAGAAGCAAAATGAACGTGACGCTGGTGGAGATTAATATTAAACCCGAGCGGGTGGACGAGTTTCTGGAGGTATTTCGCGCCAACCACGAGGGGGCCATCAAGGAGCCGGGAAACCTGCGCTTTGATGTCTTGCAGGACCCGCGGGTGAAAACCCGCTTCTTTATCTACGAAGCCTATAAAGACGAAGCGGCGGTGCTGGCGCATAAGCAAACGCCACACTATCTGGCGTGCGTGGATAAGCTTGAAGAGCTGATGTCAGAGCCGCGCAAAAAACGCTGTTTTGTGGGGTTGTTGCCGGAGTAGCGGCTTTGCCCGGTGGCGCTGCGCTTACCGGGCCTACGGGGGCGAGATGGTGCGGTGTTTGCCCGGTGGCGCTGTGCTTACCGGGCCTACGGGGGCGAGATGGTGCGGTATTTGCCCGGTGGCGCTGCGCTTACCGGGCCTACATATGCAGTATTTGTAGGCCGGGTAAGCGAAGCGCCACCCGGCGTTGTTCACGCCAGCTCCAGCAACTGAACACGCGCAGTCGCGCCCGGCATCAGCTTTTGCAGATTGCTCACCAGCTCATCGCCAGCTTCCTGTAATGCCGCCAGCGGCATCGACGGCAGGCTTTCGAGAATAAACCACATGGACTGCGCCTGGCTGTCCAGACGCGTGCGTACCCCCTGTCGCCAGTTCCAGCGGCGGCAGGTGACGCCGAGATCGTCACGCCAGATAACTTCGCCTGGCTCCGGATTTTCTACAACCGGCTCACCTTCTTTAAAGGTATCAAACGGCTCGCTGCCGTCGGCCAGCGTCAGGCGCGGCGCTCCCGAGTAAGCCGCCAGATTTTCTCCCCCTACCGGAATAGCGTAGCGGATACTGATGGCATTATAGACATCCACCACCGGGTCGAGCGGCGGCAGCGAACCGTCTCTCATCACGCGCTTGCGCAGGGCCGAGGCCGAGCAGGGCGTACGTTTGGGTTTTGCACCAAAGGCTTTAAACACCTCATCCCAGGCGGCGAGATGATTTTCTGCCCAGGGCACATCATCATTGAGCATCTGCTGGCAGGCCTGCGCCAGCGCAGCGGGCGCAACCTCCGGTTGGGTAATCGGGGCAGCTTCAACCAGAATGCTCAGTGCCCGAAAGCCGGGCGCGATCCCGACAAGTCGCGAATCTATTGACGGTGTTAGAAGAGACATAAATAATCCTGTATTGACTGTTTTATACCATGGTAGTGACCAATGACTGATAAAGTCAATATAATGACCGATGCGGGCGCCGATGTTGCCCAGGTAAGCCTGGCCGTGGCGAACCGTATCCGCAGCTGGCGGAAAGAGAAAAAGCTGTCGCTGGACGAGCTTTCCCGCCGCGCCAGCGTCAGCAAAGGCATGCTGGTGGAGATCGAAAAAGGGGCTGCCAACCCCAGCATTGCCATTCTGTGCAAACTGGCCGCCGCGCTTGGCGTCTCGGTGGCAGACATCGTTAACGTCTCCAGCGAGCCGCAGGTACACATTATTCAGGAAGAGGCGATCCCGGTTCTGTGGCAGGGCGCACAGGGCGGTTATGCCAGATTGCTGGCAGGCACCGCAGGCCCGGACATGATTGAGCTGTGGCAGTGGGAGATGCATCCGGGAGAGACTTTCACCTCTCCGGGACATCCGGCGGGAACCTTTGAGCTGCTGCACGTGAACGAAGGCATGTTAACCCTGACGGTGGACGAGACGGTGGTACAGGTTAATGCTGGCGCGTCGGCGGTAGCGAAAACGGAAGCGGCGCACGGCTATGCCAATGAGGGAGAAAAAGTGCTGCGCTTTACCATGACGGTAGCGGAGTTTCACCGCTAGTGTCGGTCCGCTGCCGGGATACTCCGCGAGCAATTATTTCACCGTGCGGGCGATCGAGGGCAATATCCGCCCCTCATCGCTCAGCGACTGCCAGGTGAGCTGGCACCTGTCAGCCCCTTTACACCAGTCCGTTCGTCGCTGGCTCAGGGGGGCGACAACGCCTGCGTTATCCACCCGCGTTCCGTTAACGGAAAGCTGAAACAGCGTGACGTAATAAGGCGACGGGTTTTCTACCGCCAGCCCGTCGGCGGTCCACTGCCAGCGTAGCTGACGGTAGGCCAGCGCCGGTTCGCCCTGAAGCCCCTCTGGGCGATAAATCAGCTTCATGCTGGAGCGTACCGCCATCTGAACGTTATCACTGTGACGCTGGCTGGCCGGTATGGAGGCAATGCTTAGCGTGAAGAGCGTTTCGCGATCGGCAGGAAGCGGCGCATCGGCGCGAAACAGACGGATCTTATTCTCACGTCCGGGCTGGAGTGCGAAAAGTGGCGGCGTCGCGGTAAACCACGCGGTGGCCGCCTCGGGGGGCTGCTGTACCCCGGGCCATCGGCCGCCGCGATAAATTTTTGTGCCAACCAGATACGGCAGCGAGGACTTATTACGCACGGTGACGCTGATAGCGCGCTGAGCCTGAGGATAGACGAACCGCGTGCCGCCAATTACCACCCCGGCCTGAGCAGGCAAGAGCCAGAAAGACGCAGCGGTCAGCAGGGCTATCCCCGCTTTTTTCAGCAGGCTGGCCTCACGCATAGGTCAGCACAAAAGTGGTGGCAGCGTTGGCCACCCCCGGCGTGATGGCGTTCGTCACGGCGAGGTAGCGGGCGTAAAAATGCAGCGCCAGGGTGGTCTGGTCATTGCTTATCGCGAACGGCAGGCTTTCATCCCCCATGGCGATCAGCGATTTATCAGGATTATAGAGGCCGATAGCCACGCCGGTTGCATAGTCCGGCCCACCGGTCAGGGCCAGCAGATCGCTATTGTTACCGTCCGGCGTGCCTTCAAAATGGGTGCTGACGGCGGATAACCCGGCACCGCAGGCTTCAAGGTTAATAGTGAACGGCTCATAGGGCGTTTCGTTTTTTTGCCCGGCCAGCTGGCGGGCCGTCACATCACGCATCTCCACTACCAGCTGTTCCGAGCCGGGGGAGACAATACAGGTTTTGCCTTTCACCACGCCGGTAATATAGACCGTACCGTCATGGGAGAGCGTCTTGCCTGACAACAGCAGCGCGCAGCAGATAAATAACCTGTTCAGGATCGTCATTCTGTCTCCTTACTGGTAAAGCAGATCGAAATACATCACGGCGGTGGCGTTGCCGGTGGTGACCGTCGGCAGCGTGGATTTATAGCGCAGGAAGAAGGTCAGCGTGTTATCGCCCGACCGCAGGGGATATAGCGACGACTCGGTGTTATTGATCGGGACAGACGCCCGCGCGCTGTCGAGCAGCTCGACTGCCAGCCCGGTCGCCATCATGTGCTGCGTCCCTTTTCCCGTATCTGAGAGGGCAAGCAGCGTGGGATCGTTGGCGTCCGCGTCGCCGGTAAACCAGACGGTCGTGCCGCCGATTGCGCGGGTGCAGTTTTTGAGCGTGATGGCAAACTGCTTTTCCGGTGTCGTGGCGCCTACGCGCGGAAATTCCTCTGTCGTAAATTCACCAAGGTCGATCGTTTGCTCTGCGCTGTTAGTATCGACGTTACAGGACTCCCCGACGATGGTGCCGATAAACTGCACATTAAAGCTTGTGTCGTCAGCCTTCGCCAGCGGCGGGGTTAACAGGGCCACGCTCAGCCATACGGCGTTTTTCCATGAAATGGTCATTACGCTTCCTCAGGCGAAATCAATGCGTAACAGCGCCAGCGCCCTGAAGACGCCCAGCTCCGGCGACTGCCCGGTGGTGCTGATGGGGTAGGCTTGCAGCGTCACGTCCGCGCGTCCTGACGTATCCGTGGTAAAGGGGACGCTGCTTGAGAACACGTTTGGCCGAAGGATCTCGCCCTGCGGGCTGGTCACGACGACGGCCACGTCCGGGTTATCCGTCGCCAGCGCGTTGGCGAAACGAGCGTCTGCCGTCCCCTGAACCCGCAGGGTGAGCTGCGCCGGTGAGTTGACGTCAGCGTTGCATTCGATCGGTACGGTAAAGGTTTTTGGCGCTACGCTGTCGGGTCGCTGTCCGGCCTGGGTGAAATCGCCGTGGTAGAGTGCCCCAAAATCGACGGTGACGGTTTGCCCGGCGTTAATCACGCAGTTTTGCGGGACGGTTATCACGCCGCTGTAGGTGATCTGATAAACGATTACGGTGGGCCGGTCATTTTCCGTCGTGGTGACATAGACGTTAAACATCAGTTTCGGCGGGATTACGACCGAGCCGATGAACGGCCTGACAATCTGTATTTTGAAGGTCAGATTGCTGTCGTTCACCGGGAAGACACCGCCCGTGTCCACCTCGTCGTGCCCCCCCATGTGGACATACTCCACCGGCGGATAAAAATCGCCGATGGTGGCATCATGGATTTTCATCGCACCGATAATATAATCCGGATCAAGCTGTAAATATTTCCACTCGCCTTCCGTTTTGACGACGGGGAAAGGTGAGATATAGGTACGATAGGTACGCTTCTCCCAGTTGCCTGGGGGACAGGTGGCGTTAACGTGAATATCCTGAGTTCGGTTCAGCTCTGTACCGTTGCCCTTGCTGTTTTGATCCGTCGTGAGCGTGGTGGTCAGATCGTAATTCACCACGGAAATTCCGCCGTTAGCGTTTTTACATGTTGCGGCCAGGCTGCTGAGCGAAAAAAGTAGCCCGGCGGCAGGGAGAAGCATCATCCTTAATTTCATTTATGAACACTCCATGATGATCCGCAGCAGCGGCTGTTTGCTTTCAGGTAAGTGGTAGTTGGCCGTACAGCGCTTATCCGCCCCTTCTCCCCATTGCGCCTTCAACACTCCCTTTTGGCTCAGGCCGGAGAGGTAGGTTTCGCCCTCTTCGCCTACGATGGTGTCGCTGCCGTTATCGTCGCGGGAAACCATGGCGCCAAACGGCACCGGCTTGCCGTGGTAGCGCAGCGTTACCAGCGCGCGTGCGCCCAGACGGGCGTTAAACGTGGCGCGCACAATGGCGCCATGGGTCGGCACCACGCTGGTGACGGCATCATCGATATCCATGGCGTCTGAGAGGGAGTTAACGTCCAGCGCCATCCTGTTCAGATGGTATGCCGAGGCGTAAGGCACCACCGCATAGCCGCGTCCGTCGGTATGGATACCGGGTTCATTCTCGACGCTGACGTCCGCCGCGCCCGGTACGGCAATCAGCACGTTGGTATCACCCAGTGGCTGGCTTAAGGTGATGCCGTTGCGGTGGGCTACCACGCCTCCGCTCAGGCCGTAGGTCACTTCCCGATAATCGCCGTTATCGCTGTAGTTGTAGCCCAGGCTGGCGTTGCCGTAGGCGGCATCGTATTCCAGACTGGCGGAACCTTGCGAGCCAGCCCCCTGGCTGGCATAACCTTCCTGCACGCTGTAGTTAAGGTTGTTCTCCGCCAGCAGCGTGCCGTTAATCCCTGCGTTCTGAGACGTTTCTCCGTGTTTATTGGCGCTCATGCCGTAGGTGGCATAGGCGTAGTTCCGCTTCTGACTGACGTCATTGGCAGGTGAAAGCCACTGGCTAAGCGGGAAGGAAAGGTTAATCGCATAAATCTCATCGCTATCTGACATGCCCGGCGATTTGTTGTAGTTGTAGGTCAGGCTGTATGAGATCCCGGCCCAGGTACCGCTGTACCCTACCTGGACGAGCGTGTTTTTGTCGTCCGTGTGCCAGTAGCTCTGCTGGCTTCCGGTCACGAACAGCGAGCCGAGCCTGCCTAGCTGCTGCGAAATATTGAATTGAAGCTTGCCGCGTTTAGTCCAGTTGAGGTTGTAGTAGTCCAGCCAGTTCGTGGCCTCATTCGCGTCATCCTGCTCCGCATCGCCCGTATAGCCCTGCATATGTGTGTAGGTTGTCTCATCCAGGTTATAGAACCCGGACGTGGAGTAGCGGTAGCCCAGCAGCTGGAAGTTCGTACCCATCTTGTTGAGGGATTTGGCATACAGGAAGCGAAGAGACTGCCCCGTATGGCTGGTGTCGTCGGCCAGCGTACTGCGCGCGTGGGTAACGTCGAAAGAGACGGCGCCAAAGTTGCCCATATTGAGGCCAGCGCCAAGAGCCAGCGCGTGATAATCGCCGGAAAGCTGTGAGCCGCCATAGACGGTTACGCCGTGCGGTAGCCCCCAAATCAGCGTGCCCTGGGCAAAATTCACCTCGTCCTGCTGACCGTTATTGCTGCGGTACTCTGCCGCCGTCAGGGCGTACTTCACTCGCCCTTCGCGCTGGAGGAGCGGTACGGCGGAGTAGGGGACGGAATAGCGGGAGATACTGCCGTCCGTCTCCTTCACTTCTACCGTGAGGTCGCCGCTGGAGGAGGTTGGGAAGAGATCGTTAATGGCGAAGGCGCCGGGCGGAACGTAGCTCTGGTAAAGGGTATAGCCGTTCTGCTTGATGGTGACCTGTGCGTTGCTTTTGGCAATTCCGCGAATGGTGGGCGCAAAGCCTTTCATGCTGTCTGGCAGCATGTTGTCGTCCGAGGCGATCTGCGCGCCGCGAAAGGGAAGGCTGTCAAAGATTTCCGACGAGGTATAGCTATCGCCCACCGTCAGTCTGCCCTTTAGCGGAATCACCGTCCGCTCAAGATAGGTGTTGATATGTTCCCATTCGCTATGGCGGTTCTCATCGCTGTTATAGTAGTTCCACGTCGAGTAGTCCCGCAGACGCCACGCGCCAAGGTTCACCCCGCTGTTCAGGCCGAGGAAATAGTTTTTGTTGGTTGTGCCGTTTTCGCTGCGATCGCGGCTGTATGAACCGCTAAAGTTATAGTTCAGCAGCAGAGCGTTAATACCTTCATCCCACTGTTCTGGCGGGATATAGCCGCGCGCGTTGTTGCGTAATGCGGCCTGCGGAATGCTGATTTCCAGACGCTGCTGTTCGAAATTAAAGAGAGTGGCAGCGGCCGGAATAATGGCGGCAATGTCCACGCAGCTGTCGGCTTTCGCGGCGGCCAGCGCCGGGAATGCCTGAACGTTGACGCCCAGGTTTTCATACGCTTTGGGCGTCAGGCAGGCCATTAGCCCCGTGTCGTCGCCCTGTACGGCTCCGTCCGTTACGGTTCTGGCGATAAAGTTGATATCGCGGGTGGTGACAAATGTTCCATTCAGCCAGAGATCCACGCGATAGACGCCCGGCGCCTGGCCATTTGTTGAAAAACGGGAGAGATCCGCCACGGCGGAAGGATCGCTCGACAAAAACGCCGGGTTAAAAAAATACTCCGCGCGCACGGTGATGGACGAAAGGAGTCCCGCAATCGTCAACGCCAGCGGCGTTAGCGACGCTCTGACGAGCGCGTTAAATCTTCGTGGCTGAACACGCTTCATGTCTTCCCTTACCTGCGAGGCTTTTAATGACAAAACGCTATACGTAACGCCGTATACGACTTATTTCGTGCATGACTGAACGGGCGTGTTGGCACCAAAGTCATTAACGGTCTGAAACCTCACGCTGCCAGTGCCGCCACCGGGGATCTCCACCACCAGGTTATTTTTGGGCGCTACCATGTTATTTGCCAGATGCGTGCCGCCGACGAAAAACTGCACCAGCGAAACGTAATAAGGTGATGGATTGGTAATAGTGACTTTTCCATTCGCGACCGAGCAGGTTAATGTTTTGGGCGCGTCAATAGAGAGCGACGGCAATTTTTTCGGCCGGATAAAAAGTTTAATAACGCTCTGGGTGGCAATTTGTAGCGTATTACCGGAAAGCTTATTTTTCTCGACGGAAGGAATGGCTTTGCTGTTCAGATAAAAAACGCTTTCACGATCGACAGGCAGATCGGGGCCCACGTACATAATACGCAGGGTATTCTCTTTTTTAGGATGGATAACAAACAGCGGCGGCGTAATGACAAAATCCGCTGATTTTGCCCCTTCGGCGTTGGACACCCAGCTCTGAATTAAAAAAGTGGTATTCGTTGAAGAGTTAATAATGGCTAATGAAGCCTGCTTATCACCCTGGGGATAAATCACGCGGGTTCCCCCGAGCGCGATACCGCCTGCGCTGGCAGAACCGGCCATCCCCATCGCGAACAGAGCCGTTAGCGCGCCAGCTATCAGACGAGTCAGTTTACAGCGTGAAGTAATAATACGCATTGTTCCCTCAGTTTCTCATGTGTCTGGCATCTTGCCTGTGAGTCAGTTATTGGTAGAAAACGGTGAACCAGACCTGTGCGTTAGCGGTGCCGGCTTTGACGTTATCTTCTGTAGCGCGATACCTGGCGATATAGCTCAGCCGATTTTCACCATTCTGCAATGGTCTGTACCAGGGGGGCGCGGTGTCTGGCTTTACCGGGTTCCCCATCGCATCGAAAAGACCGATACCAATCCCCGTGGCGGCGCCAGGCCCATAGCCCGCGCGAAAAACCTGGGGATCTTTGCCGTCAGACTCGCCGCTAAACAGCACCCCGGCGCGCTGGCTGACGCTGGTGTCGCATGCTTCCAGTTTGATGAAGAAAGGTACCGGTTTGGCCCAGTCTCCGGCGGCGATGAACTGGCTGTTGCGTACCTGTCCCATATGCACGATTTGATCCTGGGAATCCATGCTGACGGAACAGGCCGCATTGACGACCTGACCCTGAAAGGTCACGCTTCCATCGTCATTTGCCGCGGCTGGCAATACGGCAAAAAGCGCAGTGCCGACTATCAGCAGCGCCCGATTTATGGATTGCTGCATTGCGAACTCTCTAACGCTTGCCGGACAACGCTTCTCCGCCCGCAGGCGAAGAAGCGAGATCGGCTAACGAATCAGGAATAAACCATCTGGAACGTTGCGACGGAGGAGACATTGCCCGGCTCGGCCGCGCCTGTGGCCACGTAGTCCACGCTCAGCGGGATGATGTTTTCGCCGTTGATCAGCTTAACGTTGGAGGAGGTATCGCCAATGTTCAGCGCCTGGCCGTCCGGCCCGAACAGTTGCAGCGCAACGTTTTTGGCCGAGCCTGCGCCAGCGGTGTTCGCCAGGCTGCCTTCTACAGCAGGGTCTTGCTGGCCGTTAAAGATCACGGCGGCATTCTGGCTAACGGTGGCGTCGCAATCTTCCAGAACGATTTTAAAATCTTCTTTCTGATTGGCCTGCATGCCTACCGTTGTCAGCTTGACGGTACGCACCTGGCTCAGGGTAACGGTCTGGTCTACGGAGTCAGCCGCGACGGAACAGGCGGCGTTTACCACCTGGCCGACAAAGTTAACGGTCCCGCCGGAAACGGTAACGGTATCGGCCTGCGCATTAATTGCCATGCCGCCAGCCAGCGCGCCGGTAACAACCATTGCTATAACTTGCTTTTTCATACAAATCCTTTTTAGATAAACATCATGCTGTCAATTGAAATAATATATTCACAATGTCATGTGAATTTTTTTTCGAGGCAGTGGTATAGGATATATTTTTAGATTAATATATTATTTTTACCCAGGGCATTGTTACTGGTTTTATATCATCCGCCACTGCGCTGATGAATGAGGGGATTCTACGGATTAAATAATATTATATCAATGTGATAATGGGTTGATGTTTTATTAGTTTTACTAAATATAAAATTAACTCATAATTTATTTGTTTGAATGATATTGTACGCCGTCAGAACCGCATTTCTATTCGTTGGTCGGTTTTATTAATGTCTGCGATGAATGTCATCGTGGTTTTGTTAATAATGCAAGACGTTACGGCTGTCATTATTCGGACATGTATTGGGAATACGGCGGTGTTATTATCCGGTTGCTTTTACAATCTGATATTACATAAAGAAATATTTTAAATTTATATGATGAACCGTGTTTGCACTCATGCACATTATTCATCAGTCTGACTGCATAAAGAAATCCCTGGCATATCCCAGGGATTTCTTTGCATATCGCCCTGATACTGCTAAAAGGGCAGGAAAAATAAATGCTCAGGCGGATGTTACGGCAATACGTAATGCCGCCAGCGCCTTACGCGCCGCCTTCAGCACCTGCTCACACTGCTCAATGGTAAGCGTCAACGGTGGCTCAATGCGGATGGTTTTCGAGTTGTTAAGCGTTCCCGCCACCAGTACCCGCTGGCGGAACATCTCGCTTGCGAAGCTATAACCGGTTTCGTTATCAACGAACTCAATCGCCATCAGCATCCCTTTCCCGCGCGCATCCTGTACCAGATCCGGATATTCCCGGCCCAGCTGACGGAAACCGTCCAGCAGCATGTCGCCTTTCTGCTCCGCCTGCGCGGGCAGGTTTTGCTCCAGCAGCACGTTGATGGTGGCCAGCGCCGCCGCACAGGCCAGCGGGTTACCGCCAAAGGTGGTGGTATGTAAGAACGGGTTATCGAACAGCACCGAGAAGACCTCCTCAGTGGCGACCGTTGCGCCAATCGGCATCACGCCGCCACCGAGCGCTTTCGCCAGGCACAAAATGTCCGGCTGAACGTTCTCATGCTCGCAGGCGAACATCTTGCCGGTGCGCCCCATCCCGGTCTGCACTTCGTCGAAGATCAGCAGCGCGCCAAACTCATCGCACAGCTGACGCACGGCGGGCAGATAGCCCTGCGGCGGCAGGATCACGCCGCCTTCACCCTGAATCGGCTCCAGGATCACCGCCGCCACGTCGTCGCCGGTTTTACGGCATTCACTCAGCACGGTGCGCATGGCGTTGATGTCGCCAAACGGCACGTGGCGGAAGCCCGGCAGCAGCGGCATAAACGGCTTGCGGAAGGTAGATTTAGCGGTCGCCGACAGAGCACCCAGGGATTTCCCGTGGAACGCGCCGCTGGTGGCGATAAAGGTGAATTTCCCGCGCGGTGACTGGTACGCCTTAGCGAGCTTGAGCGCCGCTTCGACCGATTCCGTGCCGCTGTTGCTGAAGAAGCTGTATTTCAGCTTACCGGGCGTTAAGGCCGCCAGCGTTTTCGCGAGCATGGCGCGAAGCGGATCGAGCAGTTCCTGGCTATGGAGAGGTTGTTTCGCAAGTTGATTCTGTACGGCGGAAACCACAACTGGATTACGGTGCCCCACGTTGAAAATACCAAAACCACCCAGGCAATCGATAAACTCCTGTCCCTGGGTGTCGACAAGCGTATTCAGACTGCCCGCTTGCCACTCTACGGCTCCGTAATCCCCGCCGGCGGTAACAGATTTGCGATACTCCAGAAAACCTGGATTCACATGCTCCTTAAAGTAATCAATGACCTCACGGTTAAGTTGTTTCATCTCCTCATGATCAAGCGTTCGCTTCTCAATGAGATTCAGTGCGTGCGCGGTACAGGCAAGAGCCGAGGCGCTGGAAGGTAACCTGTTCAAAATATGCTCCCGGGGATCGCGTATCACATGATACTGAGTTAAGTATTGCAGGGATTACGCCACCTCAGATGCCTTAACAAAAATCGGGATAAACGCCAGGTGAAATCAAAGTTGCACAATATTTAATCATGCCATCGCGCGCCGCATGGGATAAGGGATAACGAGCCGGGGATGGGGTGTCGTCAATTGCACTGCTCCAGGGCAGGGAATGCGCCTTAAGTGTGCGCCGGGGTATCATGCTTTGTAGGTAGTTTCATGCCGAAAGTATTTTAAATCAATTAATTAGAAAAACGTACGAAAAGTGCGGTTTAACCGAGATTTGCGATCTCAATCATATTTAACAACTAAAGATAAATTTTTTATCGCCGAAAAAACATAAGCCACAAAATTAACATTCAAATAACCTGCAAGGGATGCTCACTATGTCCTCTCCTGACTATGTCACCCAGAATGAATATCCGCTGGACGATGACACCACGCTTATGTCGACCACCGACCTCCACAGCTACATGACCCACACTAACGACACCTTTGTGCAAGTGAGCGGCTTTACGCTCCAGGAGCTGCTCGGGCAACCGCACAACATTGTGCGTCATCCGGATATGCCGAAAGCGGCTTTTGCCGACATGTGGTACACGCTGCAAAAGGGCGAACCCTGGAGCGGGATTGTCAAAAACCGACGTAAAAATGGCGATCACTATTGGGTACGTGCCAATGCGGTACCAATGGTGCGTAACGGCCAGATGACGGGCTATATGTCCATTCGTACCCGCGCCACGCAGGACGAGGTCGCCGCGGTGGAGCCGCTTTATAAGGCGCTCAACGAAGGACGCTGCAAAAAACGCATTCATAAAGGGCTGGTGGTGCGCAAAGGCTGGCTCGGCAAATTACCGGCGATGCCGCTGCGCTGGCGCGTGCGTAGCGTAATGGCGGTACTTTTCGCGGTGATGGCCGTAACGCTGGTTGCCAGTGCCGCGGGCTGGGCTTCGTTGGTGGCGGCAGCCGTGGTGATGCTGCTTGGCACCCTGGTGTTTGAGCAACAGATTGTCCGCCCGGTGGAAAACGTCGCACGGCAGGCGCTCAGGGTCGCTACCGGAGAGCGTAACAGCGTGCAGCATCTTAACCGCAGCGATGAACTGGGGCTAACGCTGCGGGCCGTCGGACAGCTGGGGCTGATGTGCCGCTGGCTGATCAACGACGTCTCCAGCCAGGTGGTGAGCGTGCGCGACGGCAGCGACAGGCTGGCGCAGGGCAATGAAGATCTCAACGACCGCACGCGCCAGACCGTGGCTAACGTGCAGCAGACCGTGGCAACAATGAACCAGATGGCGGCGTCGGTGCAGAGTAACTCTGAGACCGCAGCCGAAGTCGACAAGCTATCGATGGCCGCCAGCAGCGCGGCCACGCAGGGGGGCACCGTGATGCAGACCGTGGTGAAAACCATGGATGACATTGCCGACAGTACCCAGCGCATTGGCTCTATTACCTCGCTTATCAATGACATCGCCTTCCAGACCAATATTCTGGCGCTGAACGCCGCGGTTGAGGCGGCACGCGCCGGCGAGCAGGGTAAAGGCTTTGCGGTGGTGGCGGGCGAAGTGCGTCATCTTGCCAGCCGCAGCGCGAACGCGGCTAACGATATTCGCAAGCTGATCGACGCCAGCGCCAGCAAAGTGCAGTCGGGCGCCGATCAGGTCCACGCCGCGGGACGTACCATGGATGATATTGTCGAGCAGGTGAAAAACGTCACGCAGCTTATCGCGCAGATCAGCCACGCCACCTCAGAGCAGGCGACAGGCCTGACAGAGCTGACCCGTGCCGTGGCAGAGCTGGACAGCATTACGCAGAAAAATGCTGACCTGGTCGAAGAGAGCGCGCAGATTTCCGCGATGGTTAAGCACCGGGCCGGACGCCTTGAAGATGCGGTTACCGTGCTGCATTAAGAAATGCATGCTTCGATAAAGCCGTTTATTCCTCCTGGGTAAACGGCTTTTTTGTTTTTCAGAATAAGTTATGTTGTTAATGAAATATTAAATAACTAAAAAAAGCGCCCGATTTTTAATTGTCACGATCCAGATTCATTGAGAGTGAAAAATAAAAAAACGATCAAAGTCATAAAGTTAGCGTGTTTCCTGTCGATAACAGCGATCGTCTGAGAAATAATCACATCGATGGGGTAAATATGTTCATACATGACGTAAAGATCGGCACGAAATTATTTCTGGCGTTTGGATTATTTATTGTCCTGATGGTCGTCAGCGCAAGCTTGTCTCTGATGAGCCTGAATCGGGCAAACAATGGAATGCAAACCATCCTTACCAGCGACTATCCAACGACGGTAAAAGCGAACCAGTTAATCGACAACTTCCAGGAGTTTATAAGCACGCAGCAGCTCATGCTGCTGGACGAACAGGGAACGTACACGGCGCAATCAGAGCAGCGTCTGAAGGCGATCAGCGAGCGCATCTCCGCAATCCTGAGCGAGCTGGACAACGCTCTCAAGGATAAAAAATCCCAACAGGTGCTGGCCGATATCCACGGCGTACGCCAGCAATATCTTGACTCGCGCTACCGCATTTTGCAGGCCGTGCAGAATAACGACCGTGCGGGCGCGATAAACGAAATGATGACCAACACCCTGAATCTGCAACAGTCCTATAAAGCGAAAGTGCAGGCGCTGATTGCGATCCAGGACCATGAAATGCAGAGTGCGGGCGAGCAGGTGGAAGGCGATTTCCGCACCAATCGTCTCCTGCTGGTCCTGATTACGCTTTTCAGCGTCGCGGCAGCCAGCCTGACTGGCTGGTTCATTGTGCGATCCATTACCCGACCGCTGAACGACGCGGTGAATTTTGCGGAGGCCATTGCCGATGGCGATCTCACCGGCAGCATTATCTCGCACGGTAAAGATGAAACCGGACTGCTACTCACCGCACTGATGGAGATGAAAACGCGCCTGCTGGAGATTGTGCAGCAGGTGCAAACCGGATCGGAAAACATCTCCAGCGCCGCCGCGCAGATTGTCGCGGGAAACCAGGATCTGGCTGCCCGCACGGAGGAGCAGGCCAGTTCCGTTGAACAAACGGCCGCGTCGATGGAGCAGATCACCGCTACGGTGAAGAACACCGCGTCCCACACCGGAGAAGCGACGAACCTGTCTGCCGATGCGGCTGCCGTGGTCAAAAACAACGGCGAGATGATGAAGCAGGTCACCAGCAAGATGCGCCTGATTAACGAAACATCGAACAGGATGTCCGACATTATCGACCTGATCGACGCCATTGCCTTCCAGACTAATATTCTGGCGCTAAACGCGGCGGTCGAAGCGGCGCGCGCGGGTGAGCATGGTCGCGGCTTTGCGGTGGTGGCGGGCGAGGTACGCCAGCTCGCGCAGAAAAGTGCAACATCTGCGAGTGAGATCCGCCAGCTGATTGAAAGCTCCACAAGCCAGACGCAGGACGGCATGAACCTTGTGGAGAAAGCCAGCGGGCTTATCAACGGCATGGTCGGCAACGTGGAGGAGATGGACGTAATCCTGCGTGAGATTCGCCAGGCCAGCCATGAACAGACGGAAGGCATCTCGCAGATCAACAGCGCGATTGGCCTGATAGACGCCACCACCCAGCAGAACTCCGCGCTGGTGGAGGAGTCCGTTGCGGCGGCGGCATCCCTTAACGAACAGGCCATGCACCTGAAAGAGCTGGTCCGCGTGTTCCGCGTGAGCGACGGCGTGCTGGCTTAATCCAGCTGGGAGATCTCCAGCGCCGCGCGGTCAATCACGCCGATAATCTGTTTCAACTGCGCGTCGCTGAGCTCTCCCTGATTAACCTTCAGATCCAGTACCGCTTTGAAGTTATCCAGCGCCCGCTTCATCTGCGGGTTTTTGCGCAGCTGGAAACCGACGGAGCGCGCCTTGATACGCGTCTGGATCTGCTCCAGCTGTTCCCGGTTATTTTCCAGCCACTGTTCTCCGGCGGCGTTAATCGCAATCCGCTTACGGCCGTTCTCTTCTTCGGTAATGGTGATAAACGCCTGATCCTGCAAGTAATCCAGCGTCGGATAGATCACGCCAGGGCTTGGCGTGTAATGTCCCTGAGTCAGGTTTTCGATCTCTTTGATCAGTTCGTAACCATGGCTCGCGTTGCGGGTCAGGATATCCAGGATCACCAGCCGCAAATCGCCATGGCCAAAAAATCGTGGCCGGCGTCCGCCGCCGTCGTGTTCGTGTCGCATGTTTTTCCCTCAATTTGATATATCTAAACTATATCTAAGATATATTCAGATGTAATCTAAAAAATCTTGATTTCTTAGTTAATAGCAATCATTATCATTAAAAATTCATTCCGATATATCGTATTCACCTGAGAAGGGCATCAACATGGCATCTACCCGTTACCCTCAACGTGTCCGCAATGACCTGCGTTTTCGTGAGCTGAACGTGCTGCGCACTGAGCGAGTCAGCGCAGGATTTCAGCGCATTGTGCTAGGCGGCGAGGCGCTGGAGGGCTTTAGCTCTCGCGGCTTTGACGACCATACCAAAGTCTTTTTCCCGGCACCGGGCACCACTTTCGTGCCGCCTGTGGTGACCGATGAAGGCATCGACTGGGGCGACGGCACGCGTCCGCAGGCACGTGACTATACCCCGCTGTACGATGACGAAAAACATGAGCTGGCGCTCGATTTCTTCGTTCATGATGGCGGCATTGCCAGCAACTGGGCGGTAGAGGCTAAGGTGGGCGACAAGCTGACCATCGGCGGGCCGCGCGGTTCGCTGGTGGTGCCGGAAGATTACGCCTGGCAGCTGTACGTGTGCGACGAGTCGGGGATGCCCGCGCTGCGCCGCCGTTTAGAAGGCATCGCAAAACTGCCTGTTCGCCCGGCGATCCACGCCATCGTCACCGTGGGCGATGCGGCGTATCAGGACTATCTGGCGCACCTGAGCGGGTTCAACATCACCTGGGTTATCGGCCACAACGAGCAGGCGGTGGCCGACCATCTTGCCGCGCTGGCCGTGCCGGAAGAGGATTACTTTATCTGGCTGACCGGAGAGGGGAAGGTGGTGAAACGCCTGAGCCGTCAGTTTGAAAACGACGCAATTGACCCGCAGCTGGTGCGTGCCAGCGCGTACTGGCACGCCAAATAATCAGGCAGCGGGATCCAGCTGCGCTTCGCTCACCTGATGTTCGAGCGAGGCGCATACCTCTTTCAGCGCTTTCTCCTGCTGGGCAAAGTAGGCTTCCATATTGCTGAGCGACGAGACGAGCAGCCAGGACTCTTCCTTCTCCAGCTCTGCCAGCTCGTTCACCAGGGTGTCGATTTGCTCACGCACCTGCGCCATCTTTTTACGAATACGTTCCAGGTCGTTCAGTCTGTCGCTTGCCATCATCGGTTCGAATCCTTGTTGCAGACGGGCGACCAGCGAGCGAATGGCCTTCACGTCGCCGCGCTGTTTGGCCTGGTTGAGTTGCACCATCATCCTGTTGGCCTCCTCTTTTAAATCATCGGCAACCAGATCCGGGTGGCATAGCTTGCTCGCCTGACGCCAGAGCCGCTTCAGCTCGTTCCGATCCTCTTCAGAGAGATCCTTGCCTTTACGCAGGCGAACTTCGGCATCATGATGCTGTTCGCGATACTTCTTGTACTCTTCGTTGGCCTCATCGCGCGCCTGACGTGCCGGCTCTTCTTCACGCGTTAAACCGGTCTCCAGCTCCATTGCTTCGGCCAGCAGGTTGGCAATCAGATTGCTTTGCTGCTGAAGATGTTTGCGCGCCTCTGCCGCCTGAACGGAATCCGCAGGCAGATCTCGCCAGCGCCGGGTGAGCGTTGTCAGAACCTCTACGGCCTGCGCCATATAGTCCTGGCAGCGGCGGTAATCCTCTTCCCGACGACGCGTCTCCGCCTGCTGACGACGCAGGTTAAGCTCCGCCAGCGTTTTACGCAGGGCGAGGATCTGCTGCATCAACGGCCCGAGGCGGGAGAAATAGAGATCGTTGAACTCATCAAGCTGCTGTACCCGGGCGTTACGGCGATCAATCAGATCGCGCAGACGCTCTTCCAGGGCTTTCAGCTCCAGCTTGCTGGCCGCCAGCTGTGGGTCACGCCACGGGGTAACGGCGCGCTGGCTTTGCAGCCAGGCGGTGATAGCGCGAAGGGCTGCGGTGTAGTTTTTCTGCTCAAGCGCCGCGACGATGGACAGGAGATCATCTTCAAAGGCTTCCTCTTTGAGACGTTTCAGCTGGCTCCGGATGATGTCGTCATCTTCCAGCTCAATAGCATTTTTAATGATTTCTAGCCGTTTGATCGGTGTGCTCATGATGCCTTTCGCTCTGGCGCTTAAGTATTTGAGATAAGGTTAGTTGTTGTAAAAGCTACAGGAAATAATACACACGGATGATGATCGGCGCGATGGGGGATTTCTTTAGTTTTTAGGGTTTGTGAAAGAGTGAGAGTTATTGAATCTTCCTTCTGGAACGGGGAGCACGGGGTTAAATGTGACCTTAGAGTTCACTTTTGAATGCGTGAACCGAGAAACTCGAAAATTTGGGGTTCTGGAGGCGTGCAGCGGCAGCGGTACGCCGCAATAACTGCCAGAGAATGCTTAACAGCATTAAGCATGATTAAAACACCCCAAATGTATAAGAAGTGCAGAGAGCTGGCACCAGGTAATCGCGCGGGGTGTTGCCATCGAGGGGAGGCTACGTGCTGGCAAACCGAGGGGGCGAAAGAATTGGCACTAAAAACAATACAGGGCGGATTAACCGCCCTTTTTTTACGCTGTAACCCGCTCGTTCCACGCATCCGAGTATTGGATGTTCCCATCGCAATACTTCCAGGTGATCCGCTCATAGCGGAGCTGTATTCCCTCATTATGATTGTGTATCTGTAACGCTGGCTCTTTACAGTTATGCATGACGGGGTTAATGCTGACTACCCGGACGTTTTCAAGCAGCATATTGAAATATTCAACCTCCTGGCCCGCATCGTTGATTTTATACCACTTGATCTCTGCGCTTTTCAGCGTTTGGCCGGTGGCTACCGCTTTGTAGAGATACGGGCTGGAGCTATCAAACTCTTTTTCAATTACGAGCGGTGCATGTAAGCGCGTGCCGGTGATCTTGCCGGTGTTGTTATCGGTCGGAACTAACAAGCCGTGACTAAAAGAGAGGATCTCTATACTACCTTCTCTATTTTGAACATCCACAGATCCCTTAATCGGGTTGCCGCCATCATCCTTAAGCCATAGATAAGCAGGAATAGCCATTTTTAAAACTCCATTTCCATTGAGGGTAAACCCTCATTAATGACTAAATACGGATCGCAGGTGATACAAATTGTGTTATAGGTTCGTGTTATTTAATTTCGTTACTTATTGATGTTGCAAATAAAATTAATAAATTGATCTTCAGCAGTACGCATTACCGTTATTGCTCTTATGTTGCCCTTTTTGCCTGGCAGAAAGGAAGAACGATGGCATGTATACCGATTTATCCACCCCGCGGGCTGGAGATATTGCGCGAACACATAAGGCTCGCGCGGGCGCGTCACGAAGTCCAGAATATGGCCGCCCCGCTTACGTATACGTGGTTTTATGAGCGAGTAAGAAACGGCGGGCCGTGGGATTACAAACAACATAAACGGGCTTATGCTGACTTCGGGAATTTCCATTACGGCGCTGTGGGTTATGCAGCGTGCATCCCTGCAAAGATTTTGCTTATTGCTGCCGGCGCGGCGCAGTGGAAAGCCGGCACATCAAGACCCGAATGGGGTAATTTCACGGGGACCCCGCCGTTTGGTGATGATCCGATTGACCAATTTTGGATAAAGCAAGGCATCGACTATGTTAAACAGCATCACTTTTAGGACGCTGCACTGGATCGCCACTATTCTTATGGCCCTGGCGGTCGCGGGGTACTGTTATTTCCAACATATACAGCGTTTAACTGTTAGTGATCGGCTATATCAAGTTCGCCAGCTCACGCCCCGGACCTGGTTATACATTACTGAGTATGACGGCTCGAACATGACCACCGGGGAAGTGTATCGTTATTTTTTAGCGAGTAAGATTGACGGTGATCCGCTGGTGGCTCTCGAAAAACAACATATAGCGCCCACGCTTACAGCGAATACCGCCCGCGCAAAAGTTGAAGGCATAGGCAACAATATCTCATTTACTGTTCACGGCACTGTGTACAGCTTTACAACGTCCGCATTTTTTTATGATGCTGAGGGAATAGCGGCCGCGCCGTCAATTGACTTAACGGCCCGTGGCGAGAGCTGGGACAAGGGGAAATTTAGTCGATAGATAAATATTTATTTAAAAATCCCTTGCGGTCGGGTCAATGATCCGATGAGCCGCGTGTAAGTTTTCACGGCGTACCCGTAGCCGTTCATGGGGCAGAAGTACATTGTGGTTGTCCACCGGGTTCGAACAGGGTGATTGCCCCGCCCGGCCAGTGGCTGGGACGTGGACGTGACCCGGTTGATGTTGCCAGGGAAGAACACGCCGCAAAGCTGGCAGCAGAACAGCCAGCATAAGCATTATTGAGGGGGGCAAGCAGAACCGAAGCAGTGATGAAGATCCGTTTCATTCATACCCCTTGCAATAGTGGTTACTGCATGAAGCTGATTAGATCCAGGAGTGTATGAACGGTAATAAATTAACTATAAAACACTATGGTTAATTTTTTGGAATATCCCCGGCATATCCCTAGAAAAAAGAGGCTGGTGGGTAACTCCCCGCCAGCCCTTGCTGTATTTGGTGGCCCCTGCTGGACTTGAACCAGCGACCAAGCGATTATGAGTCGCCTGCTCTAACCACTGAGCTAAGGGGCCGTGGCGGTGAATTATAAAGTAACTCCCCTCAGCAATCCAGCCATTCACACCTGCCTGCTGTTTTTATAAACAACGCATAATCAATCCTTTATACTTATCTTAAGATGCATAGACAGGAGTAGAGATGATCAACGATATTCTGGCCCCTGGCCTGCGGGTGGTGTTCTGCGGTATCAATCCGGGTAAGTCATCGGCGCACACCGGTTTTCACTTTGCTCATCCGGGAAATCGCTTCTGGAAGGTGATCCACCAGGCCGGTTTTACCGACAAACAGCTTAAGCCGGAAGAAGAGCAGCAGCTGCTGGATACGCGCTGTGGCATCACCATGCTGGTCGAGCGACCCACGGTACAGGCAAGCGAAGTGAATCTGCATGAGCTGCGCGCTGGCGGACGTGAGCTGATCGCGAAAATTGAAGACTATCAGCCCGCGGCGCTGGCGATCCTCGGCAAGCAGGCCTACGAGCAGGCGTTCAGCCAGCGCGGTGCCAGGTGGGGTAAGCAGAACATTACCATTGGCGTAACGCAGGTTTGGGTGTTGCCGAACCCGAGTGGGCTGAACAGGGCGACGCTGGACAAGCTGGTGGAGGCGTATCGGGAACTGGATGAGGCGCTGGTGGTGAGGGGGCTTTAGCTCCTCTGCGGCCTGATGCCCTCACCCTGACCCTCTCCCACAGGGAGAGGGAATAAACAAAAAAAAAGCTCCCGATTGGGAGCTTTTTCATTTCAGGGCCGATTAATCGTCCAGGAAGCTACGCAGTACTTCAGAGCGGCTCGGATGGCGCAGCTTACGCAGCGCCTTCGCTTCGATCTGACGGATACGTTCGCGGGTAACGTCAAACTGTTTACCCACTTCTTCCAGCGTGTGGTCGGTGTTCATGTCGATACCGAAACGCATACGCAGCACTTTGGCTTCACGGGCGGTCAGGCCAGCCAGCACGTCGTGCGTAGCGGCACGCAGGCTCTCGGTGGTGGCAGAGTCCAGCGGCAGCTCGAGGGTGGTATCCTCGATGAAATCACCCAGATGCGAATCTTCATCATCACCGATTGGCGTTTCCATGGAGATTGGCTCTTTAGCGATTTTCAGCACTTTACGGATCTTGTCTTCCGGCATCAGCATGCGTTCAGCCAGCTCTTCCGGCGTCGGCTCGCGACCCATCTCCTGCAACATCTGGCGAGAGATACGGTTGAGTTTGTTGATGGTCTCAATCATATGCACCGGAATACGGATGGTACGCGCCTGGTCTGCGATAGAGCGGGTGATCGCCTGACGGATCCACCAGGTAGCATAGGTGGAGAACTTGTAACCACGACGGTATTCAAACTTATCTACCGCTTTCATCAGACCGATGTTACCTTCCTGAATCAGATCCAGGAATTGCAGGCCACGGTTGGTGTATTTCTTGGCGATAGAGATAACCAGACGTAAGTTCGCTTCAACCATCTCTTTCTTCGCACGGCGGGCTTTCGCTTCACCAATGGACATACGACGGTTGATGTCCTTCACCTGCTCGATGGTCAGGCCGGTCTCTTCTTCAATCTGATGCAGTTTTTGCAGGCCGCGCTGTACGTCTTCTTTCACGTCGTGCAGCTTTTCAGACCACGGCTTGTTCATCGCGATAGCGGCGTTGAACCAGGTTTCGCTGGTTTCATTGCCGGTGAAGAGGGTAATGAAGTTCTTCTTCGGCATTTTGCACTGTTCAACGCACAGCTTCATGATGATACGTTCCTGGGTACGTACGCGATCCATCATCACGCGCATGCTGTTCACCAGGTAGTCGAACTGTTTTGGCACCAGGCGGAACTGTTTGAACACTTCAGACAGCTTCAGGATCTCTTCCTGAGCGGCGGCATGGCTGCGGCCTTTCGCTTTGATGGTGTCACGCGTCACTTCGTACTGGGTACGCAGCTCGGCAAACTTCTCACGCGCCAGTTCAGGGTCGATGCTGTTGTCATCGTCGCTGCTGTCGTCCTCTTCTTCTTCATCTTCGTCTTCGTCGTCATCCATCTCTTCCTGAGACAGCTCAGAACCGACGTGAGTGGCGGTTGGCGCCATATCTTCTTCAGCGTTCGGGTCGACAAAGCCAGTGATCAGATCGGACAGACGCGCTTCTTCCGCTTCAACGCGATCGTACTGCTCCAGCAGATAGGTAATCGCTTCCGGGTACTCGGCAACAGAGCACTGAACCTGGTTGATCCCGTCTTCGATGCGTTTTGCGATGTCAATTTCGCCTTCGCGGGTCAACAGTTCAACAGTACCCATTTCGCGCATGTACATGCGGACCGGGTCAGTGGTACGCCCGATTTCAGATTCCACGCTGGACAGGACCTGTGCAGCAGCTTCTTCCGCATCTTCGTCAGTGTTGTTGGAGGTTTCAGCCAGCAACAGATCATCGGCATCCGGTGCTTCTTCCATCACCTGAATGCCCATGTCATTGATCATTTGGATGATATCTTCGATCTGATCTGAATCGACGATATCTTCCGGCAGATGGTCATTGACCTCGGCATAGGTCAGATAGCCTTGCTCCTTACCGCGTTGGACAAGAAGTTTCAGCTGTGACTGCGGGTTTTGCTCCATAAGACGGTATCCACACTTAATTCGTTTGATTGGTGTCGGCGATGGGCTGCCAACCTTTAAAGCGAGGGCGTACTTATATTTTTGCCGCTGCCTCTCAGTGCGGCTGCCGGGGGCTTCCCGATCGATATTCGGCACTTAAGCCGTTAAATTTTTTATTTCTTCGCCAGTTCCTGGTTAATCATCCAGAGCTCCCGGCGTTCTTCGCTGCTCAGGCCATGGGTGCGCTCGCGAGCTATCAACTCTTCCTGGCGCAACTCAAGCATCGAATCAAACATATGGTTGAGCGAGTCGGTGAACGTTTTTTCTGCGATATCCTTATCTGCTATATCGTCCCACATCGACAGTTTTTCAAGGGTAGCGGCCTCTTTTGTGCCGCGATAATGCTCTAAAAGTTGTCCGGTGGTCAGACCTGGCTGAGACAAACAAGTGTTGACCAATTCTGAAAATAAGCCAAGCCCGGGCAATTTTTCGTGGTTCAAACCCGCCAGCGACGGCACTTGCGGAGCAAGTTCGGGGTTTTGCACCAGCAACCCTATCAGTATACGCATGGTTGTGCGTTTTAGCTGAGGCGCGGGGCGTACCGTGCCGTTTTCAGCCTGTTTCGGCATTAAACGTTCAAGCTGGCTGTCATCCAGAATGCCGAGCTTGTTGCCTAACTCCTGACGCAGATAGATGCGCAGCGTTTCGCCGGGCACCTGGCTGATTAACGGCAGCGCCAGCGTGCTGAGCTGCGCGCGCCCGTCAGGGGTACTCAAATCAACCTGCGGCATCAGGCTGTTAAACAGAAACGTGGAGAGCGGCTGAGCCTGCTCCATCCGCGCTTCAAACGCCGCTTTGCCCTCTTTACGCACCAGCGTATCCGGGTCTTCACCGTCGGGCAGGAACATAAAGCGTAGCTGACGCCCGTCGGTCATATACGGCAACGCGGTTTCCAGCGCTCGCCAGGCGGCGTCGCGTCCTGCGCGGTCACCGTCGTAACAGCAAATCACGTTGTTGGTGACGCGGAACAGCAGCTGGATATGGTCCGCCGTGGTGGACGTTCCCAGCGACGCAACGGCATAGTTAATGTCGTACTGCGCCAGCGCAACAACATCCATATAGCCTTCGACGACCAGAAGACGCGGAGGTTCCGCATTATCCTGCTGTGCCTCATAAAGACCGTAAAGCTGGCGGCCCTTATGGAAAATATCGGTTTCCGGGGAGTTAAGGTATTTCGGCAGGGCATCACCCAGCACGCGACCACCAAAACCTATCACCCGGCCACGCTTGTCGCGGATCGGGAACATCACCCGTTCACGGAAGCGGTCGTAGCTTCGTCCCTGGTCGTTGGTGACCAGCATGCCTGCGTCGATGAGGGATTTACGATCTTCGCTATTGCCGCCAAAACGCTTTAACACGTTGTCCCAGCCGGGCGGGGCGTAACCAATAGCGAAACGCGCAATCACATCGTCACTCAGTCCGCGCTTGTTCAGATACTGACGCGCAGGCTCAGCCGCAGAGTGCTTAAGAGACTGTTGGTAAAACGAATTCAGGCCATCCATCAGTTGGTACAGCGTTTGCCGCTGATGGCGCTCGATCTGACTTGGCCCACTGCCTGCTTCATACGGCACTTCAAGGTTATGCATCGCCGCCAGCTCTTCGACGGTTTCAACGAACTCGAGCTTGTCGTAGTTCATCAAAAAATCGACGGCATTACCGTGTGCGCCACAGCCGAAGCAATGGTAGAACTGTTTTTCACCGTTTACGGTGAAAGAGGGGGTTTTTTCGTTATGGAACGGACAGCACGCATGGTAGTTCTTGCCCTGCTTTTTTAGCTTCACCCGCGCGTCGATGAGATCGACGATGTCGGTTCTGGCAAGCAGGTCATTGATGAAAACGCGTGGGATTCTTCCGGCCATATGCCCCAAAAATTTAAGCGACTTATAAACGAAAACAAGCCGCGCATTCCTTCCGGAAGCACGGCCTTACGACTACAACTCTGTCTGTCAATTGAGGGCTGTGGCCCTCAACAGATTAGTACAGACGAGTACGGCGTGCGTTTTCGCGAGCCAGTTTCTTCGCGTGACGTTTCACAGCGGAAGCTTTAGCGCGCTTACGTTCGGTCGTTGGTTTTTCATAAAACTCACGACGACGAACTTCAGCCAGAACACCTGCTTTCTCGCATGAACGTTTGAAGCGACGCAGTGCTACGTCGAACGGCTCGTTTTCACGTACTTTAATTACCGGCATGTAACTCTCACCTTTAATAAATTCGGTTTGCCGCTGGCATCAACGCCAGCTTATTTCAAAATGGTGCGGAATTTTACTGCAAATGCTGCTGCTTTGTAAAGCACCGATGCGATTTTGAAAGGGACTTTAATAAGGGTGAGGAGTATACACGAGGCTTCTTCCTGGGGCGAACAAAGTTTTACAACAATCCGCCCAGGCTCTACACTGCGCGGTATTGAAACGAGGTAAAACAAGTCATGCGTGTACTGGGTATTGAAACATCCTGCGATGAAACCGGCATCGCGATTTACGACGACGAAAAAGGGCTTCTGGCCAACCAGCTGTATAGTCAGGTGAAATTGCACGCTGACTACGGCGGCGTCGTGCCTGAACTGGCCTCTCGTGACCACGTGCGTAAAACGGTTCCCCTGATTCAGGCGGCGCTTAAAGAGGCCGGGTTGAGTGCAAAAGATATTGATGCCGTGGCCTATACCGCAGGGCCGGGCCTGGTCGGCGCGCTGCTGGTCGGCGCAACGGTAGGGCGTTCGCTGGCCTTCGCGTGGGATGTTCCGGCCATTCCGGTTCACCATATGGAAGGGCACCTTCTGGCGCCGATGCTGGAAGACAATCCGCCAGAGTTCCCGTTTGTGGCGCTGCTGGTTTCCGGTGGGCATACCCAGCTGATAAGCGTAACGGGCATTGGCAAGTACGCGCTGCTGGGCGAGTCGATCGACGATGCGGCCGGTGAAGCCTTCGACAAAACCGCCAAGCTGCTGGGCCTGGATTATCCGGGTGGCCCGATGCTGTCGAAAATGGCCGCACAGGGAACGGAAGGGCGCTTTGTCTTCCCGCGCCCGATGACCGACCGTCCGGGGCTGGATTTTAGCTTCTCTGGCCTGAAAACTTTCGCGGCCAATACTATCCGCAATAATGACGACAGTGAGCAGACCCGTGCCGATATCGCCCGTGCGTTCGAAGACGCGGTGGTGGATACGCTGATGATCAAGTGCAAGCGCGCGCTGGATCAGACCGGCTTTAAGCGCCTGGTGATGGCCGGTGGCGTCAGCGCTAACCGCACGCTGCGCGCGAAGCTTGCTGAGATGATGCAAAAGCGTCGCGGGGAAGTGTTCTATGCGCGTCCGGAGTTCTGTACCGATAACGGGGCGATGATCGCCTACGCCGGGATGGTGCGTCTGAACGCCGGCGCAACGGCTGACCTGAGCGTGTCTGTGCGTCCGCGCTGGCCGCTGGCGGAACTGCCGGAGGCGTGAGTTTCTTTGCCCGGTGGCGCTGCGCTTACCGGGCCTACAAGATCCACGTGTGCTAACGTGCAATAAACCACCCTACACCCGCAACATTCCTTTCTCTTCCAGAAACGCAATGATCGTCGCTAAACCGTCGCCCGCCTTCAGGTTGGTAAACGTCCACGGACGCTCGCCGCGCATGCGATTAGTGTCGCGCTCCATTACCTCCAGCGACGCCCCCACGTACGGCGCGAGGTCGGTTTTGTTGATCACCAGAAAATCGGATTTGGTGATCCCCGGCCCGCCCTTGCGCGGGATTTTTTCCCCTTCGGCCACGTCGATGACGTAGATGGTGAGGTCCGCCAGCTCCGGGCTGAAGGTCGCGCTCAGGTTATCCCCGCCGCTTTCCACGAAGATCAGATCCAGATTGCCGAACTTCTCGCTCAACGCTTCCACCGCCGCCAGGTTCATTGAGGCATCTTCGCGGATGGCGGTATGCGGGCAGCCGCCCGTTTCCACGCCCACGATGCGCTCTGGCTCCAGCGCACCCGCCTCGGTCAGGATGCGCTGATCCTCTTTGGTGTAGATATCGTTGGTCACCACCGCAAGATGATAGGTGTCGCGCATCGCCTTGCAGAGCGCTTCCAGCAGGGCGGTTTTGCCCGACCCTACCGGGCCGCCCACGCCCACGCGCAGGGGATGTTTGTAATCAGCCATGTTGACTCCTCAGGAACGGAATAGTCGTGAATATTGGGTTTCATGGCGCGCGGAGGCGATGGCCGACAGCGGCGTAGCGGCCCCCAGCGCGTCGTCGCCACGTAAAAATGCCTGTTCAAACCCGGCGGCAAAATGGTCGCTCAGGTCGATAATCAGCTGTTGTGCGGCCTGCTGCCCAAACGGTACCAGCTTGACGCCCGCCATCACCGCGCTCTCTATCCAGCTGTAGCCCAGACTCAGCGCCAGCTCGCGCGCGCTAATGCCCCAGCGCACGCCGAGCCAGGCCATGCCGCCGAGCTGGCTCTGCATAAATAGCGGCAGCCATTCGGGCGGACAATCCGGCTCCCAGCTCTTAATCAGTCGCGTAAAGGCCGCCCCACGGTTGCGCTCTTCTTCTCGCAGCTCGCGCGTTTCCCGGCAGGCGAGAAGGTATGCCGTCCAGCGTTTTGCATTTGTAAGATCGCGTTGCTCACAGGCCTGATAAAGACGGATAAACAGCGGCAGGTCGACGCAGAAAAAGCTCTGCTCCATCTGCTGGATCTGCCAGCGCCTGAAGGCCTCAGCGTCCGTGACCCACCCGGCCTCGACAGCCCACTCCAGCCCCTGCGACCAGGTAAACGATCCGACCGGCAGGCTACTGCTGGAGAGCTGCATCAGGCGCAGCCGCTGGCGGGCGTGCTCCATCAGCTCATCAGCGCCAGCAGGGCGGAGACGATCAGCCCGCCGCCGAAGGTTTTACGCAGGCCGTCGTGACGGCGCAGCAGCAGCCCTGCCGCGAAGCTGGCACACAGCACCGTGGCGCTGGCTAACATAAACCCGCTCGTGAAGAGCCAGAAGCTGTGGCCGGACATCTCCACGCCGTGCGCCCAGCCGTGGAACATCGCCAGGGCCGGCACCGCCAGCAGCAGGCGATTTTCAGTCTTAAACATCATCACGCCGCAGACCGCCAGCGAGGCGATAATCAGCATCTCCATGCCGCTAAAGCCGCCGAGCAGGCTGCCCGCAACGGCACCAGCAAGCATCATGCCGAGCGTCGCTAACGGCAACAGCAGCTTGCGGCCGCTCAGGGCGGAGAGCACGCCAGCCCCCGTCAGCATCAGCAGGTGATCCAGCCCGGTCAGCGGATGGAGAAATCCGGCCTGGAAGCTGTCGGTCCCGTGGCCGGGATGCGCGAGCGCGGGAACGGAAAAAGCCAGCAGTAACAGCGGTAAGTACTTGCGCATGATGAGTCCTTAATGTGAATGAGCGTGAGAGTGGCTATGGCTGTGGGCATCGCTGGTGTAAGCGCCCGCTTCCGGTTCAAATGGCAGGCTGGCGAAGGTCACCTCCAGCCCGAACTGACGCAGCATATCGTCGAGGACGTGGTCGTGGTGGTAGCGCAGTTCGCCAGGCATTATTTGCAGCGGTACGTGACGATTGCCCAGGTGATAACAGGCGCGGGCGAGCAGGAACGGGTCGGCGCAGCGCACCACGGAAACCGACTCCGGGGCGGCGATCACTTCGATCACCTCGCTGCCATCGTCGGTAGTCAGCAGGTCGCCCCCGCGCAGCAGCAGGCCGCGCGGCAGCATTAGCCCGGCTTCGCGGCCGTCGTTCAGCGCCACGCGGGCGCGGCTTTTTACCCGCACATCAATCGGTAGCGTGACGCTGGCGGTAATCGGATGCGCATGGTCCAGGCGTTGGGTTAAATAGATCATCATGACTCCTCAAAACAGAAAATAGCGTTGCGCCATCGGCAAAACCTCTGCCGGTTCGCTGGTGATCAATTCGGCGTCGACGCGTACCTCATAGGTTTGCGCGTCAACGGTGATATTCGGCTGTAAATCGTTGTGGATCATGTCGGCCTTTTTCACCGACCGGCAGCCTCTCACCACCGCGGTGGCGCTTTGCAGTCCGAGCCGTTGCGGAATGCCGCTGGCATCAGCAGCCTGAGAGACAAACGTCAGCCGCGTGGCGTGGCGTGCGGCACCAAGGGCACCAAACATCGGGCGGTAATGTACCGGCTGCGGCGTGGGGATCGAGGCGTTGATGTCGCCCATCGGCGCGCAGGCGATCATCCCGCCTTTGACGATGGTGGCGGGTTTGACGCCAAAGAAGGCGGGGGACCAGACCACCAGATCCGCCAGCTTGCCCGCCTCAATAGAACCGACCTCATGGGCGATGCCGTGGGTCAGCGCCGGGTTGATGGTGTATTTGGCGACATAGCGCTTCACGCGGAAGTTATCGTTATCGCCGGTCTCTTCCGGCAGTGCGCCGCGCTGCACCTTCATGCGGTGCGCCACCTGCCAGGTGCGGATAATCACTTCCCCCACGCGGCCCATTGCCTGTGAATCTGACGAGGTGAGCGAGAACGCGCCGATATCGTGCAGCACGTCTTCGGCGGCGATGGTCTCCCGGCGAATGCGGGATTCGGCAAACGCCACGTCCTCGGCGATATCCGGGTCGAGGTGATGGCAAACCATCAGCATGTCCAGGTGCTCGTCGATGGTGTTGACCGTGTAGGGCAGCGTCGGGTTGGTGGAGGAGGGCAGAATATTCGGGTGCGCGCAGGCGGTGATGATATCCGGCGCATGGCCGCCGCCCGCCCCTTCGGTGTGGAAGGTGTGGATGGTGCGCCCGGCGATGGCGGCCAGCGTGTCTTCGACAAAACCGGACTCGTTCAGCGTGTCGCTGTGCAGCGCCACCTGAATATCCATCTCTTCAGCGACCTCCAGCGAGCAGTTGATGGCCGCAGGCGTCGCGCCCCAGTCTTCGTGGATCTTAAGCCCGATGGCACCTGCCGCGATCTGCTCGCGCAGCGCGTCCGGGTTGGAGCCGTTCCCTTTACCCAGCAGGCCAATATTCACCGGTAGCGTATCGACTGCCTGCAACATGCGGGCGATATACCACGGCCCCGGTGTGCAGGTGGTGGCGTTTGTGCCTGCCGCAGGCCCGGTGCCGCCGCCGATCATGGTGGTGACGCCAGACACCAGCGCCTCTTCCGCCTGCTGCGGACAGATCCAGTGGATGTGGGTGTCGATCCCGCCGGCGGTGACAATCCTCCCTTCGGCGGCGATCACCTCCGTTGCCGCGCCAATCGGGATCGTCACGCCGGGCTGAATGTCCGGGTTTCCGGCTTTGCCGATGGCGAAGATCCGCCCATCTTTTACGCCGATATCCGCTTTCACGATCCCCCAGTGATCGACGATTAGCGCGTTGGTGAGCACCAGATCCACGCAGTCGTCGGCGGTCATCTGCCCCTGTCCCATACCGTCGCGGATCACTTTTCCGCCGCCGAATTTAACCTCTTCGCCGTAGATCGTGAGATCGTCTTCCACTTCGATCCACAGCTCGCTGTCGGCCAGCCGCACTTTATCCCCGGTAGTGGGGCCGAACATATCGGCATACGCCTGGCGTGAAATCTCAGCCATGTTTCACCTCGCCCATGACCTCGCCGCGAAAGCCGAAAATGCGCTGTGCGCCCGTCACCTGCACCAGCGTCACTTCCCGCTTCTGGCCGGGCTCGAAGCGCACGGCAGTGCCGGCAGGGATGTTCAGCCGGTAACCTCGGGTGGCTTCGCGATCGAACTTCAGCGCCGGGTTGACCTCGTAAAAGTGGTAGTGCGATCCCACCTGGATCGGCCTGTCGCCGTGGTTTTCCACGATCACACTTCGGGTTTCGCGCCCGACGTTGAGAGCAATGTTGCCGGACTGGATCCGGTATTCGCCTGGGATCATCACGCGCTCCTTACACGATCGGGTTGTGGACGGTGACGAGCTTGGATCCGTCCGGAAAGGTGGCTTCCACCTGGATATCCGGGATCATCTCCGGCACGCCTTCCATCACCTGATCGCGCGTCAGGACGTGGCGGCCGGCTTCCATCAGCGAGGCGACGGTTTCGCCATCGCGCGCGCCTTCCATAATAAAGGCGCTGATCAGCGCGACCGATTCCGGGTAGTTGAGCTTTACCCCGCGCGCGAGGCGGCGTTCGGCAACCAGCGCGGCGGTGAACAGCAACAGCTTGTCTTTTTCTCTGGGAGTCAGTTCCATAGCGTTTCTCTTATGTTTGCCAGATGCGCGGCGAACAGGCGGTTTTGGAAGTTAAAAGCGGGCGAAGCGACTGCCAGATATCGCGCATCACCCGCTGACAAATCAGGTTGTCGTGGGAGAGAAAACGCACCGACAGCAGATCGTCGGTGAGCGTCGCCCCGCCAACGTTTTCCAGCGGGGCGAGAAGCGCACGCACCGCGTCGAGAAGTGCTTCCCGGGCCGGATAGAACAGCAGCGTGCCGACCCACGGATGGTCCGCGACGGGCGTCAGATCGCCACCGCTGAGATGCAGTCGCTCAATCAGACGCGGCTCGCCATCCACCCACACCTCAAGGCGGTTCTCCAGCGTGCCGTGGCTGAAGGTTTCGTTTATCACCGGACGGCCCAGACAGTACAGCTCCCACGCCAGCAGCGTGCTGGTGGCGTGCAGGTGAAAGACGGAACGCAGCGCGGCGTTAGCGCCGGGGAAAATAATGGTGTCCTGCGGCAGCCACTCCAGCGTGGCCTCTTCGTCGAGGTAAAAATGCTGACTGAGGCAGGCCAGCGGGCCGTTGCTGCGATAGAACTTACTGGCGCCGGGCATGGTGATGAGGGCATGGCTTTTGGCGTCGAGCCGCACGGAAATATCCAGCGTATCTCCGCCCACAATTCCGCCTGGCGGGTGCAGCAGGTAAAGGTGGCAGGTTTCCCCTTCGGGATAAAACGGACGCTGAACGGTGAGCGGCCCGCTGTGACGCGCGGAATGGAGAAGGGTTTTCTCAGGGGTATGACAAAACTGGAGGGCAAGCGAGGCCTGCCAGCCTTTGTATGAATTATCAGTGACCTGAGTTGCTAACATGGTGCTTCCATTTCCACACTATCGGGGTACGTTTCAGTATGCCCTGGCGGAAATGAAGGCTGTCATATGAGTCGCTTATGGATAAAAAAACGGCTCATGTGAGCCGGTTTCAGTAATGTAGGCCGGGTAAGCGCAGCGCCACCCGGCAAGAAAGGCTAGCGATAATCCTCTGCATCCACATCATACCCCGACGGCTCCCAGCGGATCGCCAGCAGCGACGCCAGACCGATAAACGGCGCCAGCGCAATCACCCAGAACACGGCGGTATCCAGCGAGGCGACCAGCAGCGGGAACAGAAACAGTGACAGCGTTGAACTGCTGCGCATCAGCGTCTGGTTAAGCCCCACGCCCACGCCGCGCAGCGAGGTCGGGTAGCTCAGGGAGGCAAACGTCATGGTATGCGCACCTGGACCAAAACCCTGACCAAACAGGAACAGCGCCAGCATCGCGACGGCGAACACGCCTTCCATGGCCCCGTCAGGCCGGCCAATCAACGCCAGGCCGAGCAGTGCCGCAAGCTGGCACGCATAACCCGCCAGAGACATCCGCCATGCGCCGAAGCGCGGAACATAGCGCACCGCCAGCAGCCCGCCGACAAACGCGAACAGCAGGTTAAGCGCCAGCGAGATCAGAATGGTGGTCAGCATCGACTGCACAAAGAAGCTGGAGATGATCACCGGCAGGCCAAAGGCTACGGCGTTATAGGCGAACGAGGAGACCACTGACAGCAGCGTGGCGAGCGTGGTACGCCGCAGATAGATACCGCGGAACAGGTTCAGGTAGTTCGACCATTTTGCCTTGTTCACGACAGGCGCGGGCTGGTCGAGCGCATCCTGCGGTACGTGGGCATTAATATTGTAAGACTGCCGCAGGATGGACGCCGCCTCCTTCAGATTGCCCTGATTCGCCGCCCAGACCGGGGATTCGCTCATATAGCGGCTGCGGATGGCGATAATCACCAGCGCGGGCACCGCGCCAAAGCCAAGGATCAGACGCCAGAGCCAGTCGCTGTGGCTTTCCGGCAGCACGGCGTAAAAGAAGAGCACCAGAAGATAAGAGATGCTGATGGCCGCGTACCAGGTGGGGCACCACATTGCGACGCTGGAGGCTTTATTCCCCGGGCCTTTCAGCCTGGCGAACTCGCTGAGAAACGCCATCGCGACGGGAAGGTCGATCCCAACGCCAAGACCCATCACAAAGCGCGCGCCCGCAAGCACATATTCGTTCGGGGCCAGCGCACAGGCGATAGCGGCAACGACAAAGAACACCATGTCGGCCATAAAGACGCGGTAGCGCCCGATTTTATCCGTAAGATAGCCGCCGAGCAGCGCCCCGACAATCGCGCCAAAGGTAATCGCCGAGGCCACCATGCCGGTACCGGCAGGCGTCAGGTTAAATTCGCGGGTGATGTCTTTGATGCCGAATGCCAGCGCGCCGAGATCGTAGGCATCGAGGAAAATTCCCCCGAGCGCGATACCGACCACGATGCGGGCATTGGCCCGGCCCTGAGAGCCGTCATTAACGAGACGTGAAACGTCCGATGCGCTACGCACCCACTTGATGTCGCCATCCGGGGTATTTCCTGCCGTTGGAAGGGGAGTTGAATCTGTGATTTCTGCCATTTTCTTTTTGTGTGGTTGTGTTGTGTCTCTAACAGTTACCACAGGCAGAAGGTGACAAAAATCACATTTGGTTATAAGGCATAACGAACGGTTTACTGAGCGTCTTTCTTTTTACGCCTGAGCTTCGTCCAGATCTTCGTTTCCTTACGCCGCCACAGGCGCTGAATGTTGTCGTGGTGGCGCAACAGGATCAGACACGAGAGCATCGACACCGGGAAGGTAAACTGCGGTTTAAACCACCAGACATAAAACGGGGCGATCAGTGCGCTGACGATGGCGCCCAGCGACGAATAACCGCTCAGCAGAATGGTCAGCAGCCAGGTGCCCGCCATCACGCCGGTGAGATCCCAGCCGATCGGCGCAATCGCGCCAAACGCGGTGGCAACGCCTTTACCGCCTTTAAAACCAAAGAAAACGGGCCAGATGTGGCCGACGCAGGCGGCGATGGCAATCAGCCCCAGCCAGAAGGGTGTGACGCCGAGCGCATACGCGCCCCAGACGGGAAGCATTCCTTTCAGAACATCAAAAATCAAAACCGCTACGGCTGCTCCCTTGCCGCCAATTCGTAGTACATTGGTCGCCCCCGGATTCCCGGAACCACTTTCACGCGGGTCAGGCAACCCGGCGATGCGGCAGACCAGAATGGCGCTGGAGATTGAGCCGCAAAGGTAGGCGAGGATAATCATTCCAGGCGCGATTGCACTCATAACGCTGTTCCGTTTTGAAAATGTATCTGTATTCTCAGCATCTGTGGATAATACGCATAATTCGCCGGAAGTGGTATCCGGTTTAGCCAAAAAGCAGGCAGGTCGTGATGGATATTGTATTTATAGAGCAACTTTCGGTAATCACCACAATTGGTGTTTACGACTGGGAACAGACCATCGAGCAGAAACTGGTGTTCGATATCGAAATGGGCTGGGACAACCGCAAGTCAGCAAAAAGCGATGATGTGAATGACTGTCTGAGCTACGCCGACATCAGTGAAACGGTCATCGCCCATGTGGAAGGGCAACGTTTTGCGCTGGTAGAACGCGTGGCGGAAGAGGTAGCAGACCTGCTGCTGAGCAAATTTAACTCCCCATGGGTGCGCATTAAGCTAAGCAAGCCGGGAGCGGTGGCGCGCGCCGCCAATGTGGGCGTGATTATCGAGCGTGGCACAAATCTGAAAGGAAAGATTTAACGTCATAATAGCTAAACCATTTTAGGTTATATCGGTCTTAAAGCTGTATCTTTCACGGTTGTCCGCGTGGGACACCGTTTTTTTATATCTTTTTAGGGGTTTATAGATGAGCGATATGCACTCGCTGCTGGTGGCGGCAATACTGGGTGTGGTCGAAGGATTGACGGAGTTTTTGCCGGTGTCCAGTACGGGCCATATGATTATCGTTGGCCATCTCCTGGGCTTTGAAGGCGATACCGCAAAGACGTTTGAGGTGGTTATTCAGCTGGGCTCTATCCTGGCGGTGGTCGTGATGTTCTGGCGACGTCTGTTTGGTCTGATCGGTATCCACTTCGGGCGTTTGCCGCAGCGTGAAGGAGAGGGCAAAGGGCGCCTGACGCTGATTCATATTCTGCTCGGGATGATCCCGGCGGTAGTGCTGGGGCTGGTGTTCCACGACACCATTAAATCGCTCTTCAACCCGATTAACGTGATGTACGCGCTGGTTGTCGGCGGCTTCCTGCTGATTGCCGCCGAAGTGCTGAAGCCAAAAACCCCGCGTGCGGAAGGTCTGGACGATATGACGTATCGCCAGGCGTTTATGATTGGCTGCTTCCAGTGTCTGGCGCTGTGGCCGGGCTTCTCCCGTTCAGGGGCAACCATTTCCGGCGGGATGCTGATGGGCGTGAGCCGTTACGCGGCGTCTGAGTTCTCGTTCCTGCTGGCGGTGCCGATGATGATGGGCGCCACCGCGCTGGATCTCTACAAAAGCATCGGCTTCCTGACCGTGGGCGACATTCCGATGTTCGCCGTGGGCTTTATCACCGCCTTTATTGTGGCGTTGATCGCCATCAAAACCTTCCTGCAACTGATTAAGCGTATTTCGTTTATTCCGTTCGCGATCTACCGCTTTATCGTCGCGGCTGCCGTGTACGTGGTCTTCTTCTGATGACCGACCGCCCTCAGTCTTTCGGCTGAGGGCAACGTTTTTCCTTCCACGCTGCAACTGCATCAATCCGCCGCTTCGTCAGCTCTTCGCGGATCGCCGGGCCTTTAAACCCTGCCTCCACCACCTCTTTTGTTGGCACCGCTTTCGCTACGTCCCACGCCTCACGCAGCAAACGACCCTGCGGATAATCGGACGCTTCAAACCCGGTGCGGCCGCGCACGTCGGCTTCGCTGGTCAGCGCAATTTGCTCAACGCGCTGCGGTTTGCGCCAGGCGTCGATGTTATCAAACAGCCTGACGATGGTGGCGGGTTTCAGGATCGGGAAGGTGTGGATCAGGTCGTGAAACTCGGCCACCAGTTTTGCCAGATCGCGAATGTCATTCGGCACGCGCAGGCGCTGGCAAAGCCCTTCAACCAGCTTCACGCCAGCCGGACCGTGCCCGTGGTGGCGTGGCCACAACTCCTTTGGCGTTAACCCTTTGCCGAGGTCATGGCAGAGGGTGGAAAAGCGCACGTCCACCTCCGGGCTGAGCATGGCGGCCATGCTCAGCGTCATCAGGGTGTGAATGCCGGTATCAATTTCCGGGTGCCATTTCGCCGGGGCGGGCACGCCAAACAGCGCGTCTATTTCCGGGAACAGCACTTTCAGCGCCCCGCAGTCGCGCAGAACCTGGAAAAAGACCTGCGGATTACGGGTAGTCAGGGCGTTTTCGGTCTCTTTCCAGACGCGTTCTGGCGTCAGGTGTTCCAGCTCGCCCGCGTCGGTCATGGCCGTCATCAGCGCCATCGTCTCGTCGGCGATGCGGAAGCTGAGATGGGCATAACGGGCGGCAAAACGCGCCACGCGCAGTACGCGTAACGGATCTTCAGAAAAGGCGGGGGAAATATGGCGTAAAAGACGGTCGCGCAGATCGTTCTGGCCGCCGTAGACGTCGATAATATGGCCTTTTTCGTCCTGCGCCAGGGCATTAATGGTGAGATCGCGGCGCAGTAAGTCCTGCTCCAGCGTCACATCCGGCGCGGCATAGCAGGTGAAGCCGGTATAACCGGAACCGGATTTCCGTTCGGTACGCGCCAGGGCGTACTCTTCCCGGCTTTTCGGATGGAGGAACACAGGAAAATCGCGGCCTACCTGCTGGTAGCCCGCGTCAATCATCGCTTCGGGCGTGGCACCGACCACGACCCAGTCTTTATCTTTGACCGGCAGACCTAATAACGCATCACGTACCGCACCACCGACCAGATAACTCTTCACGCCAACACTCCCGTTTTATCTTTTCGCAAGATGATACGTAAGTGTGGCAGAGAAGACGAGTTAGTTCATCCAGCGGTCTTTACGTTTACGGCTCGGGATAAGGTGAGGAAGCACCAGACCCAGCACCAGACCGACGCCAAGCACCCCGCCGCCATACATAAACCACTGCATGATGATGGTGCGTTGTTTGTCATCCAGCTGTAGATTCGCGGCGTTCACTTTCTTCTGCGCGACGATGAGCTCATTTTTCAGCTTCTGATTTTCATCTTTCAGACCGGCGATCACGCTGTCGCTTTGCGCCACTTTCTGCTGCATCTCTGCGGTGCGCTGGTTCCAGGTGCCGTCAATGTTGTTCAGCTTATCGGTCAGGGTTTTCACCTGATTTTCCAGGTCCGGCACGCGGGTGCGCAGGCTTGGCACCGTGCTCAGCTCTTTCAGCGGGATCCATGAGGTGCGGCCAGAGCTGTCACGAACCTGACCGTAATTGGTGTCTGCATTGGTTTGCAGCAGAGTCACTTCCTCGCCGGCATTTACCGTACCCACGAGGCGATAATTGTCTCCAGGGCCGCTGCGTACCCAGGTATTCAGTTCATCAGAAACGTAACGTTTCTCTTCAGCGTGGACCGCGGTTGCGGCGCTAAAAGCGAGTAAAGTAAGTCCAATCAGGCGTAATTTAAGCATATCAGTCGTTATTTTCATAAAAAGTGGAACGATAGTAGTGGTATCAGTGTCGCTACGCAAAGGATTCATCATCAATCGGAATCATCTGTGTCATGATTTCCACCGCTTTAAACTTTTACGCCCGTCAAATTGCTCATTGCGTGGCAATTTGGCGCAAAATACTATGTACTGACAAACAAATGGCGAGGAAGTTCGCCTTCATCGACGCGTCTGTGACGCACGCAAAAGTACAAGGCTATGGCACAAGAGATCGAATTAAAGTTTATCGTCGAAAAAGACAGCGCTGACGCGCTCCGCCAGCATCTGAATACGCTGTCCGGCGAGCACCATGAACCCGTACAGCTGCTCAACATCTATTACGAAACGCCGGACAACTGGCTGCGCAACCACGATATGGGCCTGCGCATCCGGGGTGCGAACGGGCGCTACGAGATGACGATGAAAATCGCCGGTCGCGTGGTGGGCGGTTTGCACCAGCGTCCGGAATACAATATCGACATCACTAAGCCAGAACTTGAGTTGGATCGTTTTCCGGCGGAAGTGTGGCCGGAAGGGACGCTGCCCGCAACGCTGTCGGCAGAGGCGCAACCGCTGTTCAGCACCGATTTCTGGCGCGAAAAATGGCTGGTGACGGAAGGCAAGAGCCGCATTGAGATCGCGTTTGATCGGGGTGAAATTAAGGCGGGTGAAGAGCAGGAGCCGATCTGCGAATTGGAACTCGAACTGCTGGAAGGCGAGGCGAGCGACGTGCTGAAGCTGGCGCACAAGCTGGTGAACCAGCCTGGCCTGCGTCAGGGCAGCCTGAGTAAAGCGGCGCGCGGCTATCACCTGGCCGCCGGGAATGCGCCGCGCGTGCTGCGAGAAACCCCGATTCTGCGCGTTGTGCCGAAAGCCTCCGTTGAGCAGGGCATGGAAGCGGCGCTGGAGCTGGCGCTCTCTCAGTGGCAGTACCACGAGGAGCTGTGGGCGCGTAACGTGAAAAATGCCAAAAAACAGGTGCTGGCCGCTATGGGGCTGGTGCGTCATACCCTGACGCTCTTTGGCGGCATTGTACCGCGTAAAGCCAGCACTCACTTACGTGATTTGCTCACTCAAACCGAAACGCTGATGCTTTCCGACGTGTCGGCACAAACGGCGATCTACAGCCCGCAAAACGCCGGCGCGAAACTGGCGCTGACCGAGTTTCTGGTGACGCGCGGCTGGCGCACGTTCCTCGATGCGAAAGGGCAGACCAAAATCGCGGAAAACTTCAAACGTTTTGCGGATATCCACCTCTCCCGTCACGCGGCCGAGCTGAGAACCACCTTTGCGCATCCGCTGGGCGACCAGTATGGCGATCAGCTTCCCCGCCTGGCGCGTAACATCGACAGCATGTTGCTGCTGTCAGGTGCGTATGAGGGCGTGAAGGCGCAGGCCTGGCTGGAGAACTGGCAGGGGCTGAAGCATGCCATCGAGACCCGTCAGCAGATCGAGATCGAGCATTTCCGCAACGAGGCCATTTCGCAGGATCCGTACTGGCTGCACAGCGGAAAACGTTAATTCTGGCAAGGAACCCCTGATATGCCGCTTTCTTCGCAGTTACAGCAGCACTGGCAGACCGTTTGCGAACGCCTGCCTGAGTCGTTACCCGCGTCGTCGTTAAGCGAGCAGGCGAAAAGCGTGCTCACGTTCAGTGATTTTGTGCAGGAGAGCGTCAGCGCCAACCCGGACTGGCTGGCAGAGCTGGAAAGCGCGCCGCCGCAGGCTGACGAGTGGCGGCATTATGCTGGCTGGCTGCAAACCGCGCTGGCAGAGGTGGCAGACGAAGCCACGCTGATGCGCGTACTGCGTCAGTTCCGCCGCCGGGTGATGGTACGCATTGCCTGGGCGCAGGCGCTGGAGCTGGTGAGCGAAGAGAGTACCTTGCAGCAATTGAGCGAGCTGGCGCAGACGTTGATTGTCGCCGCGCGGGACTGGCTCTACGCCGCCTGCTGTAAAGAGTGGGGCACGCCGTGCAGCGAAGCCGGGGTTCCGCAACCGCTGTTGATTCTGGGGATGGGCAAGCTGGGCGGCTGCGAGCTTAATTTCTCCTCAGACATCGACCTGATTTTTGCCTGGCCGGAGAACGGCTCCACGCGCGGCGGTCGTCGCGAGCTGGACAACGCCCAGTTCTTTACTCGCCTGGGGCAGCGGCTGATTAAGGCACTGGATCAGCCCACCCAGGATGGTTTTGTCTACCGCGTGGATATGCGTTTGCGTCCGTTTGGCGACAGCGGTCCGCTGGTGCTGAGCTTTGCCGCGCTGGAAGATTATTACCAGGAGCAGGGTCGCGACTGGGAGCGTTACGCGATGGTCAAAGCGCGGATCATGGGTGACAGCGACGATGCCTGGGCCAACGAGCTGCGCGCCATGCTGCGCCCGTTTGTGTTCCGCCGCTACATCGACTTCAGCGTGATCCAGTCCCTGCGAAATATGAAAGGGATGATTGCCCGCGAGGTGCGTCGCCGTGGCCTGAAGGACAACATCAAGCTCGGCGCGGGCGGTATTCGTGAGATCGAATTTATCGTCCAGGTCTTCCAGCTGATACGCGGCGGGCGTGAACCTTCTCTGCAATCCCGCTCGCTGCTGCCGACGCTGAGCGCTATCGAGCAGCTGCATCTGCTGCCGGAAGGCGATGCGCAAACGCTGCGTGACTCTTATCTCTTCCTGCGTCGTCTGGAAAATTTGCTGCAAAGTATCAACGACGAACAGACCCAGACGTTACCGGGCGACGAGCTGAACCGGGCGCGTCTGGCCTGGGGGATGCGGGTGGATGACTGGGCGGCGCTGACGCAACGGCTGGAAGCGCATATGGCGGGCGTGCGCCGCATCTTTAACGATCTGATCGGCGACGACGAAAGCGAATCGCAGGACGATGCGCTCTCCGAGCACTGGCGCGAGCTGTGGCAGGACGCGCTCCAGGAAGATGACACCACGCCGGTGCTGGCGCACTTAAGCGACGATGCCCGCCATCGCGTGGTGGCGCTGATTGCCGATTTCCGCTTCGAACTGAACAAACGCGCCATTGGCCCACGCGGTCGTCAGGTGCTGGATCATCTGATGCCGCATCTGCTGAGCGATGTCTGCTCCCGCGAGGATGCGCCGGTGCCGCTGTCGCGCATGATGCCGCTGCTGAGCGGGATCGTCACGCGTACCACTTACCTTGAACTGTTAAGCGAGTTTCCCGGCGCGCTGAAGCACCTGATTTCTCTCTGCGCCGCCTCGCCGATGGTGGCGAACAAGCTGGCGCGTTATCCGCTGCTGCTGGACGAACTGCTCGACCCGAATACGCTGTATCAGCCGACGGCGACGGATGCCTACCGCGACGAGCTGCGTCAGTATCTGCTGCGCGTACCGGAAGAGGACGAAGAGCAACAGCTCGAGGCGCTTCGTCAGTTTAAGCAGGCGCAGATGCTGCGCGTGGCGGCGGCAGATATCGCCGGCACCCTGCCGGTAATGAAAGTGAGCGATCACTTAACGTGGCTGGCGGAAGCGATCATCGACGCGGTTGTCCATCAGGCGTGGGTGCAGATGGTGGCCCGCTACGGGCAGCCGAAACACCTTGCAGAGCGCGAAGGCCGCGGTTTTGCGGTGGTGGGTTACGGCAAGCTGGGCGGCTGGGAGCTGGGCTACAGCTCCGATCTGGATCTGATTTTCCTCCACGACTGTCCGGCAGACGTCATGACCGACGGCGAACGTGAGATTGACGGGCGGCAGTTCTACCTGCGTCTGGCCCAGCGCATTATGCACCTGTTCAGCACCCGCACCTCATCCGGCATTCTGTATGAAGTGGATGCGCGTCTGCGCCCGTCCGGCGCGGCAGGCATGCTGGTCACCTCGACGGAGGCTTTCGCCGACTATCAGAAGAACGAAGCCTGGACGTGGGAGCATCAGGCGCTGGTGCGCGCCCGCGTGGTGTATGGCGATCCGCAGCTCAAAACGCAGTTCGATGCGATCCGCAAGGCGGTCATGACGACCCCGCGCGAGGGCAGTACGTTGCAAACCGAAGTGCGGGAAATGCGGGAGAAGATGCGCGCGCACCTTGGCAACAAACATCGCGATCGCTTTGATATTAAAGCCGATGAAGGCGGCATTACCGATATCGAGTTTATCACTCAGTACCTGGTGCTGCTGCACGCGCACGATAAGCCGAAGCTGACCCGCTGGTCGGATAACGTGCGCATACTGGAACTGCTGGCACAGAACGACATTATGGATGAGCAGGAGGCGCAGGCATTAACCCGCGCCTACACCACGCTTCGTGACGAGTTGCACCATCTGGCCTTACAGGAACAGCCGGGCCATGTGGCGCTGGACTGTTTCGCCGATGAACGCGCGCAGGTGACCACAAGCTGGCAGAAGTGGCTGGTGGAACCGTGCGTAACAAAACAAGTGTGATATTATCGCGCGCAAATTGTGAATCTTTCTGGAGTCAGGAATGAAAGTAACACTGCCAGAGTTTGAACGTGCTGGAGTTATGGTTGTCGGTGATGTGATGCTGGATCGCTACTGGTATGGGCCGACCAGCCGTATCTCTCCGGAAGCGCCGGTGCCGGTAGTTAAGGTCGACACCATTGAAGAGCGTCCAGGCGGCGCGGCAAACGTGGCGATGAACATAGCCTCGCTGGGCGCGCATTCGCGTCTGGTGGGCCTGACCGGCATTGACGATGCGGCGCGTGCCCTGAGTCAGTCGCTGGCGGACGTGAACGTGAAGTGCGACTTCGTTTCTGTTCCGACCCACCCAACCATCACCAAGCTTCGCGTCCTGTCGCGTAACCAGCAGCTGATCCGCCTCGATTTCGAAGAAGGATTCGAAGGCGTTGATCCTGAGCCGCTACACGAGCGTATTAGCCAGGCGCTGGGCAATATCGGCGCGCTGGTGCTGTCTGATTATGCCAAAGGCGCGCTGGCGAGCGTGCAGACCATGATCCAGCTGGCGCGTAAAGCCAGCGTACCGGTGCTGATCGATCCGAAAGGCACCGATTTCGAGCGCTATCGCGGCGCAACCCTGCTGACGCCAAACCTCTCTGAGTTCGAAGCGGTGGCGGGCAAGTGCAAAACTGAAGAAGAGCTGGTTGAGCGCGGCATGAAAATCATCGCTGATTTCGAGCTGTCTGCGCTGCTGGTGACCCGTTCCGAACAGGGCATGACGCTGCTGCAACCGGGCAAATCGCCGCTGCATATGCCAACCCAGGCGCAGGAAGTGTACGACGTGACCGGTGCCGGTGATACGGTGATTGGCGTGCTGGCGGCGACGCTGGCGGCGGGTAACTCTCTGGAAGAAGCATGCTACTTCGCGAACGCCGCGGCGGGCGTGGTCGTTGGTAAACTCGGGACCTCCACCGTTTCGCCAATCGAGCTGGAAAACGCGGTGCGTGGGCGTGCGGATACCGGCTTTGGCGTCATGACCGAAGAGGAACTGAAAGTGGCCGTTGCTGCCGCGCGCAAACGCGGTGAAAAAGTGGTGATGACCAACGGCGTGTTCGACATCCTGCATGCGGGTCATGTGTCGTATCTGGCGAACGCGCGCAAGCTGGGCGATCGCCTGATTGTGGCGGTCAACAGCGATGCCTCAACCAAACGTCTGAAGGGTGAAACGCGTCCGGTGAACCCGCTGGAGCAGCGCATGATAGTGCTCGGCGCGCTGGAAGCGGTGGACTGGGTGGTCTCATTTGAAGAAGACACCCCGCAGCGCCTGATTGCCGGAATTCTGCCTGACCTGCTGGTGAAGGGCGGTGATTACAAACCAGAGCAAATCGCAGGTAGCGAAGAGGTCTGGGCGAATGGCGGTGAAGTGATGGTGCTCAACTTTGAGGACGGGTGTTCAACCACCAACATCATTAAGAAGATCCAGAAAGACAGTCAGTAAAAAACGGGCCAGTTGGCCCGTTCGTTTTTCACCCTCTCCCTGTGGGAGAGGGCTGGGGTGAGGGCATCAGGCCGCACTTATGCCTGGTCATCCACCGGTGGAATAGCTGGCGCTGGCTTCACTTCTTCCGGCGCATTGCGGCTCTCCAGCTCGCTCAGACGCTGTTCCAGCAGCGCCAGCTTCTCGCGGGTGCGCAGCAGCACCTGAGTCTGCACATCAAACTCTTCGCGGCTGACTAAATCAAGGCGAACCAACTGTGCCTGCAACGTCTGGCGGATTTTCTTCTCAACGTCATCACCAAACTCACGAATACCTTTCGGCATGGACTCATGAACCTGACGCGCGATCTGCTCAATTTTCTTTGGGTCAATCATTGTCGTTTCCCTTGATGAAAAGGTGTTAGTGCCTATTGTAGCGCGTCATGCCGTGGGTTAAACAAAATTGTTTGAAGCTTATGCATTGCCCAGGGTAATCAATAGCGTTATAGTTATCTCGCTTATTCTCAGGGCGGGGCGAAATTCCCCACCGGCGGTAAATCAGCTTAACGCTGAAAGCCCGCGAGCGCTTTGGGTGAATTCTCAAAGGTCAGCAGATCCGGTGTAATTCCGGGGCCGACGGTTAGAGTCCGGATGGGAGAGAGTAACGATCCAGTCGGGCAAAGCCCGCTCACGTTATTTTTTTGCCGCTTGTACGGCGCTCCTAAGACTGCCCTGATTCTGGTAACCATAAAGTTAATGAGGTTTTTTTACCATGAATCAGACGCTACTTTCCTCTTTTGGCACTTCAACTCAACGTGTTGAACATGCACTGGATGCACTGCGCGAAGGCCGCGGTGTGATGGTGCTTGACGATGAAAACCGTGAAAACGAAGGCGACATGATTTTTGCCGCCGAGAACATGACCGTTGAGCAGATGGCGCTGACCATCCGTCACGGTAGCGGCATCGTATGCCTGTGCATCACCGAAGACCGTCGCAAGCAGCTTGATCTGCCGATGATGGTTGAAAACAACACCAGCGCCTTTGGTACCGGCTTCACCGTGACCATTGAAGCAGCGCATGGCGTAACCACCGGTGTGTCGGCAGCTGACCGCCTGACTACCGTGCGTGCAGCGATTGCTGATGGTGCGAAACCATCCGATCTGCACCGCCCTGGTCACGTCTTCCCGCTGCGCGCGCAGCCGGGCGGCGTGCTGACCCGTGGTGGTCATACCGAAGCGACCATCGATCTGGTGACGCTGGCTGGCTTCAAACCCGCAGGCGTGCTGTGCGAACTGACCAACGATGATGGCACCATGGCGCGCGCGCCGGAGTGCATCACCTTTGCGCGACTGCACAATATGCCAGTGGTGACGATTGAAGATCTGGTTGAGTATCGCCGGGCGCACGAGCGCAAAGCCAGCTAAACATGCTGATGTGAAAAAGCCGGGGAAACCCGGCTTTTTTGTTTCTAGTGGTAGTTAATTTTGAACAGTACCACGGTTTCGAACGGCCCGGACTGAATCGCTTTCCCTTCTTCCCGTGAAAGTTCAGCCGTGTAGTTTTGCTCAACATTCATCGTATCGCCCGTAAAATCGGCGTACTCCTTGTACTGGTTGAAGGTGTAAGGCTCCGTTCCGTTAAGAATACGCAGCTTTAACCCATTCCCTATCAGTACCGCGGTGTCGTCTGCGCTAAGCGTTTCGGTTGTGTAAAACGACGAGTCCATCTTAAATCCGTCCGAGCACTGGGCATCCTGCACTTTGGTGGTTCGTATTGAAAACGTGCGCATACGCGTCTGCTGATTCACAATGTCGCGCGCGCTGAAGGCGCCGAAGTCGATCTCCTGATTTTCAGGGAAAATGCTAAACGTCGCTCCGCAATCAAGCACCGTAATGTTTTGCAGTCCGTTGATGTGATACTTGAGGTTCTTCGCGTTGGCCATCTGATTAACGCCACCCTTACCGTCAAACTGCACAACGATGTAATCGCTGAGCGAACTGACATAGCCATGTGGCGGCATAGTCTTAATTCTCACGAAAAGTCGTAATCGGGCGACGAACGTGCGTGAAATATGGATATCATCCGGATTGCTGGAGCAGATGCGATTCTCCCAACCCATCTGGCGGATTTGATCCGGGGTGTAAATGGTGATGTTATCGTTGTCCAGGCACTGGCGGGTATCCACGCCGTTGGGCTGGCCTGTAGCATCGTAATCTATGCCTTCATAGGTGACGCCCAGTTCATAATAGGGATCGGTTGCGGCAGGATAAGGGTTCACCCATGCAAAGACATCTTCCGGCTCAAAATTGCTCGTGACGTTGTTATCACACGTCACCGGAATTTTAATGTCATCAGACTCCCATATTTTTTGACCAACCTGAGCGTTGCTGGGGATCGCAAAAGGGGTGATCGTTTTTGTCTCCTCGACGGGGCCGCCAGATCCACCCAGATAGCAGTTAAGCGCCAGCGCGTCTTTCAAAGGCAGCGCTGAAAGCAGCAGTATAAACAGCAAACTAGCGAGCTTTTGCATCTTTATCGATTTTCCGTTCGGTAAGTTTACATTGCGCCGTTCCGGTGCACTGCACGTCGACTTTTTTTAGGGCACCGTAATCGTCGATATAGCCGATGCTGTAATAACTACCGTGGTAATCACCGGTAGAGGCGGTTGCCGTGGCGAAAGGCGCAATCATCAGACTGTCAAAACCCGGCAGCATGGTTTTGGCATTTTTGCTCAGCCATGCCAGCGTGATGTAATACGGCGTAGGGTTGTGGACCGTGAGCCCTTTCGCGTTGGCGGTAATTTCCATTCGCATTTCAGCCAGTTCGCCGGATTTTTTGCTAATCGCTTCCGGACGCCAGAACAGCTTAATTCGGCTCTGCATGGCAACCTGCATCACGCTGCGCTCCTCGCTGGCGCTGATGCTTTTTGGCGGTACTTCACGCAGGTTGAAATAAAACAGCGATTCCCTGTCTTTTGGCAACTGGCGGGTGGCGGCTTGTTTAACAATTCTTACCTGCGACGAGGTGCCCGCTTCGATACGTTGAATGGGGGGAAGAGCCATAAAGTGCGTATCTTCTTTTTGCCCCTTTTCGTCTTCAATCCAGGAGAGCGCCAGATAAGGTAAAGCCTTGCTCTGGTTGTCCACTTTCAGGCTGCTGGCCTTGTCGCTTTCTGGAAAAACAATGCGCGTGCGGTCCAGATTAATGGCCGCATGGGTGGTAAATGCTGTGCTGATTAGCATCAGGCACAGGCTTTTAATCGGCGTTAATTTCATGATGATTTCTTACTGACACGGCAGTATCAACTGCATACTGTTTTCTAAGTGAGAAGGTAACGAGAAGCGACACTGTTGGTTGTCGCCCCATGTCACGCGAAACTGCTGTTCTGGCTCAACGGCGCCGAGCCAGACGTGGCCTTCATCGGCCACCATCCCAACCTGCAAATCGTTTGCTTCCAGGCGAACAATCGCCCCGAGCGGTGGCGTTCCTGATGACATCCGCAGAACACCTGCCACGTCCCGACCTGCACGCGTGGCAATCTGACGAAAACCAATGGCCCCCTCAGTCCAGGTTGAGGTCACGACGCGGTTGTCCACGTCCACGCCATCCGGAAGGTTGTTCATATTGATCTGCACGCTGGAGGGGGAATAGCTGGAGAATGACGGTAACACGCCGATGCCAAAACGGTTGGTCTCATCTCGCGACATGTTCAGCGGGATATTGCCTACCCCGTCGGTGCTGACCATTACGCGGGGTTCATTACCGTAGCTGCGCCGGTGCAGCGCGGCGCCTTTCGCCGTTGAGGTGAAGGAACCGCTCCAGCTTGCGCTGAGGGAGTTATATTCTTCAGCTTTATAGCTGCCGGAGAGATTCAGATCGCCGTACGCAGAATAATGCTGATAATTCCCGCTGAACTGCGCGCCGGAATCTGGCTTCCCGCTCTCCGCGCCCGCGGAAACGCCCCAGGTGTTATTGCGATCCGACGTGTCATACCACGACACGTTATGGCTCAGCGTGTCGCGGTTACGCAGGTCATAGTTAAGTCGATGATCGGGATCGAGCGGTACGCTGAGCGAGAGATAGAACTGAGTATCGTCATTTTCGTCTTCCTCGTCGTAATGCGTTTTACTCCAGGACAGGGTTACGCCAAGGTTCTTCCAGCGGCCCATATCAAAGTTGTAGCCCGCCGTGATGCTGCCGGTCGTGGAGGGTGAATCATTCCACCATGTCTGACGCAGCATATTGACGTACAGGTTCAGGGATAACGCCGAAATGTACTGGCTTGCCGTCACGCTCAGGGTTTGTTTTTCCGACTGGCGGTCACCGTCGTCATAATCAAGGTAGCGGGCGTAGCTCAAAAACTGTGGGTCTGAGTAGCGGTAGCTGGCGAGCGTAAGCTGACTGCCGGTGGTATCGAAACGCTTGCTGTAGTTAATGCGATAGCTGTAACCCGTCTGGCTGCGCTGGTGTGGCAACTGGCTGGTGGCCTGCGTAACGTCAAAAGAGAGCGCCCCCAGCCAGGCCATATTCTGGCCGATCCCGGCAGCGACGGAACGATAGCGGTCGCCATCGGCCAGCGTGCCGCCATACAGGGAGGTGTGCGACAGCATGCCCCAGGAAAATTCGCCGCTCATAAAGGCGTGGTCTTCAACGTCATGGGAGGCGCCCTGGCGCGCTTTACCCGCCGCGAGCTTGTAGCGCACCTGGCCCTTGCGCGTTAAAAACGGCACGGATTCAGCCGAGACCTGGAAGGTGCTGACGCGTCCGTCCTCTTCCGTGACTTTGACGTCCAGCGTGCCCTGAACCGACTGGTTAAGATCCTGAATAACAAAAGGACCTGGCGGCACTTTACTCTGGTAAATCACGCGTTCGGCAAGGCTTATGGTCACCGTGGCGTTGGTTTGCGCTATCCCGGTAATCTGCGGGGCATAGCCGCGCAGCGACCATGGCAGCATACGTTCATCGCTGATTAGCGATGCGCCGGTGTAGGTAAAGGCGTCAAAAATTGCGGACTGGAAATCCGTTTCACCCAACGTCAGTTTCGCACCGATCGAGGGCAGAGGGCGGAACATATACACGCGTGAAAAACGTCCATTATGCTCCGAGCCTGCGTCAGTATGGCTTTGCGTGTACTGGTAATCGCTGCGTAGCCGCCACGCGCCCATGTTTGCACCGGCGGTGCCATAGGTATTGGCGTTGTCATTGTTGCTGCCGCTATTGGGCTGATAATGGCTGGCAAAAATATTGTAATCCAGCAGTACGCCCGGCACGCCGTTGTCCCAGGTGGATGGCGGCATCCAGTCAATCGCACGGTATTGCAGCCACGCCTGGGGGATGGTCACTTTCAGGGTCTGGCTGCCTTGCTCAAAAGTAAATCTGATGTCGGGTCTGGCGGCGAAATCAACGCATCCCTCTTTCTCAGGCAAAGCGTGGCGAATGTCATCCTGCAACGCAAAGGTATCGACCAGCTCGGGGGGAATACAGACCTGAACGGCGTTATTTATTTCTCGCCAGCGAAGCTGCCAGCCATTTGCCAGCGGAATATCATTGACGGCAACCGTAACGAAATAGCTTCCCGGCGTAACCGATATTTGATCTTTAAACAGTGATAAATCGACGCTGCCGCGCTGATCTTTATCGATGGCGTTTATATTAAACTCGGTGGCAGAGGCAACTTTCGTCATTAACAGGGACGCAATGATGATTATCCATTGTAATTTGTATGTCATCATCCTGTTACTCGAGTAAATAGAGAGTGCCGACCGGTATGAATTACCAGTCGGCTGGTGCCGTGACGTAACAGAATTATTTGTACATCAGGACGTAGTTAGCCGTGGCTTCAACCTGGCCTGCCGTCGCAGTTTTACCTGTAGGGACTTCCATAACCGCTTTGAAATGCAGCGTCTGGGTGGTTGAACCCGCCAGCAACTCAACCTCGTTGGCCTCTCCCAGCGTGATAGCAGACTCCGCGTTATCCAGCAGACGCACCCCCACGTTCTGCGCACCGCTTGCATAGGTGTTGCTCATCAGGCTGGTATCCGCCGCGTCTGTCGCTGCGCTGGTAAAGGTCACATCCACTTTGGTAATTGGCGTGTCGGTCTCGTCTGCCGGATCGTCAAGCTGGCAGTTTTCCAGATTGATATCGACCGGTACCGGGGTAGATTTTTTGTTGGCGTTGATAACAGCCGTGGTCACTTCACCCAGATCGACTTCTTTATCAACGCTGTCTGGTGCGATACTGCACGGTGCGTCAATAACAATACCTTTGAATTTGATTTTTCCTGAGCCTTGATCATCTGCAAAAGCAGCACCCGATACAATGACTGCCATAGCCGTCGCTAACAGTAGTTTTTTACCCATATACATGAAAATATCCTTTTTCAGAGTGATTCATAATGTGAATATTAATTTCAGAATACTCGCGAAGTATACGAATTGGGGTGGGGAGACGCGATTAACATGACTTAAATATATTTTTAGATGGTTTTAATTAATATTTGCAGGCTATCTTAAGAGGCGTGGTTTTTCGGGATTTTAACAGGTCTATATTTTTCAGGTTATTATAGGTGAAATATATAGGATTGTTTTTTTGAATAATATATAGCCTCCGTATAAAACGGAGGCATAAATTCTTAGCCAATACCGGCCGTTTGCAGCAGTACCAGACTCATCCCCATCACTGACATTCCACACAGTACGCCGTAGCTGGGGTTATTGTTGGGATCGATCTCTTTCGCCAGCGGCATCAGCTCATCGACAGAGAGCGCGACCATAATCCCGGCCACGGCAGCCATAATTGCAGCCATCACAATCGGGGAGACGAGGCTACCGAGGATCAGCCACGCCAGCACGCCGCCGAGAATTTCAGCCATCCCGGAGATACCCGCCCAAAAGACAGCCGTACGTTTTGAACCCGTGGCGGCATAAACGGGCCCGGCAACGGCAAGTCCTTCAGGAATATTGTGCAAAGCCACGGCCAGCGCCACACCAAAACCCATTTCCAGGTTGCTGCTGGCCGTGACATAGGTGGCGATACCTTCCGGAAAGTTATGCAGGCTGATACCCAGCGTCAGCAGAATGGCCGTGCGTTTGATATTGCCCGGGAAGGGGGTAACGCTTTTTTGCATTAAATCCTGCGGGTGCGCGTGAGGAAGAATACGGTCGAGCGCAAAATAACCCAGCAGTCCAATGATAAACATGCCATAGCCCAGAACAGGCGACATACCTTCGGTGTGAAGCGCGGCGGGCAGCATCTCCATCAGCGAGATAAGCAGCATGATCCCGGCGGCGAAACCCAGCGAGAAGGCCAGAAGGCGATTAGAGGGTTTTTGCCCGAGTACCCCGAGGAACGCACCGATAAAGGTTGCGGCGCCCGCGAGTAAGGTCAAAATCAACGGTACTGACATGCATTCTCCTTAAGCGATATCTGACATTCAAATTTCCTGATGATGATCTTCACGGTTATCTGCGTTCATCTTCACCTGAATGCGCGTAATGTAGGCCCATCACATTGACACCTTCTCTAAGGATATCACCATGTCTTCTTCTCGTATGCCAGCACTGTTTTTAGGCCATGGCAGCCCAATGAACGTCCTGGAAGATAACGTCTATACCCGTGCCTGGCGTCAACTGGGTGAGACGTTACCGCGTCCGAAGGCAATTGTGGTGGTCTCTGCGCACTGGTTTACCCGGGGTACCGGTGTGACGGCTATGGAAGCGCCAAAAACGATTCATGATTTTGGCGGCTTTCCGCAGGCGCTGTATGACACGCATTATCCTGCTCCGGGCTCCCCCGAGCTGGCGCAGCGGCTCGTTGATCTGCTTGCCCCTGTTCCGGTTGCGCTGGACAAAGAAGCCTGGGGCTTTGACCACGGCTCATGGGGGGTGTTGATCAAAATGTATCCGGATGCCGATATTCCGATGGTGCAACTGAGTATCGACAGCACCAAACCGGCTGCATGGCACATGGAGATGGGGCGTAAGCTGGCTTCGCTTCGTGATGAGGACATCATGCTGATTGCCAGTGGCAACGTGGTACACAATCTGCGTACGGTACGCTGGCACGGTGAAAATACGCCGTACCCCTGGGCAACAGCCTTTAATGACTATGTAAAAGACAACCTGACCTGGCAAGGGCCGGCCGAACGACATCCTTTGGTGAACTATCTGGATCATGACGGCGGTTCGCTCTCTAACCCGACGCCGGAACACTTCTTGCCATTGCTGTATGTATTAGGCGCGTGGGATGGTCAGGAGGTTATTACAATCCCGGTCGACGGTATTGAGATGGGGAGCTTGAGTATGCTGTCGGTGCAGGTGGGGTAAAAACATGTCGGGTGGCGGCTTCGCCTTACCCGACCTACATATTGAGCGTAGGCCCGGTAAGCGTAGCGCCACCGGGCAAGTCTTACTCGACGAAAATATGCGGGTAGAAACGCGACAGATCCTGCGTAATCAGCGCGCGATCTTCGCGAATGCCAATCCCGGCAGGCTGATCGTTAATAAGCCAGCTGCCGATCAACGTATAGCTGTCGCCAAACTTCGGCAGTTGATAAAACGCCTGGACGATCATCCCTTCTTCACCGTACGGCCCTTCAACCGCTTCCAGCGTTTTACCGTTTTCGATAATCGAGACGTTTGCCCCTTCACGGGAGAAGATTGGCTTAACGACGTATTTCTCCATCGGTGGGAAATCATCTTCAGCAAAGTAAGCAGGCAGCAGGTTCGGGTGATTCGGGAACATCTCCCACAGCATCGGCAGCAGGGCTTTATTGGAGATAATGCTCTTCCAGGCCGGTTCCAGCCAGCGCACGCCGGCGTCTTCCAGTTTGGTAGAGAACATTTCCCGCAGCATGTATTCCCACGGATAGAGCTTGAACAGGTTGCTGATGACCTGATCCTGCATGTCCGTAAACTGACCTTTTTCACCTAAACCGATATCTTCGATATAGAGGAATTCCGTCGCCACTTCCGCTTCGGCTGCGCAGTCCTGCAAATACTGAACCGTACCGCGATCTTCTTCGGTATCGCGGCAGCAGGCGAGGTGCAACAGGTTGAAACCGTGCTGTTCACGCAGTTCGACGAAACGCTCAATCAGCTTTTCCTGAAGGCTGTTGAACTGGTCGCTGCCTTCGGGCAAGTTTCCGGCATTCGCCTGATCTTCCAGCCAGATCCACTGGAAGAACGCGGCTTCGTACAGGGAGGTTGGCGTATCCGCGTTGTTTTCTAAAAGCTTCGGTTCACCCACGCCATCCCATGCCAGATCGAGGCGAGAGTAGAGCGAAGGCTGGTTCGTTTTCCAGGACTGACGAACAAAACTCCAGGTGTGCTTCGGAATGCGGAATTTGGTCATCAGCTCATCGCTGTCGATGACTTTTTCTACTACCTTCAGGCACATCTGGTGCAGCTCTGCGGTTACCTCTTCAAGCTTTTCGACCTGAGCGAGCGTGAGCTTATAGTAAGCATCTTCACACCAGTACGGCTCGCCATACATGGTGTGAAAGTTGAAACCGTATTCGGTGGCTTTTTCGCGCCAGTCCGGGCGCTCAACAATACTGACTCGTTCCATGATCAGCCGCCCATTGAGCGAGTTGAGGAGCCGGTCGCACTACGCTGCATGGTGGTTTGTTTGGCAACAGACTCACCAAAGCCGCCACGGGTAATGGTGCTGGTGGTGGCTGGTTTCGGCGCCATTGCGGTTTTCGGTACGGTCATCGTACGGCCTGGCGTTGCAGCACCGTAACCCTTGCCGGTGGCATCGGTGTATTTACCGTAGGCCGGGCTGTTCGGGTTTTTGGAGCTAAACAGCGGCTGCTGCTGGTAGCCCGCACCGCCGCTCATCAAACGGCCCATCATATAACCCGCCATCAGCGGCATCCAGAAGCTGCCGCTGGACTGTGCCTGCGCCTGGTTTTCCGGTGCCATACCCGCCTGAGCAGGTGCCTGCTGGCACTGGCCTTCACCGAATTCGGCTACACAGTCTTCGCGAGAGGCATATTTCGGCGCGGTACGTTCCGCTTCTTTGAGGGCGTTGTTATAGGCCGTCGTACACTCAGCGGCTTTACCGGTTGCGCTCGCGCAGTCGTCGGCGTTTTGATACAGCGAAACCGTTTCGTCGTTTTGCTCACAGCCTGCCAGCATAAAGACGGCGGTGACCGCCAGCGCGACAGGTGTCAGGTGGCGTGCGTTCCAGCTTTTGCGGAACGACGCGTGATTCATCGTTTTTGTCCGTTTCATATTTGTCTTCCAGGACCCAGTGGTAATAACGCTCAGGATAGAGGATGAGTGGTTGAAAATGAAGCGAAGAGGGGCGAAATGCGGGGGATCTTTACGTTGGCTTACGTTCAGGTGTGATTTTGCGCCGGGTGGCGCTGTGCTTACCCGGCCTACGATTAAGTAGGCCCGATAAGCTCAGCGCCATCGGGCAAGGCTTAATGACGGAACGGATTCGTACCGCTGCTGGCAGGTGCGGTGCTACGCGCTGCCGCTGGCTGCGCAAGCGGGGCGCTGCTGTTAGGGGTGAAATTATCAACGGCGGCATCCTGCTGTGGATTTTCCGGCGCGACGCTGTCAGGCGACGTAGGGACCGGTTTGCCTAGCGTGCTGTTCAGCATTTGCAGATCCTGCTCGTTCAGCGTACCCAGCGCCTGCTTGATGTTCAGCTGGTTAATCAGATACTGATAACGTGCGCTGGAGAGCTGCTGTTTCGCGTTATACAGCGTGGTCGTTGCGTCTAACACGTCCACGATGGTACGCGTACCTACGGAGTAACCCGCTTCGTTCGCATCCAGTGAGCTCTGGGCAGAGACGACGGCCTGTTTATAGGCGTTGATGCTGCTGATAGAGGCATTTACGTTGTTGTAGGAAGAACGCACGGTCTGCACCACGTTGCGGTGTGCGCTTTCCAGCTGCTCGCTGGCGCCCACAAAGTTGTACTGCGCCTGTTTCACCTGAGAGTTAACCATCCCGCCCTGGTACAGCGGCAGAGAGAAGCTGAGACCCACTTTGTTCTGGCCAACGTTGCTGTCGTCATAGGCCTGAGAGGTCGTTTTAGACCCGCTGTAGCTGGTGTCCGATACGCCGGTAGAGGCGCTCAGGCTCAGAGTTGGCAGGTGACCATCCTGTGCAAGACGGATCTGCTCGCGCGCCAGATCCTGGCTCAGGCGTGCCTGCAACAAGGTCAGGTTGCGGTTTTCCGCTTCTTTCAGCAGGGCGTTAACCGCCTGCGGTTTGTCCGTTTTGAAACTGTCCACGTTCAGAGAGGCCAGCTCAGGATAGTAGTTACCGGTGACCTGACGCAGTGCTTCCAGGGCGTTGTCGAGGTTGTTACGTGCGGTCACTTCGTTAGCCAGTACGGTATCGTACTGTGAACGGGCGTTCTGCACGTCAGTAATGGCGACCAGGCCCACGTTAAAACGCTGGGTGGTTTGATCTAACTGACGGTAAACCGCCTGTTTCTGCGCTTCGGTGTAGGAGAGGGCGTCAATCGCGCTCAGAACCTGGAAATAGGCGGTCGCGGTATTCAGGATCAGCGTCTGCTGATCGGTCTGATAGGTAACATCCTGAATGCCGGCGCTCTTTTCCTGCAAGCTCAGTTCCCGCCATTTGGACATGTCGAACAGGGTTTGTGTAAGCTGTAAAGAGGCGCTGGTGGCATTCGAATCGATGCCATTGTTATCGCGAAAACCGTTAGTGTAGGTATAATCTGCACCTAAGCCTAACTGCGGCAGCAGTGGACTACGTGCTTCGTTAATCTTTTCAAACGCAGCATCACGATCGGCCGCTGATTTACGTAAATCAGGGTTGCCCAGACGTGCCTGCTGGTAGACCTGTAACAGGTTTTCTGCCTGGCTCATTGCACTGAAGCCCGTCAGGCTCAGGCCGATAAGGATGGGGAGCAATTTCTTCATTTGCATTCCTTGTTGTGAAGCAGTATTAGCGCTGATCTAATTAAAAATAATTGCCGATTCTAACAGAATCATCCACACCAAAAGGTTGGCGTAACGTGCCATCTGGCGGTAATTTGCTCCAATCTACCATATAGCCATACAAACGGCAGCCAAACAGCCTTGAAATTCACAATTTCATCACCATTGCTACCAGGACTCGACCGATGCAAAAACCAGAAAACGTGCCTGTCACCTTCGCCAAAAACGATGTAGAAATTATTGCACGAGAAACGCTTTATAGCGGTTTTTTTTCAATGGAACTTTACCGTTTCAGGCATCGTCTGTTTAACGGTGAGATGAGCGGTGAAATCAAACGCGAAATTTTTGAGCGCGGGCATGCGGCTGTGTTGCTACCCTATGACCCAGTGCGTGATGAAGTGGTGCTGGTCGAACAGGTGCGTATTGCGGCTTATGATACCAGCGATACGCCGTGGTTGCTGGAGATGGTGGCCGGGATGATCGAAGAAGGTGAGTCGGTCGAAGACGTCGCTCGCCGTGAGGCGCTGGAAGAGGCGGGCCTGGCGATCGGCCGGACGAAACCGGTGTTGAGCTACCTGGCAAGCCCGGGTGGGACAACGGAACGTTCATCTATTATGGTGGGCGAAGTGGACGCCAAGACAGCGGAAGGGATCCACGGTCTGGCAGATGAAAACGAAGATATTCGGGTTCATGTGGTGAGTCGGGAGCAGGCTTACCAGTGGGTAGAAGAGGGGAAAATCGACAACGCAGCGTCTGTCATCGCCCTGCAATGGCTACAGCTGCATTATCAGACATTACGACACGAGTGGAAAAAATGAAGCGTTATACACCTGACTTCCCAGAAATGATGCGCCTGTGCGAAACCAATTTCGCCCAGCTGCGCCGCCTGCTGCCGCGAAACGATGCGCCCGGCGAAACGGTGAGCTATCAGGTGAGCAACGCGCAGTATCGGTTAACGATAACAGAATCAACGCGCTACACTACGCTGGTGGAGATTGAGCAAACGGCGCCGAGCATCAGCTACTGGAGCCTGCCGTCGATGACGGTACGTCTTTATCATGACGCGATGGTCGCTGAAGTGTGTTCAAGCCAGCAGATCTTTCGCTTTAAAGCGCGGTATGATTACCCGAATAAAAAGTTGCATCAACGCGACGAAAAGCATCAAATTAACCAGTTTTTAGCCGACTGGCTAAGATATTGTTTAGCACATGGAGCAATGGCGATTCCGGTTTGTTAGCGTCATAAACCTACCTAAGGACACCATTTGGAAAGCCTGTTGAACCTGACTGTTGCTGGTGGGGCGCCAGTCAGGATATTACAAATCACCGACACCCACCTTTTTGCCGAAAAGCATGAGACGCTTCTGGGCGTGAACACCTGGGAGAGTTATCAGGCGGTTCTTGACGCGATCCATGCTGAAAAGCGGCCATGCGATCTGATCGTCGCGACGGGCGATCTGGCGCAGGATCAATCCTCCGCAGCCTATCAGCATTTTGCTGAAGGGATTGCGAGCTTTAGCGTGCCTTGCGTCTGGCTACCGGGCAATCACGATTTTCAACCCGCTATGTACAGTTCGCTTCAGGATGCGGGGATTTCACCGGCAAAATGTGTCTTTGCGGGGGACCAGTGGCAAATTCTGCTCCTCGACAGTCAGGTGTTTGGCGTTCCGCACGGTGAGTTGAGCGACTATCAGCTTGACTGGCTGGAGACAAAACTGGCCGCCGAACCGAATCGCAATACGCTGCTGTTGCTGCATCATCACCCGCTGCCGGCGGGCTGTAGCTGGCTCGATCAGCACAGCTTACGCAACTCTGCGGCGCTGGACGGCGTACTGGCGAAATTTCCGCGCGTGAAAAATTTGCTGTGCGGGCACATTCACCAGGAACAGGATCTCGACTGGAATGGTCGCCGCCTGCTCGCGACGCCCTCTACCTGCGTGCAGTTTAAGCCGCACTGCGCCAACTTTACGCTGGATACCATCGCACCGGGCTGGCGCTGGCTGGAGCTGCATGCCGATGGCTCGCTGACCACCGAAGTTTGCCGTCTGGTCGGGGCTCAATTCCGCCCGGATACCGCTTCGGAAGGCTATTGATGTCGACGCTTCTCTATCTGCATGGGTTTAACAGCTCACCACGATCGGCGAAAGCGACGCAGCTTCGCCAGTGGCTGAGCGCGAATCATCCCCACGTGGAGATGATTATTCCGCAGTTGCCCCCTTATCCTGCGGATGCGGCAGAGATGCTGGAATCGATCGTGCTTGAACACGGCGGCGAATCGTTTGGCGTTGTCGGGTCGTCGCTCGGCGGCTACTACGCCACCTGGCTGTCGCAGTGCTTTATGTTACCCGCTGTCGTCGTCAACCCGGCGGTCCGGCCATTTGAGCTGTTAAGGGACTTTCTTGGCGAAAACGAGAACCCCTACACCGGCCAACAATATGTGCTAGAGTCACGCCATATTTACGATCTCAAAGTTATGCAGGTCGACCCGCTTGAAGCGCCCGATCTTATCTGGCTGCTGCAACAGACGGGAGATGAAGTGCTGGATTACCGCCAGGCAGTGGCGTATTACGCATCCTGCCGCCAGACTGTAGAAGAGGGCGGTAACCATGCTTTCACGGGCTTTGAAGATCATTTCACCCAGATTGTCGATTTTCTTGGACTGCACAGCCACTGACAATCAATGCGAATTGCTAGCTTAAATCATGACGCAAACCTATAACGCTGATGCCATTGAGGTACTCACCGGGCTTGAGCCGGTTCGCCGCCGCCCGGGGATGTACACCGATACGACGCGCCCAAACCACCTGGGCCAGGAAGTAATTGATAACAGTGTGGACGAAGCGCTGGCAGGCCATGCCAGACGCGTGGACGTTATCCTGCACGCCGATCAGTCGCTGGAAGTTATCGACGACGGCCGCGGCATGCCGGTAGATATCCACCCGGAAGAGGGTGTTCCCGCCGTTGAGCTGATCCTCTGTCGTCTGCACGCGGGCGGTAAGTTCTCCAACAAAAACTACCAGTTCTCCGGCGGCTTGCACGGCGTGGGGATCTCCGTGGTTAACGCCCTGTCAAAGCGCGTGGAAGTGAACGTTCGTCGCGATGGCCAGGTGTATAACATCGCGTTTGAAAACGGCGAAAAAGTGCAGGATTTGCAGGTCGTCGGGACGTGCGGTAAACGCAACACCGGCACCAGCGTCCATTTCTGGCCTGACGAAAGCTTCTTCGACAGCCCACGCTTTTCCGTTTCTCGCCTGACGCACCTGCTGAAAGCCAAAGCGGTGCTGTGCCCGGGCGTGGAAATCACCTTTAAAGATCACGTAAACAACACCGAACAGAGCTGGCGCTACGAAAAGGGTCTGAACGACTACCTGTGCGAAGCGGTTAACGGCCTGCCGACCCTGCCGGAAAAACCGTTCGTCGGGAATTTCGAAGGTGACACCGAAGCGGTGGACTGGGCGCTGCTGTGGCTGCCGGAAGGCGGTGAGCTGCTGACGGAAAGCTACGTCAACCTGATCCCAACGCTGCTCGGCGGGACGCACGTCAACGGCCTGCGTCAGGGGCTGCTGGATGCGATGCGCGAGTTCTGCGAATACCGCAACATTCTGCCGCGCGGCGTGAAGCTTTCCGCAGAAGATATCTGGGACCGCTGCGCCTACGTGCTCTCAGTGAAGATGCAGGATCCGCAGTTTGCCGGTCAGACTAAAGAGCGCCTGTCGTCACGCCAGTGTGCGGCGTTCGTCTCCGGCGTGGTGAAAGATGCGTTTACCCTGTGGCTGAACCAGAACGTTCAGGCCGCAGAAATGCTGGCTGAAATGGCCATCTCCAGCGCCCAGCGTCGCCTGCGCGCGGCGAAGAAAGTGGTGCGTAAAAAGCTGACCAGCGGCCCCGCGCTGCCGGGCAAGCTGGCGGACTGTACCGCCCAGGATCTCAACCGCACCGAGCTGTTCCTGGTGGAAGGGGACTCGGCAGGCGGATCGGCCAAGCAGGCGCGCGATCGTGAATATCAGGCGATCATGCCGCTCAAGGGTAAGATCCTCAACACCTGGGAGGTCTCGTCTGATGAAGTGCTGGCCTCGCAGGAAGTACACGACATCTCCGTGGCGATCGGCATCGATCCAGACAGCGACGATCTGAGCCAGCTGCGCTACGGCAAGATCTGTATCCTCGCGGATGCGGACTCCGATGGTCTGCACATCGCCACGCTGCTCTGTGCGCTGTTCGTGAAGCACTTCCGCACGCTGGTGAAAAACGGTCACGTCCACGTGGCGCTGCCGCCGCTGTACCGTATCGACCTTGGCAAAGAAGTCTACTATGCGCTGACGGAAGAAGAGAAAGCGGGCGTGCTGGAGCAGCTCAAACGCAAGAAGGGCAAACCGAACGTTCAGCGCTTTAAAGGGCTGGGCGAGATGAACCCGATGCAGCTGCGTGAAACCACCCTGGATCCGAACACCCGCCGTCTGGTGCAGCTGACCATCAGCGATGAAGACGAACAGCAAACCAACGCCGTGATGGATATGCTGCTGGCCAAGAAACGTTCTGAAGACCGACGTAACTGGCTCCAGGAGAAAGGCGATATGGCGGATATTGAGGCCTGATGTCCCCTCACCCTAACCCTCTCCCACAGGGAGGGGGTTAGGATCGTAGGCCCGGTAAGCGTTAGCGCCACCGGGCTTTTTTACGTCAAAACTCCATCTTCACCGTAAACTGCACTTCACGCGGGTCGCCAATCTGGTTGCCCAGGTTGTTGGTCGCAATCGACGACGTGTAGTAGGTCTTATCGAACAGATTCTTCACGTTCACCTGTAGCGTCACCGGATATTGCAGCTTCATTTTGTACGCCGCAAATGCATCCGCCACGAAATAGCCCGGCAGATAATAATCCGCACCGTTAGTCGCTGAGCGGCGGCTTACGCCGTGCCCGCCGCCGCCAATTGTCAGCGTATTCCCGGCAAACGCATTGTGAATATCGTACGTCAGGAACAGGGAGCCGGTATGGCGCGGTACGTTCGGCAGCGGTTTGCCCGCGTAGTCCGGGTCTTCCAGCACCTTCGCATCGGTATAGCCGTAGCTGGCGATAATGTTGGTGTTCTCGGTCAGCGATCCGGCGAGATCCACTTCGACACCCTGCGAGCGCACGCGGCCCGCGGTTTTGGCGACGGTTTCATCACCGACGCTCTCGGTGTACAGCACGTTGCGCTTGTGGATATCAAACAGCGCGATGTTGGCGGTAATGCCGTCGAACAGGTCGAACTTAGCGCCTATTTCATACGCGTTCGACGTTTCCGGCGGCAGGTCGCCGATGTAGCTCGCAATGGACGACTGCGGCATAAACGTCTGGGAATAGTTGGCAAACAGGGAGACTGCCGGCGTGAGCTTGTATACCAGGCCCAGCTTCGGCGTCCACTGGTCGTCGCGGCTGTCGGTGTTGACATTAAACGGACGGCCTTTGCCCGCGTACTGGGTGTAATACTGGTAGCGCAGTCCGGCAACGGCGATCCATTTATCGGTCAGGTACAGCGCGTCCTGCGCGTAGGCGGAGTAGCTCTCCTGCTTGATGGTTTGATCGCTGTCGGCTGCCGAGACGGTGGTGCACTTGCCGAGGCTGCCGTAGCTCGGGTTGTAAATATTGAAATCCTTAACGTTCTTACAACGGATCATGTCCGTGCGCAGCAGATCGTAATTTTCATACGACACGCCGGTCAGGATCTCATTGTAAAAGCCCGCGATGTCCACGTTCCCCTGCAAATCTGCCCGCGTTGTGTGCATACGCTGGGTCGAACCCTGGGTCGCATCCACGCGGCGGGTCAGGTTGCCGGTTTTTGAATCGTAGGCCATCACGCGAGCCTGGTTATCGCTGTACTTATCCTGGCTGTAGCTGTAGTCGAACTTCGCGGTCCACTGGCTGTTGAGCCGATACTCCGCGTTAAGCTGAGCGAGGTCGGACTGACCGTCGGTCACGTTAAATGGCTCATCAAAGCGGGTTTTGCGATCGACGTCGACGGCCTTTTTGGTGTTGAGATCGAAGATCGTTCCGCGATCGAACGGCGTTTTATAGTCGCGATGCGAATAGAGCACGGTCACGGTGGCATCATCGCCGAACCAGGTCAAAGACGGGGCGATAAAGGTGCTGCGTTCGGTGCCGAAATTACGCCAGTAATCCTCGTCCTGATACTCCCCAGTCAGGCGATAGGCCAGACGCGTACCTTCAATTGGACCGGTGACGTCAAACTGTCCGCTACCGCCGCCAAAGCTGGTTGATGTGGCAGAAATCGAGCCGCCGAAGGTTTTCTCCGGGCGTTTGGTCACCACGTTAATCAGGCCGCCGGGGTCGAGAATACCGTAAAGGGTCGAGGCCGGGCCTTTTAGCACCTCCACGCGCTCGGTTGCGGCATTGAAGCTGCGCGGCAGCACGGTGCGCAGGCCGTTGGTCATGATCGAGCCATCGCGGTTTGCGCCGAAGCCACGGCGCACGAAGGCATCCTGCGTGCCGCCCAGGGTGTTGGTCTGCACCACGTTGCTGACGTTATACAGCGCCTCGTCTAGCGTGGTCGCGTTTTGGTCTTCCAGTACTTTATCGCTGACGGTATTGACCACCTGCGGGATGTCCAGCATCGGCATGTTGGTCAGCGTGGCGGTGGAGGTGTTCAGGGGCTGATAGCCGCTGGTGGCGTCGGTGGAAGCGTAAGGATCGGCAGTGACGGTAAGCGTCTCACCGTCTTTTGCTGCTGCGTGCACCAGAGGCGCCATGAACAGGAGTGAAAAGAGCGCGCGCCCTTTTACCCCGGCGAATGAAGGTGTGAACTTAGCCATTACATCTGTTTTCCCAAAATATCCTGCGATGAAATGCTCGCGGAAGAATGTGTGAGTCATTGCCCTTACGCTCTGTCCGTTAGCCTCTACGGCATCGGACTTGTAATTGAGAATCATTCAAGCATGAGGGCATGTAGTAGTAAATGGAATAAATAAAAATTTCGCTACAGAGGTTTCTCTCTGGCTAACACGCTTCGATTTCTTGTTTAAAGTATTGAAAATAATTAATAAAAATGAATTTCAATTTGTGCGGTGACGCTCAATTATCCCTGGGATTTACAGGGTGTATCTTCGCTTGACTACTACATGGAGCGGCGGCAAACTCACAAAAGAGAATGAGTTTTATTTTTATTTGTTGGTTTTTTTTCTTACGTTGGCGTTCACGTGGCTCACTACATCAAAAAGCCGGGACTGGTTCTTGAGAACCTCTCCGCGGGTTACCAGAAAAAAATCATCGTTGATGATATCTCCCTTGCGATCCCCCAGCAGAAAATGACTGTTCTGGTGGGCGCAAACGGCTGCGGAAAATCGACGCTGTTAAGTACCCTCGCGCGGCTGCTTCAGCCGCTCGGCGGCAGCGCGGTGCTGGACGGCAAAGCCATCCACTCGCAGCCAACCAAAGCGGTCGCCCGCCAGCTCGGGATCCTGCCGCAGTCTCCGCTGCTTCCAGAAGGGTTAACCGTATTTGAGCTGGTCTCGCGCGGACGTTTCCCCTGGCAGAACGTGATGCGCCAGTGGAGCGAGGAAGACGAGCGGGCCGTGGAGGAGGCGTTACGCCTGACCGGAACGGCAGAGTTTGCCCATCATCTGGTAGAAAGCCTGTCCGGCGGCCAGCGCCAGCGCTGCTGGATCGCCATGGTGCTGGCGCAGCAAACGCCCTATATCCTGCTGGATGAACCCACGACGTACCTCGATCTTCGCTACCAGGTGGAGATCCTCGAACTGCTGCACACGCTGACGCGCCGGCACGGGCGCACCGTGGTGGTGGTTCTGCACGATCTCAACTTCGCCGTGAATTACGGTGATTCGCTGGTCTTTTTACGTCAGGGAAAGGTTGAGGGGGTACTGCATGAGGGCGACGCCTGCACGCCGGAGCTGATCAAAGCGGTGTTTGACGTCGACGTGCATATGTCGGTTAACCCGCTGACCGGCAAGCCGTTCTTTATGCCGTTCCGTCAGGCTGTCGACAAATCATGATGCGCACGTCTGTGGCCTTTATTCTCTTTACGCTGCTGCTTCTGGCAGGCGCGATTGCGCACCTGAGCATCGGGGCGCGCGTTATCGCCCCCCGGACGGTAGTAGACGCATTTTTCCACTTCGACCCGCGCAATTTTGAGCATAGCGTGATCGTCAGGCTGCGCTTGATGCGGCTGTGCGCCGCCCTGGTGACGGGCGCGGCGCTCGGCGTCGCGGGCGTGCTGCTGCAATCAGTGATCCGCAATCCGCTCGGCGAGCCGCATATCCTGGGGCTGAATGCAGGGGCGGCGCTGGCGGTGGTGCTGACGAGTGCCCTCGGGCTGTCGCTGCCGTTTGGCCGCCCTCTGATAGCCGCAGCTGGCGCCGCCGCGCTCTTTTTGCTGGTGCTAACGTTCTCCTCATCCGGGCGTACCGGTCTCACGCCGATGAAGGTCACGCTGTGCGGCGTGGCGATGTCGGCATTTGCCTCATCGATAACCGCCACGGTGTTGATTCTGGATGAACAGACGCTGCTGGCCATGCGGACCTGGCTTGCGGGGGATGTGGCGGGAGTCATCGGCGAGACGATCGCTAGCGCCGCGGGGGCCGCTGCCGTGGGTTTTGCGCTGGCACTCTGGCTGTCGCCGTCGCTGAACATGCTGGCGCTGGGCGAGAGAATGGCGCAGGGGCTTGGCGTGTCGCTGCTGAAAACGCGCCTGCTCGCGCTGCTGGCCATCGCCCTGCTGTGCGGCGCGGCGGTTTCAGTTGCCGGACCGATCGGGTTTATCGGACTCGTGGTGCCGCAGCTGATTCGCCGTCTGGTATCGGTGGACCTGCGCGTGATGGTGCCGCTTTCAGCCCTCTGCGGGGCGCTGGTTCTGCTGATGGCGGATATCGCCGCCCGTACGCTGTTTACGCCGTATGAGCTGGCAACCGGCGTGATGACTGCGCTAGTCGGCGCGCCGGTCTTTATCCTTATGGCGTCAAGGATGTTCAAATGAACCGGGCTGGATTGAGGGCAGTACGATTTTTCTCCTTCTCGGCGCTGGTTCGCCCGAGAGCGCTGCTGTATCTGGCCGTATTATCGCTTGCCGCTCTCCTGCTGCTAAGTTTTGGCCTGACGCACGGTTCGCTGCCCATTCCTGCTTCCGCCATCGGACGTGCGCTGTTTTATCCTGAACGTCTGACGGCGGATGCGCATTACATTGTGATGGATATCCGCCTGCCGCGCCTGCTGATGGCGGTGCTGTGCGGCGCGATGCTCGGCATGGCGGGGGCGGCCATGCAGTCCATTACCCGCAACGGCCTTGCTGACCCCGGTCTTATCGGCGTGAAAGAGGGCTGTAGCGCGGCGGTGCTGCTGCTGATTTTTCAGTTTCCGGGATTGGGGCCGTACTGGCGTCCACTTATCGGCATGGCCGGTGGGCTGCTGACCGCGCTGCTGGTAGTGGCGCTGGCGCGTGATATCTCGCGCCCGCGATTCATCCTGATCGGCATCGGCGTGTCATGGGCGTTTGCCGCCGCGATGGGGGTCTTTATGACGACCGCCGACGTGCGCGACGTCCAGACGGCGATGCTGTGGCTGGCGGGGAGCCTGCATGCAGCAAGCTGGACGCTGGTCAGCATCGCTGCTGCCTGGACAGTGCCAGCGTTTGCGCTGCTGCTCTTTACCGCACGCGCCGCAGACGTAGCCTTGCTCGGCAACCACACTGCGACGGGGCTGGGCGTGCGGACTTCACGCCTCGCGCTGCTGCGCGTGTTTGCCCCCGTGGTGCTCACCGCGGCCTGCGTCTCCTGCGTGGGGAGTATCGGCTTTGTCGGGCTGATTGCCCCGCACATGGCGCGCCTGCTGCTGCGCGGAGGGCAAACGGCACTGCTGACGGGAAGTGCCGTACTGGGCGCGCTGCTGGTGCTGCTGGCGGATAACGTCGGGCGGCTGGCATTTCTCCCGTTGCAGCTGCCGGCGGGAATTGTCATTTCACTGATTGGCGGACCGTTTTTCCTGCTGCTGCTCTGGCAGCGTCGGGATCGATTTTAGGGGATAGAAATGCGCGTATTTTTTGCAATGCTGGTGCTGGTGGGTTTTGCCGTAGGGGCGGCAGAGCCGACGCAGACGTTTACTGACGACCTGAACCGCAACGTGGTGGTGCCGGTTAACCCGAAGCGGATCGTCTCTCTGCACGATCTGGATATCACCATTCCGCTGATTGAGCTTGGCGTGCCGCCGATCGCCAGCCATGGCCGCACCCGACCGGACGGCAGCCATTTTCTGCGCTCCAGCGGCATGCTGACGGGCATCGATTTTGATAATTCCGACATCAAATTCATCGGCACCGCGGATATCGATATTGAAGCCATCGCCGCGGCGAAGCCGGATCTTATCATCACCGAGCCGACCCGCAACACGCCGGTCGAACAGCTGGAAAAAATTGCCCCGACGGTGAGTATCGATCACCTCGACGGCGGCGCGCCGGAGATCTACCGCAAGCTGGCGCAGCTTACCGGGACAAAGGCGCGGCTGAAGATTCTGGAGCGTCGCTATCAGGAGCAGATCGAGGCGCTAAAGGCGACCATCGATACGAGCAAGCTGACCGTCTCGGTGATTCAGGCCAATCAGGGAAAAATCAACGCCATGCACAGCTACCACTCGCTTGGGCGCGTGCTGCGCGACGCAGGGTTCAGGTTCCCGCCGCTGATTGAGAGCATCCCTGAGGGCGGGCGCATCGACGTCAGCGCCGAGCGCCTGCCGGAGCTGGATGCTGATTTTGTCTTTGCCACCTGGCGCGGGGACACCGGCGGGAAACCGCAGGACGAGCTGGCGGCGATGGATGCGGTGATGCCGGGCTGGTGCCAGTTTCTCAACGCCTGCCGAACCGGGCATTACGTGCTCATCTCCCGCGAGGAAGCGATCTCAAATTCATTTGCCTCGCTGGGGCTGATGGCCGCGCAGGTGCAGTCGCAGATAGCGGGCCGTCCGCTGCCGGAGGCCGCACGATGATCCGAAAAATTGATGTCTACGGCGACCGCCTCCGCTCGCGGGCGCACCAGCTGACGCCGCGTCTGCTGCAGGTGGCGAGCTATATCAATGAAAATCGTGAAGCGGTTATGGAGCAGACGGCAATGGAGATTGCCGCTGTGCTACACACCTCGGACGCCACCGTGGTGCGTGCCATTCAGGCGCTTGGGTTTGGTGGGCTGCGGGATCTCAAGCAGACCCTGGAGCAGTGGTTTGGCCCGGTGGTCACCTCCAGCGAGAAGATGTCCACCACGGTAAACACGCTTACCAGCGACGTCGACGCGAGCATCGATTTTGTGCTGGAAGGCCATCAGCACACCTGCGCGGTGTTGTCCGAACCGGGCAACCGCTACGCGATGGCGCAGGCCGTGTCGCTGCTGGCGCAGGCGAGACAGGTCGCTATTTTTGGCATTGGCGCATCCGGCATTCTGGCTGAGTACACCTCGCGACTGTTTAGCCGTATAGGCCTGCCTGCGATCCCGCTCAACCGCACCGGTATTGGCCTCGCCGAACAGCTGATTGCCCTACAGCGCGGTGACGTGCTGGTAATGATGGCGCAAAAATCCGCGCACCGGGAGGGGCAGACCACGCTGCGCGAAGCGAAGCGCCTGGGTATTCCCACCATTTTGCTGACCAACGCCACGGACTCGCGCTTTAGCAAAGAGGCAAGCGTAGTGATCCACGTCCCGCGCGGCGGCGAGAAGGGCAAAATCCCGCTGCACGGCACGGTACTGCTGTGCCTGGAGATGATTATTCTGTCCGTCGCCTCCACCGAGCCGCAGCGCACCATCAAGTCGATGAAGCGCATCAACGAGTTACACCGCGGATTAAAGCCGGGGAAAAAGAGCGGTTGATCTTCCCCCTCTCCCCGTGGAAGAGGGCTGGGGTGAGGGCGTCAAACCGCACGATGGTTCTTCCTGTACTGCAACGGCGTCTCGCCAATCCCCTTTTTAAAAGCGCTGATAAACCACGTCACGTCGGAAAATCCCGCCTGTGCGGCAATGTCACGCACGCTCGAATCCGTGTGGAGTAAACACTCGCACGCCTTACGCAATCTTAGCGTGTTCAGGTAGTCGTGAATTTTTTCGCCCGTTTCCGCATGGAATCTTCGCGATACGTAACTGCGTGATTTACCCAGCTCTTCGGCCAGCGCATCCAGACGAAATTTCTCCTGATAATGCTCGTCGAGCCAGAACATTACCTGGCTGGCGATCCCCTGGCTGTTGCCCGGCTCACCGTCGCGATCGTCGGGGAGCATCGCGAACAGGCCGATCAGCAGGCTGGCGATGCTCTCGCCGTTCATCGGCGGTTTATAGCAGCTAAACAGATGGTCGATATGGTGGTGACAGTGGGCTAAATCGGCGACCCACGCTTCGCCGCCACGGCGTGACAGCCGCTCCAGGCGCTGCCGGGTCTGGGGAAAATCCCGCAGGATCTTCAGCACCGCGTGCTGGTCGAGATGAATAATGGTGCGGCGGTAAATTGCCTCCGCCTGTTCGTCCACCATGACCTTGTGCAGCGTAAAAGGCGGGAAGAAAAACAGTCGTCCGGGGCGCATGGTGTAGTGACGATTATCGACAATCGCCACGCCAAAGCCCTCTTCCACATAGAGGATCTCCAGACACTGATGCCAGTGATGGTAGCGCACCGTATTGGCAAACAGGCGGCTGAACGAGGCCACGGTATCATTCAGGGCGATCAGTTCCAGAAGGTCGGATGTCGGCGTGTCGCGCATAGTGCAATAAAACTCAACTTTTTCCCGTCTGATCGTCTTTATAAACCACCTTTTTAAATTTTCTCAACTGGAGGTTTATTCATCGTTCATGCCTGTGACATGGCTAACATTTCTGCCCCTTGCGGATTCACTATGCTTTGCCGCAGTTGATTACGAGGGCGAACCGATGTGGGCGGCAAACAAAGAAAAATCAAATCCGTTGTCTTCACGCCAGGAGGTAGTGGCGTCGTTGAATGCACTTTTACAGGCGCTGGACACTCAATTTCCGGCGAACCGTTCACGATTCCCGCTGGGCGACACCTGCGCCCATTACACAGCGGATATTGCGCAGATGGAGGGACTTTCCCGCGCGCTGTGGGGGCTGTTTCCGCTGATGGCATCTGGCGAAAGCACGCCGTTCAGCGAGAAGTACCTTACTGCCATTAAGCTTGGTACCGACCCGCAAAGCAGCGGCTACTGGGGTGAAACCGGCCCGTACGATCAGCGTCTGGTGGAGATGGCGGCCTACGGTCTGGGGCTCGCTCTGCTGGGGGATAAACTCACCGCGCACTTTACCGGGCGCGAGGTGATGAACCTGCACGCGTGGCTCAACCAAATCACCGACGCGCAGATGCCGGACAGCAACTGGAACTATTTTGCCATTATGGTCCAGCTCGGCTTTAAGCGCGCCGGCCTGCCGTACGATCGGGCCGCCATTGACCACCGCTTTGCGCTGATGGACGCCTACTACCTCGGCGACGGCTGGTATTCCGACGGTCCCGGCCGCCCGAAAGATTACTACATCTCCATGGCTTTCCATTTCTACGGCCTGATTTACGCCACGCTGAGTGACGACGAGGCGAGGGCGAAGGTGCTGCGCGAGCGCTCGCGTCTGTTCGCGGAAGACTTTATCTACTGGTCCGCCGCCGATGGCGCCTCGGTGCCGTTTGGCCGCAGCCTGACCTACCGCTTTGCCATGGTTGCCTTCTGGAGCGCGGTGGCCTTTTCTCAACTGGACGTCTTCACCCCGGGCATCGTGAAGGGCATTGTGCTGCGGCATCTGCGCTGGTGGCAGCAGCAGTCGATTGTCGATCGCGACGGTATTCTTACCCTGGGGTTTGCGTATCCGAACCTGGCGATGTGCGAGGATTACAACTCCCCCGGTTCACCGTACTGGGCGCTGAAAACCTATCTGATCCTGGCGCTGCCGGAAGCACACCCGTTCTGGCAGGCGGAAGAACAACCGCTGCCCGCGCTTGCTGAAAAACATGTGATTCCGCATGCGCAGCAGATCCTGATGCATTCGAAAGATTCGCAGCACGTCGTCATGCTCACCGCCGGTCAGCTGGAGCTGAACAACTACGTCAACACCGAAGCGAAATACACCAAATTTGCCTACTCCAGCCGCTTCGGATTCACCCTTGAGCGCGGGCGTTTTGGCCTGAAGCATGCCGCCTGCGATTCCATGCTGCTGCTGGCGGACGGAGATAACTATTTCCGCGGTCGTCGCGAGTGCGACGAGGTTCGGGTGGATGAAAATTACATTTTCTCGCGCTGGTCGCCGTGGCGCGACGTGCAGATTGCGACCTGGCAGATCCCGTTCGGGGAGTGGCACCTGCGCCTGCACCGTATCAACAGCGCGCGCACTCTGCAAACCGTCGAGGGCGGCTTTGCGGTGATGAAAACCGCCCACCAGGTGCGCGAACGCGGTTGTTATCTGTTGGCTGAAAACGGCAGCAGCGTCATTGTCGATCTTTCGCCGATCATTCAGCGCCAGCCAGACAGCATCGTCACGCCGCCGAACAGCAGCATTATGTTTGCGGAGTGCGCCTCCATTCCGCTGTTAAAAGCTGACCTCCCGCAAGGGGAAAGCTGGCTCTGTTGCGCCGTTCTGGCTGGCGGAAAACAGCCCGCTGCGGCGACGCCGCAGCTGAATATAACCCATAACCAGGTCGTGATTAGCGAACCCGGAAGCGAACGTAAGCTGTCGTTCACATTATAAAAATCTGGCCCTACACCCCGGCGAGGATGATATGAAAAGCACATCGACAACCAACAGAACTGAATATTACAAAATCAGCAGCTTTATCTTTCTCTATTTCTTTACCTGGTCTGCCAGTATTGGTCTGCTGGCGATCTGGCTCGGTCAGAAAGCCAACCTGAGCGGATCGGTGATTGGAACCGTCTTTGCGGTGAACGGGATATTCTCCGTTATTCTCAAGCCGATCTACGGCTATATTCTCGATAAGATCGGCATGAGCAAATATCTGCTCTATTTTGTGGTGATCATGTCGGCCCTGATGGCGCCATTCTTTATTTATGTTTACCAGCCGCTGTTAATGTCTAATACCCTGCTGGGGATTATTATCGGCGCGCTCTATTTAAGCTTTGCCTGGTACGCGGGCGTGGCGGCGTGTGAATCCTATTCCGACCGCTTTAGCCGTTTGAATGGCATGGAGTTCGGGCAGATCCGTATGTGGGGATCGCTCGGCTGGGCGGTGGCGTCATCTTTCTCCGGCCTGCTGTTCAACCTCTCACCGGCGTATAACTTTATTCTCGGCAGCGTGGCGTCGGTGGTGATGCTGATTGTCCTGCTGAGCCTGAAAGTGAACACTAACTCCGCTCACGCAGGCGAGGTGCTGACGAAAGAGAAAATTGCCCCGTCCGACGTTTACGCCCTGCTGCGTAACCGCAAATTCTGGGCCTTCTGCCTGTACGTGGCGGGCGTGGCATGGATGATGTTTATTGCCGAGCAGCAATTCTCGCGCTATTTCGTCACCTTCTTCGATGATATTCATGAGGGCAACGCCGTATTCGGCTATCTCGGGACCGTACAGTCGGGCATGGAATTTGTCATGTATATGGTGGTCCCGCTGTTTGTGAACTTTATTGGCGCCAAACGCGGGCTGTTAATTGTCGGGCTGGTGGTTGGGGCGCGTCTGATTATTTCCGGCATGTGTGATTCACACCTGCTCATTTCCGTGCTTAAACCGCTCTACGGTCTGGAAATCTGTCTCCTGCTGGTGTCGGTATTTAAATATATCGCCGAACATTTCGACAAGCGCGTCAATGCCACCATGTATTTACTTGGCTATCAGGCGATGCTCTACGTTGGCAACGTGGTGGTCTCTTCCCCTGCCGGCTATATGTATGACCGTATTGGCTTTGAGCACACCTATATCATCATGGGCGCAACGGCGCTGACCTTTACCCTTATTTCTGCTTTTACGTTATCCGCCTGTCAGAGCAAATGGCGCGGGGCTCGTGCGCTGAACGTAGCAGAAACGTCAACTCGATAAATTACGCCGTCAAAGAAGGAACCGAAATATGTTAAGTCGTATCAAAGAAGAACGTCTGCCTGTTATCGCTGCGCCCGTTGACTCCCGCGCATTCAGCGATGAACTGAATTCGGCGCGCAGCCACGTTCTTGACCTGATTAGCCGTCATTTAACGGAGTTCGGCGACAAATTCCCGGCGGAAACCTGCCAGAACGGTTTTTATCCGCTGACTGACAACGTGGAGTGGACCACCAGCTTCTGGACCGGGCAGCTGTGGCTGGCATGGGAGATGAGCGGCGAGGAAAAATTCCGCGCGATGGCGGAAAAACACGTGCGCTCGTTTGGCCTGCGCATCGCCGGGCGCAACGACACCAACACCCACGATTTAGGCTTCCTCTACACGCTCTCCTGCGTAGCCGCGTGGCGGCTGACCGGAAGCCGCGAGGCGCGCGGCTTCTCGCTGCTGGCGGCGGAAGCCCTGCTGGAACGCTTCCACGAGAAGGCGAAAATCATCCAGGCGTGGGGCGATCTCTCCGATCCGGAGCAGGCCGGGCGGATGATCATCGACTGCAACATGAACCTGCCGCTGCTCTACTGGGCAACGGAGCAGACGGGCGATCCGCGCTTTGCCGACGCCGCAAAAGCGCACGTCATGCAGGCCGCGACGTACCTCATTCGTGACGATGCCTCCACCTTCCACACCTACTATATGGATGTGGCAACCGGCGCACCGCGCTACGGCAACACCCAGCAGGGCTACGCCGACGACTCCTGCTGGTCGCGCGGGCAGGCTTGGGGCATTTACGGTTTCCTGCTGAGCTATATCTATACCGGCGACGAAACGATGATCGCCCTGTCAAAACGGCTGGCGAACTACTTCCTCAATCGCCTGCCGGAAGACTACGTCTGCCACTGGGATCTGGCGCTGGTGGGCACCGACGCACTGCGTGACTCTTCCTCGGCGGCAATTGCGGTGTGTGGACTGCTGGAGCTGGTGAAACATCTGCCGGTCACAGATCCGGATCGCGAACGTTACCTCGAATGGGCGAAAGGGATTATGTCCTCGCTGACAAAGCACTATCTGATGGGCAAAGAAGAGAAGGGCAACGGGCTGCTTAAGCACTCGGTGTATCACCTGGCGAGCAATAAAGGCGTGGATGAGTGCGCGAGCTGGGGCGATTACTTCTACGTTGAGGCACTGGTGCGTTTTACGCAGAGCTGGAAACTGTACTGGTAAAAACAGTCGGGGGGTAACCCCCGACTTATCGATCACGCTTTCGGAATACGCAGCGTCTGACCGGGATAGATCTTATCCGGGCTGGAGAGCATTGGGCGGTTAGCCTCAAAAATCTTATTGTACTGGTTGGCATCGCCGTACACGGTTTTAGAGATTGCGCTCAGGGTATCGCCGGATTTCACCGTATAGTAGGTGGCTTCATCTTTGGCATCTGTCGCGGTAATATTGTTCTCCACTTCGCTGACGCCCGCGATGTTGCCGACGGCGACCTGGATTTTTTCTTTCTGCTCCTGCGTCAGCCCGTCGCCCGTCACGCTGGCCTTGCCGTCAGTGACGTTAACCTGAACCTTATCGGAACCGGGAATGTTGAGTTTCTTGAGGTGCTCGGTGATTTTGTCGCCCTGACCTTTATGATCGGTCAGGTTATCCCACAGCTTTTCGCCCGCTTCTTTTACAAAGTTAAAAAGTCCCATTCCATCCTCCTGTTAAACATGAAGTCAGAATAAGCATAGCAGTTGAGTGTTAAGGTGATAAAAAAAGCCCGGTGACGTTAACGCTTACCGGGCGTGGGAGGTAAGTTGTAGGCCGGGTAAACGCAGTGCCACCCGGCAAATTTCACGGAACTTAAACCCCTTGCTCCAGAATACGGATGTGGGTTTCCAGAACGTCCCCTTTCACCGCGTCGCTCCACGCTTTCATATGCGCGGTCTGCAAATGCGCTTCAAGGTGCGCGACGGTTTCCCACTGCTCAACCATGATGATTGAGTCTGGCGCGGTCGCCTGGAAGCTTGCGCTGGTGGCGGCGTCCACCATCGGCGCGTAGCCGTGGCAGCCTTCTTCTTTCAGTACGGTCGGGATGATCTTCGCGAACTCATCCAGTACCGCCTGGCGGTGATGTTGGCCAGGACGCGTACGGATTTCAGCAATAACGGTAAGCATAATTAACTCCTTCTAATTCCAGGCTACCAGTTAAGCAAAAATTTCCGCGAGATGCTTGCGATATTCTGCGATATAGCGCGGGACGTCCGGCATTTTAATTACGTCGTTGACGATAAAGGTCGGCAGCGGCTCCATACCCAGGAACTGATTCGCCTTGTGGAACGGCAGATACGCGCCGTCTACGCCCACGCCTTCGAAGAACTGATCTTGCTCAGTGAACGCTTCTAGCGGGGCATTCCAGGTCAGGGAGAGCATGTATTTCTTGCCCTGAATCAGGCCGCCGGAACCGTATTTTTTAGACGCGTCTGAGCGGGTGCGGCCGTCGCTGGCATACAGCGAACCGTGACCTTCGGTAAACACATCGTCCATGTATTTTTTCACGGTCCACGGTGCGCCCATCCACCAGCCCGGCATCTGCCAGATAACCACGTCGGCCCACAGGAAGTTCTGCACTTCGGCCTTCACGTCGTAATCGCTGTCCGCGCGCACGACCTTAACATCATGTCCGGCGTCGCGCAGGAAACCATCCGCGACCTCGGTCAGGGTGTCATTGAGCTGGCCTTTAGAGTGCGCAAATTCTTTCGCGCCGTTGATAATCAGAATGTTGCTCATTATTTGTCCTCGATGCTGAGAGTATGCCGGGTATTCTACGCGCGAGGACGGAGCGGAAAAATAAGCAGAATGTGCAAAGTCTTTTGCGCTCAGCGCAATAATGGCTACCAGCTGACGGTCACCTCAAAGCCCCCTTCCGGCGCATTGCCCAGCGAGACGCTCATCCCATGTAACGTCGCGATACGCTTGACGATAGACAACCCCAGACCGCTGCCGGTGGCGTCCTGGCCCGGTGGACGATAAAAGCGCTCGCCGAGACGCGCCAGCGCATCGGATGAAATGCCCGGGCCGTTGTCGCGCACGGTAAAGCTTTGGGTATTCAGCGTCACGTCCGCCACGCTGCCGCGCGGGCTGTAACGAACGGCGTTGTCCAGCAGGTTACGCGCCAGCAGACTCAGCAGTAGCGGCTGTCCGTGACGCATTACCTCGGGCGCGTTGACGTTGAGCCGAATATCAATGCCCGCCTGCTGCGCCGGATGCCAGATATCCAGCACCGCGGATTGCAGCAAATCGGCCATCATCACGGGTTCGACGTCATCAAGATTATCCAGTGAATCCAGGCGCGACAGGGTGAGAAGCTGGTCCACCAGCCGGGAGGCGCGGTCGATGCCCGCATGCAGCTGCCCCAGCGCTTTAGACTGCGCCCCGGGATCGTCAAAGGAAAGCTGCGCCACGTCGGTTTGCACCTTCAGCGCGGCCAGCGGGCTGCGCAACTCATGGGCGGCATCCGAGGTGAAGCGGCGCTCGCGGGCCATCATCTCCTGCGTACGGGCGAAAAGATGGTTAAGCGCATCAAGCAGCGGGCGAACCTCCGTCGGCACGCCGTGGGTGGGCAGCGTATCGGTCGCATCCGGCGAGCGCGAGCGCAGGGTCCGCGCCAGATTTTTCAGCGGTTTCAGTTCCCTGCTCAGCAGAACAATCAGCAACAAAAGCATGACGGGCAGCGCCACCAGCCACGGCGTCAGCTGCGAGCTGACCACGTCCAGCGCCATATCCTGTCGGTACTCCCACTCCTGGCCAACCACCACGCGGTATTTCCCGTCCGGAGAAGTCAGCCACAGGAAACGCCATTCGTCGTTGTCATCCTGCAACCGACCGTCATCAAACCCGTCCCGGCGGTAGAGGTAAGGTATGTCGCGCCCGTTTTCGCCGTCGTTAAGCACCATGCTACCGTCGGCGGTGAAGATTGCGAAGGCCAGCGCATCGTCGTCCAGATGGCCGTGTTTGGCTTTTTTCGGTACCTCGCGCATGCGTTCCGGGGCGCGGAGTTCGTCCACGTCCATCGTCAGCAGCCGTTTGGCAAACAGCATCTGCTGGGTATCGAACAGCTTATCGAGCTTGTCGGTCGTCTGGTGCCAGGCCACCACGCTTGCGGCAAACCAGGCCGCCAGGGACAGCAGCAAAAAGAGGAGCGTCAGGCGCAGTTTCAGGCTCAGGCGTTGGGTCAGTTTCATGCGTCACCCAGGGTATAACCGATGCCGTGCACGGTGCGGATAAATTCGCTGCCGAGCTTGCGGCGTAAATGATGAACGTGGACTTCGACGGCGTTGCTGGAGACGTCATCATCCCAGTTGTAGAGCTTCTCTTCGATGGCCTTGCGCGGCAGCACGCGGCCCGCGTTGCGCATCAGCAGTTCCAGCAGGGCGAACTCTTTGGGTTTGAGCACCAGCGTTTCGCCCTCCAGTGTGGCGACAAGGCTTGCCGGATCGAGCGTGACCTTGCCGTGACGCAGCTCGCTGCGCGCCTGCCCGTGACTGCGGCGCACCAACGCTTCAAGGCGGGCCGCCACTTCAATCAGCGCGAACGGCTTACACAGGTAATCATCCGCCCCCAGGCGTAACCCTTCGACGCGCTGATTCAGCGCATCCCGCGCGGTCAGGATCAGCACCGGTTCGCTCTTACCGCTTTCGCGCCAGGCGCGCAGGATCTCAAGCCCGTCGATTTCCGGCAGCGTCAGGTCCAGCACCACGGCATCATACGGCGCGGTGTACAGGGCCGCCTGCCCGGTTTTACCGTCGGTAAACCAGTCCACGTTAAAGCCCATTTTGCTTAAGCCCGCTTTGATGCCGTCGCCGATGAGCTTGTCGTCTTCTACCAGTAAAATGCGCATATTTCCTCCTTGATGCCGTCAGTAAACCTTCTGCAAGCGCCTGCTGTACAGTAAAAATAAATAAATTTTCCCCTTAAGAAGTTGTTAAGGTTTACCCTGTTTAATGGATTGTGAAACGACATTAAAGGGAGAGATAAAGATGAAAAAATTCGCTGCAATTGCTGCCATCATGATGATGACCACGGCCCCTGTCTTTGCTGCACAGGGTGGCTTCTCTGGCCCATCTGCGACACAGAACCAGACGCAAACCCAGCAGGGTGGCTTTGTCGATAACAACGCCAACCTCACCACCGCGGCTAAAGTGAAAGACCTGAAGGACGATGCCTGGGTGAAGCTACGCGGGAACATTACCGAGCGCCTGTCCGATGACCGTTACACCTTCCGCGATGAGAGCGGCACGGTGGTGGTGGAGATCGACCACAAGCGCTGGAACGGCGTGACGGTGACGCCCCAGGATAAAGTCGAACTCCAGGGCAAAATCGATAAAGACTGGAACGAGTTTGAAATCGACGTGAAGCAGGTTATCAAGCTGAACAAATAACCCGGAAAGGGCCGCTTATGCGGCCCTTTTTCTTTGTGACTCAACTCGCCAGATGAGGTAGTATCTGCGGCAATATTGCCTGAAACCCATCGGTTTCTGAGTTGAGGAATCACACGTAATGAGCGATATGGCAGAGCGCCTCGCGCTACATGAATTCACGGAAAACGCCTACCTGAACTACTCCATGTACGTCATCATGGACAGGGCGTTGCCGTTTATCGGGGATGGCCTGAAGCCCGTTCAGCGCCGCATCGTCTATGCGATGTCCGAACTGGGGCTGAATGCTACCGCCAAGTTTAAGAAATCCGCCCGTACCGTCGGCGACGTGCTGGGTAAATACCATCCGCACGGCGACAGCGCCTGCTATGAAGCGATGGTGCTGATGGCCCAGCCGTTCTCTTATCGCTATCCGCTGGTGGATGGCCAGGGGAACTGGGGGGCGCCGGACGATCCGAAATCCTTCGCGGCAATGCGTTATACCGAATCCCGCCTGTCTAAATATGCCGAAGTGCTGTTGGGCGAGCTGGGGCAGGGGACGGTCGACTGGGTGCCAAACTTCGACGGTACGATGCAGGAGCCGAAGATGCTGCCTGCGCGTCTGCCGAACATCCTGCTGAACGGCACGACCGGTATCGCCGTGGGCATGGCGACGGACATTCCGCCGCACAACCTGCGTGAAGTGGCAAAAGCCGCCATCACCCTGATTGAGCAGCCGAAAACCTCGCTGGACGATCTGCTGGATATTGTGCAGGGGCCGGACTATCCGACCGAAGCCGAGATCATCACCTCGCGTGCGGAAATCCGCAAAATTTACCAGAACGGCCGTGGCTCCGTGCGCATGCGCGCGGTGTGGACCAAAGAAGACGGGGCCGTGGTGATCACCGCGCTGCCGCACCAGGTGTCCGGTGCGAAGGTGCTGGAGCAGATCGCCTCCCAGATGCGCAATAAAAAGCTGCCGATGGTGGACGACCTGCGCGACGAATCGGACCACGAAAACCCGACCCGTCTGGTGATCGTGCCGCGCTCTAACCGCGTGGACATGGAGCAGGTGATGAACCACCTGTTCGCCACTACCGATCTGGAAAAAAGCTACCGCATCAACCTGAACATGATTGGTCTGGACGGTCGTCCGGCGGTGAAAAACCTGCTGGAGATCCTCACCGAATGGCTGGCCTTCCGCCGCGATACGGTGCGCCGTCGTCTGAACCATCGTCTGGAAAAAGTGCTTAAGCGCCTGCATATCCTCGAAGGTTTGCTGGTGGCGTTCCTCAACATTGACGAAGTGATCGAGATCATTCGTACCGAGGACGAACCTAAGCCTGCCCTGATGTCGCGCTTTGGCATCAGCGAAACCCAGGCCGAAGCGATCCTCGAACTGAAATTGCGCCATCTCGCCAGACTGGAAGAGATGAAGATCCGCGGCGAGCAGAACGAGCTGGAAAAAGAGCGCGATCAGCTTCAGGCGATTCTGGCGTCCGAGCGCAAGATGAACACCCTGCTGAAGAAAGAGTTGCAGGCCGATGCCGACGCCTTTGGCGACGACCGTCGTTCTCCGCTGCACGAGCGCGAAGAGGCGAAGGCGATGAACGAGCACGACATGCTGCCTTCCGAGCCGGTGACCATCGTGCTTTCCCAGAGCGGCTGGGTACGTAGCGCCAAAGGCCACGATATCGACGCGCCGGGTCTGAGCTACAAATCCGGTGACAGCTTCAAGGCGGCGGTGAAGGGCAAGAGTAACCAGCCGGTGGCGTTCATCGACTCCACGGGCCGCAGCTACGCCATCGACCCGATCACGCTGCCGTCTGCGCGCGGCCAGGGCGAACCGCTAACCGGCAAGCTGACGCTGCCGCCGGGCGCCACGGTGGACCATATGCTGATGGAGGCCGACGATCAAAAACTGCTGATGGCGTCTGATGCGGGCTACGGCTTTATCTGTACCTTCAACGATCTGGTGTCGCGTAACCGTGCTGGTAAGGCGCTGATTAGCCTGCCGGATAACGCACACGTCATGCCGCCGCTGATCATCGAGAACGAAAGCGACATGCTGCTGGCGATCACCGCTGCCGGACGCATGCTGATGTTCCCGGTCAGCGATCTGCCGGAGCTGTCGAAAGGGAAGGGCAACAAGATCATCAGTATCCCGTCAGCGGAAGCGGCAAAAGGCGTCGATGGCCTCGCGCATCTCTTCCTGCTGCCGCCGCAGAGCACGCTGACCATTCATGTCGGCAAGCGTAAAATCAAACTGCGTCCGGAAGAGTTGCAGAAGGTGGTGGGTGAGCGTGGACGTCGCGGCTCACTGATGCGCGGCCTCCAGCGAATCGACCGCGTGGAGATCGACTCGCCGGCGCGCAGCAAAGCGGACGACAGCGAAGAGTAACCTGTTTCATCCCCCCTCTTTCCGGAGGGGGAATTACCATAAAATTTCCCGTAAAAACGTTGTTAATTCGTGCGTTGCGATTAACAATACGCGCTCGTAATAAAGTCCTTACCTGGCCACAGGTGAAGTATAATTGTCAGCTGTCAGGGCTTCAGAGGTCGCTATGCTATACATTGTTCGTCTCATTCTTACCGTTATTTATTGCATTCTGGTCTGTATTTTCGGATCGATTTATTGCCTGTTCAGCCCGCGTAACCCAAAGCATGTCGCGACGTTTGGCCACATGTTTGGTCGTCTTGCGCCGCTGTTTGGCCTGAAGGTTGAAAAGCGTCTGCCTGAAGGGGCGGAGAATTTCGGTAACGCCATCTATATCGCTAACCATCAGAACAACTACGATATGGTGACGGCTTCAAATATTGTTCTTCCGCCGACCGTAACCGTGGGTAAAAAAAGCCTGCTGTGGATCCCGTTTTTCGGTCAGCTGTACTGGCTCACCGGTAACTTACTGATTGACCGTAACAACCGCGCCAAAGCGCATGGCACCATTGCGGAAGTGGTGGATCAGTTTAAAAAGCGCCGGATTTCCATCTGGATGTTCCCGGAAGGGACGCGCAGCCGTGGTCGCGGCCTGCTGCCGTTTAAGACCGGCGCGTTTCATGCTGCAATTGCGGCAGGCGTTCCAATTATTCCCGTGTGTGTTTCCAATACATCGAATAAGATTAATCTTAACCGTCTGAATAACGGACTGGTCATTGTCGAAATGCTGCCGCCGGTAGATACCTCAAAATACGGTAAAGACCAGGTGCGCGAGCTGGCCACGCACTGCCGCGAGCTGATGGCTCAGCATATTGCGCAGCTCGATAAAGAAGTTGCAGAGCGAGAAGCCGCCGGTAAGATTTGACCCGGTGTCGTGTAAGGGAAAACGAATTCCCGCGTTGTTAGTCGTTTCAGATGGAGCTTATATGTCACTCAGTCGGCGTCAGTTTATTCAGGCTTCGGGTATCGCCCTTTGTGCGGGTGCGATGCCGCGGACAGCCAGCGCCGCCGGGCAGCAACAGCCGCTGCCTATTCCGCCGTTGATTGAATCCCGTCGCGGGCAGCCGCTATTCCTCACGCTTCAGCGTAGCCACTGGTCCTTTACCCAGGGAACGCGCGCGCAGGTATGGGGCATTAACGGACGCTACCTCGGGCCGACCATTCGCGTGTGGAATGGCGATGACGTTAAGCTCATCTACAGTAACCGTACGACGGAAAATGTCGCGATGACCGTCAGTGGTTTGCAGGTGCCGGGGCCGCTGATTGGCGGCGCGGCACGCATGATGTCGCCGAATGCCGACTGGGCGCCCGTCCTCCCGATTCGTCAGAGCGCGGCGACATTGTGGTATCACGCCAACACCCCGAACCGCACCGCCCAGCAGGTCTACAACGGCCTGGCCGGAATGTGGCTGATTGAAGATGAGGTCAGCAAAACGCTGCCGATCCCGAATCACTACGGCGTTGATGATTTCCCGATCATTATTCAGGACAAGCGGCTGGATAACTTCGGCACGCCGGAGTACAGCGAGCCGGGCAGCGGTGGTTTTGTGGGCGATACGCTGCTGGTTAACGGCGCGCAAAGCCCTTATGTCGAAGTGTCTCGTGGCTGGGTGCGCCTGCGTCTGCTGAATGCCTCTAACTCGCGCCGCTACCAGTTGCAGATGAGCGACGGCCGCGCGCTGCACGTGATTTCAGGCGATCAGGGGTTATTACCTGCGCCGGTGTCGGTAAAACAGCTGGCGCTGGCACCGGGCGAACGTCGTGAGATCCTCGTGGATATGACCAACGGGGATGAAGTGTCCGTGACCTGCGGCGAAGCGGCAAGCATTGTTGACCGTATTCGTGGCTTCTTTGAACCGTCGAGCGTTCTGGTCTCCACGCTGGTGCTGACGCTGCGCCCGACCGGCCTGTTGCCGCTGGTGACCGACAGTCTGCCGATGCGCCTGCTGCCGCAGGAGATTGTGACCGGCCCGGCAGTACGCAGTCGCGATATCAGCCTTGGCGACGATCCGGGCATCAACGGTGCGCTGTGGGACGTAAACCGCATTGATATCACCGCCCAACAGGGAACATGGGAGCGCTGGACCGTCCGCTCGGAGATGCCGCAGTCGTTCCATATTGAAGGGGTGTCATTCCTGATCCGCAACGTCAACGGGGCGATGCCGTTCCCGGAAGACAGGGGCTGGAAAGATACCGTCTGGGTGGATGGCCAGGTCGAACTGCTCGTCTACTACGGTCAGCCTTCCTGGCCGCACTTCCCGTTCCTGTTCCACAGCCAGACGCTGGAGATGATGGACAGGGGATCGGTAGGGCAGATGCTGGTGAATCCGGCACCATAAAACGCTTTCTCCCTCTCCCTGTGGGAGAGGGTTGGGGTGAGGGCAACAGCCCGCACAATACCCCTTCATTTCCCCCGGTAAACCAGCGTATAATCCCGCTCCTTTTGTCTATTTTTTCTTCGGAAGCATTATGAGCGCTATTTCCCTGATCCAGCCGGATCGCGACCTCTTCTCCTGGCCCCAGTACTGGGCAGCCTGCTTTGGACCGGCGCCGTTCCTGCCGATGTCCCGGGAAGAGATGGATCAACTGGGCTGGGACAGCTGCGATATCATTCTGGTAACGGGCGATGCGTATGTCGATCACCCGAGCTTTGGCATGGCGATCTGTGGCCGTATGCTTGAAGCCCAGGGCTTCCGCGTGGGGATCATCTCCCAGCCTGACTGGAACAGCAAAGACGACTTTATGCGTCTGGGCAAGCCTAACCTGTTTTTCGGCGTGACCGCGGGCAACATGGACTCGATGATCAACCGCTATACCGCCGACCGTAAGCTGCGCCATGACGACGCTTACACGGCTGACAACGTGGCGGGTAAACGTCCCGATCGCGCGACCCTCGTCTACACCCAGCGATGCAAAGAAGCATGGAAAGACGTGCCGGTGATCCTGGGCGGCATCGAGGCGAGCCTGCGCCGCACCGCACACTACGACTACTGGTCTGATACCGTGCGCCGTTCGGTGCTGGTGGATTCGAAAGCCGACATGCTGATCTTCGGCAACGGCGAGCGTCCGCTGGTGGAAGTGGCGCATCGCCTGGCGCAGGGTGAAGCGGTCAGCGAGATCCGCGACGTACGCAACACCGCGATCATGGTGAAAGAGGCGCTGCCGGGCTGGAGTGGGGTGGATTCCCGCATTATCGATATGCCGGGCAAAATCGACCCTATCCCACATCCGTACGGTGACGATCTACCGTGCGCGGATAACAAACCGGTTGAGCCGAAGAAAGCGGAAGCAAAGGCCGTGGTGGTGCAGCCGCCGCGTCCGAAGCCGTGGGAAAAAACCTATGTGCTGCTGCCGTCTTACGAAAAAGTAAAAAGCGATAAAGTACTCTACGCCCACGCGTCGCGCATCTTACACCATGAAACCAACCCCGGCTGCGCGCGCGCTCTGATGCAAAAGCACGGCGAGCGCTATATCTGGGTTAACCCGCCAGCGATCCCGCTCTCTACCGAAGAGATGGACAGCGTCTTTGCTCTGCCGTACAAGCGTGTGCCGCATCCGTCATATGGCAACAGCCGTATTCCGGCGTACGAGATGATTCGTTTCTCGGTCAACATCATGCGCGGCTGCTTCGGCGGGTGCTCCTTCTGTTCGATCACCGAACATGAAGGCCGTATTATTCAGAGCCGTTCCGAAGAGTCGATTGTTAACGAGATCGAAGCGATTCGCGACACGGTTCCGGGCTTTACCGGCGTGATCTCCGATCTGGGTGGTCCAACGGCCAACATGTACATGCTGCGCTGTAAATCGCCGCGCGCCGAGCAGACCTGCCGTCGTCTCTCCTGCGTCTATCCGAGCATTTGCGAGCATATGGACACCAACCACGAGCCGACTATCAATCTTTACCGTCGCGCCCGTGACCTGAAAGGCATCAAGAAGATCCTGATCGCCTCCGGCGTGCGTTACGACATTGCGGTGGAAGATCCGCGCTACATCAAAGAGCTGGCGACGCACCACGTCGGCGGCTATCTGAAGATTGCGCCGGAGCACACCGAAGAAGGCCCGCTGTCCAAAATGATGAAGCCGGGCATGGGCAGCTATGACCGCTTTAAACAGCTGTTTGATACCTATTCAAAACAGGCGGGGAAAGAGCAGTATCTGATCCCATACTTCATCTCCGCACACCCCGGCACCCGTGATGAAGACATGGTGAATCTGGCGCTGTGGCTGAAGCAGCGTCGATTCCGTCTGGATCAGGTGCAGAACTTCTACCCGTCGCCGCTCGCCAACTCGACGACCATGTATTACACCGGCAAAAACCCGCTGAGTAAGATTGGTTATAAGAGCGAAGACGTGGTGGTGCCGAAAGGGGATAAACAGCGCCGTCTGCATAAAGCGCTGCTGCGCTATCACGATCCGAAAAACTGGCCGCTGATCCGTCAGGCGCTGGAAGAGATGGGGAAAAAGCACCTGATCGGCTCGCGTCGTGATTGCCTGGTGCCAGCGCCAACGCTGGAAGAGATGCGCGAAGCGCGCCGCCAGAACCGCAGCACGCGCCCGGCGCTGACCAAGCACACGCCTATTGCGCATCAGCGTTCGAACGGTGTTGCGGGAACGAAGAAGAACGTAAAACGTAAGACCGGTTAAACCTGTAACAATGCCCGGTGGCGCTGCGCTTACCGGGCCTACAGGTCTAACCCTCTCCCCTCCGGGGAGAGGGCAGGGTGAGGGGATCACCCGCCAAACTGATCCGGGTCCGGCCCAAGCCGTTTGCCCTGATCCAGCTTCGCAATTTCACCCAGCTCGTCTTTATCCAGGCGGAAATCCCAGACGTCGAAGTTCTCGGCGATACGCGATGGCGTGACCGATTTCGGGATCACCACCAGACCGCTATCCAGATGCCAGCGAATGACGATCTGCGCCGGGGTTTTACCGTACTTATCCGCCAGTTCACGGATGATTTTCTGGTCAAACACCCCTTCGCCGCCCTGGGCCAATGGGCTCCAGGATTCGGTCTGGATCTTGTGCGTGGCGTTCCATGAATGAAGCTGGCGCTGCTGCATCAGCGGGTGCAGCTCAATCTGGTTAATTACCGGCGCGACGCCCGTTTCATCAATCAGGCGTTGCAGATGATGAACCTGGAAATTACAGACGCCGATGCTTTTTATCAGCCCCTCTTTTTGCAGTTCAATCATCCCCTTCCAGGCATCAACATAATGGTCGATAGCCGGCACCGGCCAGTGCATGAGATAAAGATCGACGAAATCGAGCTGGAGTTTCTCCAGACTCTCCTGCAACGCTTCGTGGGGACGCTTTTGATCGTCGTTCCACAGCTTGGTGGTGATGAAAAGCTCATCCCGGGGAACGCCGGCGCTGGCAAGCGCTTTTCCCACGCCGTCCTCGTTTTTATAGGCGGCGGCGGTATCGATGGACCGATAGCCGACTTCCAGGGCTTTATGAATGGCGGAGACGACCTCGTCGTTACCGGCTTTCCATACACCTAGCCCCAGCTGGGGCATCACGTTGCCGTCCTGTAGCTTGATTACGGTTTGGTTTGCCATTTTTCCTCCTTCAGGTGCTCATCGCCGGAGGGAACCTCCGACGATGTGATGTGCATTAAGTCTGGACGAAATGTCAAAAAACGAAAGTCAGGATCCTAAAAACGCTTAACGTGCCGCTTCGTAAATACGACGGCTGACGTCCAGGGTGATGTCGCCATGCTCGCCGATCTGCGTCATACCGTGTGCTTCCAGTTTCGCCAGCAGGGCAGGGATGGAACTGCCGTCCAGGCCATAGCCAGAGAGACGCGTTGGCACGCCCAGGCTTTCAAAGAAGTGACGGGTGGCTTCAATTGCGGCATCGATACGCGCATCGTCGGAACCGTCGGTGATGTTCCACACGCGTTCGGCGTACTGGAGCAGTTTGGCGCGTTTAGCGTCACGTTTTTCGTTCCACAGCGCAGGCAGAACCACCGCCAGCGTCTGGGCGTGATCCAGGCCGTGCATCGCCGTCAGCTCGTGGCCGAGCATATGGGTAGCCCAGTCCTGCGGCACGCCTGCGCCGATCAGGCCGTTCAGCGCCTGGGTGGCAGCCCACATCACGTTGGCACGCACGTCGTAATTTTCAGGCTCTTTCAGCGCTTTTGGACCTTCTTCAATCAGCGTCAGCAGAATGCCTTCTGCGAAACGATCCTGAATTTTGGCGTTTACCGGGTAAGTAACGTACTGCTCAACGGTGTGAACAAAGGCGTCGACCACGCCGTTCGCCACCTGACGCGCAGGCAGGGTATAGGTGTAAACCGGATCGAGGATCGCGAACACGGGCTGAACGCGTTCGTTCATAAAGGCCTGCTTGTCACCGGTGGTTTTACGAGAGATGACCGCGCCTTTGTTGGACTCTGATCCGGTGGCCGGCAGCGTCAGCACGGAGCCCATCGGGATCGCACTGCTGATGTCGCTGCCGCCCGTTTCCAGAATATGCCACGGGTCGATGCCGTCAGCGTAATGGGCCGCCGCCGCGATGAATTTGGTGCCGTCCAGCACGGAACCGCCGCCCACCGCCAGCAGGAAGGTGATTTGCTCCTCACGGGCGATTTTTACCGCGTTCATCAGCGTTTCATAAGACGGGTTAGGCTCGATACCGCCGAACTCGCGCACGTTCAGTCCGTCCAGGGCGCTGTACACCTGATCCAGCACGCCGGTTTTTTTCACGCTGCCGCCACCGTAGGTGATCAGCACGCGGGCGTCAGCGGGGATTTGCGCGCGCAGGTCGGCGATGGCGTCTTTACCAAACAGAATGCGGGTTGGGGTATGAAGATTAAAGTTGTTCATGGCTTGTTCCCTGTAGTGGGTAAAAAATCGTGGTGGCGCAGAAGGCAACCTGATGCTGCTCATTGTGGCGGGCAGGCGCTATCCTCTCAATGCACATTCCTGCCGATGTCTTGCCCATTTCTACAGCGCGCTGGAGAAACGGTAAGAAAATGCGCACACTGTCAGCGTCGGAAACCGTACCCGGAGTAACTGAAAATGAACCGTGATGCCATCTGCCGCCAGCTAACGTCGCAGATTAAAAGACTGATAGATAACGGAAATGATTCGGCTGAGCTGTTGCCGGATATTCGATTGCTGTACGGTACCCAGCCCGGGACGCGCACCCCGGTGATGTATCAGCCCGGCATCGTGTTTCTCTTTTCTGGCCATAAGATTGGCTATATCAATGAGCGCGTGTTCCGTTACGACACCAATGAATATCTGCTTCTGACAGTACCTTTACCCTTCGAATGTGAAACTTTCGCGACAGAGGAGGTACCGCTGGCCGGGATCCGCGTCAACGTCGACATCCTCCAGTTGCAGGAGCTGCTGATGGAGATTGGGGAGGACGAACTTTTCCGGCCGTCAATGGCGGCAAGCGGTATCAACTCCGCGACCCTGTCGGAGGAAATTCTCTGCGCGATTGAACGCCTGTTAGACGTGATGGAAAGGCCGCTGGATGCGCGTATTCTCGGAAAACAGATTATCCGCGAAATTCTTTACCATGTGCTGCTGGGACCGGGCGGCGGGGCGCTGCTGGCGCTGGTAAGCCGGCAAACGCACTTCAGCCTGATTAGCCGCGTGCTGAAGCGCATCGAGAGCCAGTACACGGAAAACCTCAGCGTTGACCAGCTGGCGGCGGAAGCCAATATGAGCGTCTCGGCGTTTCACCATAACTTTAAATCTGTCACCAGCACGTCGCCGTTGCAGTACCTCAAAACCTACCGTCTGCATAAGGCGCGGATGCTGATGATCCACGATGGCATGAAGGCCAGCGCCGCGGCGATGCGGGTCGGGTATGAAAGCGCGTCGCAGTTTAGTCGGGAGTTTAAGCGCTACTTCGGCGTCACGCCGGGGGAAGATGCGTCACGTATAAGAACCATGCAGGGAGCCTGAGGGGAAACGGAGGCCGGGTAAGCGGTAGCGCCACCCGGCTTTTATTTATGCGCTGCAATACTTTTTCTTAATCACAACCGCAATGGTACCCACCAGCCCTGCAACCAGCAGGAAAATCGGCAGGATCATCAGGAAGGTCATCACCTGGTCTTCATGGCGCTTAACAAAGGGGATCATATTCAGCGCGTAGCCGAGCGTGGTGACCACGCCTACCCAGAGCAGGGCGCTCAGCCAGTTGAAGAACTGGAAGCGGCGGTTAGAGAGGCCTGAAATACCCGCCATGGTAGGCAACAGGGTACGAACAAACGCCAGAAAACGCCCGGCAAGTAACGCCAGCAGGCCGTGACGGTCAAACATGCAGGTCGCGCGCTGGTGATATTTATGCGGCAGCTGCGCCAGCCAGCCTTTCACCACGCGAGTGTTTCCAAGCCAGCGCCCTTGCAGGTAGCTCAGCCAACAGCCGAGACTGGCCGCAGAGGTGAGGATCACCATTGTCGGTGCGAAGTCCATCACGCCCTTGCCGATTAACGCCCCTGCGAGCAAGAGCAGGCTGTCACCGGGTAAAAATGAGGCTGGCAGTAATCCATTTTCCAGAAACAGCGTCGCGAACATCACGAAATAGACAATCCCGACGACATGCGGGTCCGCCAGCGCGGCAAAATCGTGTTGCCAGAGCGCCGTGATGATATTTTGAATAACAGCCATGGACTTTCCTGTGGAACAGCAGATATAACGCTATTGTACTCCCAATTTTGCCTGTCGGGGTTGATCGCAGGCGCATCTCATACAGACTTTTCTGCTTGCGGTGTTCAGAATAGCGTCCGGGGAGTACATTTCAGCCAGCACTTTACACGATGCGCTCAAATCCTGCCGATAAATCCGCAATTAAATCGTCCACATTTTCCAGCCCAATATGCAGGCGGATTAAGGTCCCCTCGAAGTCCACCTCGCCGCCCGGGCGCAGGCCCGCAATCTGCTCCGGCTGGTTGGGCAGGATCAGCGATTCAAACCCACCCCATGAATAGGCCATGCTGAAGAGGGTAAAGTTATCCAGATAGCTTGCCAGTTCGGCGTCATTCAGGCGCTTTTTAAGAACAAATGAGAACAACCCGCTGCTGCCCGTAAAGTCACGTTGCCAGTATTCGTGGCCCTTGCTGCCCGGCAGCGCCGGATGGTTAACGCGCTCCACCTGCGGATGCAGCGCCAGCCACTGTGCAATTTGCAGGCTGCTTTCGTGATGCTGACGCAAACGTACGCCGAGCGTACGGATGCCCCGGCTGGTCATGTAGGCGGTATCGGCATCCACCATCTGGCCCATCAGGTAGGCGTTTTCACGCAATTGATCCCAGCAGCGGGCGTTAGACACCGCCGTACCGATCATGCCGTCGGAATGGCCAATCAGGTATTTGGTCGCCGCCTGAATGGAGATATCGATGTCAAATTCCAGGGCTTTAAACAGCACACCTGCCGCCCAGGTGTTGTCGATCATGATGATCGCTTCCGGCGCTATGCTGCGCACCGCCTTCACGATGGCCGGGACGTCATGCACTTCCATGGTGATGGAGCCGGGAGATTCCAGGAACACAACGCGCGTGTTGGGCTGAATAAGCCCGGCAATACCGGCTCCAATCAGCGGATCGAACCAGCTGGTGGTGACGCCGAGCTTGCTGAGTATTTTGGTGCAGAAGTCCTGGCTTGGCTCGTAGGCGGTATTGGTCATCAGGACGTGGTCACCCTGTTCCACAAACGCCAGAATAGTATTGGCGACCGCCGCCGCGCCGCACGGGAACAGCGCGCAGCCCGCGCCGCCCTCCAGTTCGCACATGGCTTCCTGCAACGAGAAATGGGTTAACGTGCCACGACGACCGTAAAACAGCCCGCCCTTCGCGCGATTACGCGTAGCGATTTTTTTATCTTCAACGGTATCAAACACCAGCGAGGAGGCGCGCTGGATCACGCTGTTGACCGAGCCCTGCGTGTATTTCTTACTGCGTCCTGCCTGCACCAGCGTGGTCTCAAGCTGCTTTTTAGTCATGTTCGCTAACCCTTTTTTTATACGTCTGGACGTCCAGACTACCACGATTGTCAGAATGTGCATCCGGATGCTTATCGAATAAGCAGAAAATATTATCAAAAATTCGCATAAGAAATTTTTACTGCGTAAGCGCAAGGAAAGTGAGCGAAAATTACGGCACTATGTAAATACTAATGAGAACTACTATCAATTCGACGACGTTTTGATATTATTACGTTCAGATTTTGTGATTTGCGTCCTGGAGATACAGAGTGGGTAATAATTTGATGCAGACGGATCTCTCCGTTTGGGGCATGTATCAACATGCTGACATCGTAGTTAAGATTGTGATGATCGGCCTGATTCTGGCGTCCGTGATCACCTGGGCTATCTTCTTCAGCAAGAGCGCCGAACTTCTTTCACAAAAACGCCGCCTCAAGCGTGAGCAGAAGCAGCTGGCGGAAGCCCGCTCTCTGGATCAGGCTTCTGATATCACCTCATCCTTCCATGCGAAAAGCCTGACTACCCTGTTAGTGAACGAAGCGCAGAACGAGCTGGAACTCTCCGCAGGCAGTGAAGATAACGAAGGCATTAAAGAGCGTACCGGCTTCCGTCTGGAGCGTCGCGTTGCGGCCGTGGGTCGTCATATGGGCCGCGGTAACGGCTACCTGGCGACTATCGGCGCCATCTCCCCGTTCGTCGGCCTGTTCGGTACCGTCTGGGGCATCATGAACAGCTTTATCGGTATCGCCCAGACGCAGACCACTAACCTTGCGGTCGTCGCGCCGGGTATCGCAGAAGCGCTGCTGGCCACGGCTATCGGTCTGGTTGCCGCTATCCCGGCGGTTGTTATCTATAACATCTTCGCGCGCATGATTGGCAGTTACAAAGCCACACTGGGTGACGTTGCCGCGCAGGTTCTGCTGCTGCAAAGCCGCGATCTGGACCTGAACGCCAGCGCCGTTAAACCGGTACATGCGGCGTCCAAACTGCGCGTAGGTTGATTGTATGGCAATGCGTCTTAATGAAAATCTGGACGATAACGGTGAAATGCATGAGATCAACGTGACGCCGTTTATCGACGTCATGCTGGTTCTGCTGATTATCTTTATGGTTGCCGCACCGCTGGCGACGGTGGACGTGAAGGTGAATCTGCCTGCGTCCTCCAGCCAGCCGCAGCCGCGTCCGGAAAAGCCTATTTACCTGTCCGTGAAGGCCGATAAGTCCATGTTCCTGGGCAACGATCCGGTAACGGATGCCTCGGTTATTCCGGCGCTGGACCAGCTGACCGGCGGCAAGAAAGACACCACCGTCTTCTTCCGCGCGGATAAAACCGTCGATTATGAAACCATGATGAAGGTAATGGACACGCTGCATCAGGCGGGATACTTGAAGATTGGTCTGGTCGGCGAAGAGAAAGCGGCCGCGAAGTAAAACGAAGGCTTTTGCAGCCTTCCCTGCCGGGTGGCGGCGTCGCCTTACCCGGCCTGCATTCCGCAACAATCATTGTTGTCACACTGAAGGCGCCGTCGGCGCCTCTTCATCAAGCGCTACACAGGTCACGTTTGAAGTTCGGTAATGACCTTCCGAGAGTTTACGGGTCAGGCGCAGGGTGGCTGTCTCGCGTGCCAGCAGGTACTGATAGTTCGCCTCCAGTCGCCCGAGGATCTTCTCTTTAAGCTCAGGGCGCTGTTCAATAATGGCGTTCATCACCGCGCCGTAAATCTCCTCCTTGGCCTGCAAGGCGTAAATCTCCCGACGATTCTGCCATTTCAGGCGCACCAGCGTGGCCGGAATCGAAACCAAATCCTGCGTAATTCGCGTCATCTCGTCATTTTTTATCTTTTTCAGGGCGTCGAGATTCTGCTTTAAGATAAATTCATCGCTTTTCTTATCATCTAAAGTCAAATAAACGTTATTATCGCTGTCATCATTCACGTTAATCTTCCCCCAGGTTATAAAAAATGGGATTGTTTTTTTCACGCGTAATTAAATTAAGCCAAATTTCATTGCCGGCCTCATTTATTTGCTGCGTTTTCTCGGTCATTATTTGACTTAGCGTCTGGGCATCTATTTCCCCTTCGGCCTGTAAATCATTTAGTAGATGAACTAAGGCTTCAATCTTGATGGCGCGAAATAAACGCTCTTTTAAATGGCGATCGTGCTCTTCGAGCACCATATTACGGGATTTGCCGGTGCGTGAAACACCAATTAATATGTCGGCTTCATAGTCGGAGAGTTTTCTTTTTCCTTGAGTGAAATTCGCCTCTTTATCTGCTTCCGTCGAAGGCTGTTCCACAGGCGTAATGTGGTACTTTGCCGGGACAAGATTGTCGGGCAGCATTTTAATTTCCTTTAATTTCAAAAAAGGTGGGGGTGGAAAAAGGGTGAGACTCGTTGACAATAACATGAGGCAATTTTAAAATCAAAAAAAATGGAGCCTACCCATGAACAGCATTTTCTTTACGGTCATAACGTTACTATTACTGACCGCTGGCGTGCTTTTATTGATGCAAGAGTTAAATAAACCGAAAGCGTCAAAAGACGTCAGTGAACCGCCGCAGCCTGAATTGATGTCGAAAGAGGAGGGGGAAGATCATTTCTCCGTATTGATGAACGCCGTGACGCCGGTCTGGTACTGGCGGGTAAATCACGAATATATCGATTTTCTCCATGCGACAATTAAGCGAATGAAAATGGCTGAAATTAATGATACGCCCGGCCTGTTCGACGCGCAGCGCCGTTGTAGCGACCTTAATTCGGCGGTTTATAAATATTACGACAATATCAAAAAGCGCTGTCTGAATGGCGAGAAGGTGTCGTACTCCGATTTAGACGTATTAAATCTGCGCCAGTGTTTTCGCGAGTTTAGCCTGGAAGCCTACCCGGAACTGGTCGCGCTGGTCTGGCCGGAGTATGCGCGTCCGGATGTGGATCCCAACGAGGTATAGTTGAGATATACTGAGCGCTGGTTTCGTTTGCAGACAGGATTTTATGGAACGCTTCTTTGAAAACGCAATGTATGCCTCTCGCTGGCTGCTCGCACCCGTCTATTTTGGTCTCTCCCTGGCGCTGGTCGCCCTGACGATCAAGTTCTTCCAGGAGATATTTCATGTCCTGCCAAACATTTTCTCCGTGGCAGAAGCCGATTTGATTCTGGTTCTGCTGTCGCTGGTGGATATGACGCTGGTGGGGGGATTACTGGTGATGGTGATGTTCTCCGGTTATGAGAATTTCGTCTCTCAGCTTGATATCGCCGAGCACAAAGAAAAGCTCAACTGGCTGGGGAAAATGGATGCCTCATCGCTGAAGAATAAAGTCGCGGCGTCGATTGTGGCGATTTCGTCTATACACCTGTTACGCGTCTTTATGGACGCGAAAAACGTCCCGGATAATAAGCTGATGTGGTATGTGATTATCCACCTGACGTTTGTGCTGTCGGCGTTTGTGATGGGGTATCTGGATAAGATCAGTAAGAAATAAATTCACCATGCCCCTCACCCTGCCCTCTCCCCAGAGGGGAGAGGGTGTTCAAGTTCCCTCTCCCCTCTGGGGAGAGGGTTAGGGTGAGGGGCGAAAGCATCGGACCGCACTATTTATTTATCCGACGACGCCTGCCACAAATTCAGCTCACCATCCGCAACGTGCTGGTCAATCCGCGTCAGTTCATCTTCGCTAAAGCGCAGGTTATTCAGCGCCTGAACGTTCTCTTCCAGCTGCTCCGGGCGGCTCGCGCCAATCAGCACCGACGTTACACGCTCATCTTTCAACAGCCAGCTTAGCGCCATCTGCGCCATCGTCTGCCCGCGCGCGTGCGCCATCTCGTTCAGCAAACGAAGGCTGCTCAGGTTGGCTTCCGTCAGCATTTTCTCCGTCAGGCCGCGCACTTTTTTCCCTTCGCGTTGCATACGTGAACCGTCCGGAATACCGTTCAGGTATTTTCCGGTGAGCAGGCCCTGTGCCAGCGGGGTAAAGGCGATACAGCCCGTTCCGTTTTTCTCCAGCGCGTCCAGCAGGCCGGTCTTGTCGACCCAGCGGTTAAGCAGGTTGTAAGACGGCTGGTGGATCAAAAGCGGGATCTTCCACTCGCGCAGCAATTCGGCCATTACCGCCGTGCGTTCCGTGGAGTAGGACGAAATGCCGACGTACAGCGCTTTTCCGCTCTGCACCGCGTGCGCCAGCGCGGAGGCGGTCTCTTCCATCGGCGTGTTTTCGTCTACGCGGTGAGAATAGAAAATATCCACATACTCCACACCCATGCGTTTCAGGCTCTGGTCGAGGCTGGCGAGCAGGTATTTACGTGAACCGCCCGAACCATACGGCCCTGGCCACATGTCGTAGCCCGCTTTGGTGGAGATGATCAGCTCGTCACGATACCCGGCAAAATCCTCCCGCAGCAGACGGCCAAAATTCTCTTCAGCGCTGCCTGGTGGGGGGCCGTAGTTGTTGGCAAGGTCAAAGTGGGTAATACCGAGATCGAAGGCCTTACGCAGCAGCGCGCGCTGGGAATCGAGCGGCTGAACGTGACCGAAGCTGTGCCACAGGCCTAGCGACAGTGCCGGTAAGCGCAGGCCGCTTTTGCCGCAGTATCGGTACTGCATGTTTTCGTATCGGCCAGTGTAAGGGTGCCAGGACATGATGTCTCCTTTCTTGTCGGTGAATTTTCGAAACAACGTTTTCATTCTATGCCGACTCGATAACAAAAAAGTATATTTTCTGCGGTATCTGCCGATAAAGAGGGTAGTACTCGCCTCTGGGCGAATTCACCCTCACGGCAAGGAATACTCAATGAAGATGCTTCGTAATTTCACCATCCGTTTCGTCATGCTGACGATACTGGGGATCTTTTGTGTCATGTGGGCAGGCGTGGGGCTTTACAGCACCTGGTCTCTGTCTCGTGTTTCTGATGGTAATGATGTTGACCGCCAGCTGGTCCGGCAAATGACGGTGCTGAGCCAGGGCAACGATCAGTATTTCCGTTTCGTCACCCGCCTGAGCCGGGCGATGGAAGTTAAAGCGGCGGGCGGCACGCCGGACCTGGCTCCTGCTCAGCAGGCGCTGGATAACATGAGTAAAAAGCTGGCAGAGATGAAAGCTATCTCTCCGGGCCCGATGGATGAAAAGGTGTCTGCGCAGGTGATTTCCACCTGGCAGGCGCTGCTCGATCGGGGCGTGACGCCGCAGATGGCGCAGGCGAAGCAGGCGACGCTCGAAGGCTATCGTCAGCATGCCAACAACGTCACGCCGCCGCTAAGCCGTGCATTCGGGGCAGCGGCTGAGAACTTTAACAACACCGCGTCGAAGGCGCTCGACAGCACGCGCGTGGTGGTCGACGGCCTCACCAGCATGACCCGGACGGTGATTATCACCGCCACGATCGTGGGTCTGTTGATCCTGCTGTTCACCGACCGCTACCTGGTGGCGATACTGGTAAAACCGCTGGATCGTATCCGTCAGCAGTTCCGCCAGATTGCGCAGGGCGATCTCAGCCAGCCGATTGAATCCTTTGGCCGCAACTGCGTGGGGCAACTGGTGCCGCTGCTGAGCGCCATGCAGGACAGCCTGCGGGAAGCGGTCAGCACGATTCGTTCCGGCAGCGAGAATATCTGGCGCGGGGCAACGGAGATCTCCAGCGGGAATAACGATCTCTCTTCGCGTACCGAAGAGCAGGCCGCCGCGCTGGAAGAGACCGCGGCCAGCATGGAGCAGCTAACCGCAACGGTGAAGCTGAACGCCGAAAGCGCGCGCCAGGCCAGCCAGCTTGCGGATGTCGCCTCCAGTACGGCCAGCCGCGGCGGCTCGCTGGTGGAAGATGTGGTCACAACCATGAGCGGCATTTCGGACAGCTCGAAAAAAATCGCTGAAATCACTACCGTCATCAACAGCATCGCCTTCCAGACCAATATTCTGGCGCTGAACGCCGCGGTGGAAGCGGCCCGGGCCGGGGAGCAGGGGCGGGGCTTTGCGGTCGTGGCGGGTGAGGTGCGTAATCTGGCCAGCCGCAGCGCGAATGCGGCAAAAGAGATCGAAGGGCTGATTGCAGATTCCGTTGCCCGCGTGGAGCAGGGGGCGCAGCTGGTGAACGATACCGGTACCACGATGGAAGCGATCCTGCGCGACGTGACGGAAGTGACCGTCATTATGAAGCAGATCGCCACCGCGTCAGAGGAGCAGAGCAAAGGTATTTCTCAGGTCGGCGTTGCCATCACGCAGATGGACGGCGTGACCCAGCAGAACGCCTCGCTGGTGGAGCAGGTTTCCGCCGCCGCCGCCGCACTTGAACGGCAGACCGAAGAACTCCAGCGCTCAGTGCAGAAATTCCGTCTCACCGCGTAACCTCTCGTGTCAGGCCGTCTCTGGCGGCCTGACGTTTATCGCTCTGAATAATCTGTGTCACCTGCGACAGCTGACCAATTTTCACTTCACTTGCCCGCATAAATTTACTTTTGTCGATCAGCAGCAGCGACTGGCTGGCGCGGTTTAACAGCAGCGCCTTAAAGCCCGCGTTGTGCTCGGACGGATCCCAAAGGACGCCATGCTCATCGACCCCTTCACACGAGAAGATGAACAGATCGATCTCCAGCCCTTTTAGCTGCGTCACCAGCGCCGGGTTAACATAGCAGCGATACTTACGCTCAAGCGTTCCGCCGGAGCAGATAAGCGTGATCCGCTCGCGCTTTGCCATCTCGTGGCAGATAGGCAGACTGTTGGTAAATACGGTGAGGTCGATGTCCGGCAACTGGCGCGCCAGATGAAAGCAGGTTGAGCTGGCGTCGAGGGCGATGGTCATCCCTTCGCTGATCCAGCCCAGCGCGTGGCGGGCAATATCGGCTTTGTCGGCATAATGGCTTTTCAGGCGTGCGCCAAAGGGTTCACCGCTGTCGCGGCTGTCCGGGTGAATCAGACGCGCGCGCCCGTGCTGGCGCAGAAGCTTCCCCTGCTGCTGCAACGACTTCAGATCCCGGCGGATCGTCTCTTTGCTGACGGAGAGCTTTTCAGCCAGCACATCGGTAGTCAGCCAGTCGCTTTTACTCAGCAAGGTGATAAGACTCTGCTGTCGGGTCGCTTTTAGCGTCTGGTCTGACATACGAGGCTCCTTGCGCACGCGTGCTGACGCATTTTTCTCATCGTGGAAGAAGGGCGGCGAACCGCCCGGTCATGGATCAACCCTGACGTTTATCTTCCGTCTGGGTATCGAAGTCGCTTGCTGAATGACGCTCATGTAACTGCTCGTTCAGCTCGCCGTTGGTACGGTTAACAATGCGCCCGCGTTTAACGGCCGGACGATTCGCCACATCTTTTGCCCAGCGCTGCACGTTGGTGTACTTCCCGGCATCCAGGAACTCGGCGGCGTTATACACGCTGCCCAGCGCCACGCAGCCAAACCATGGCCAGACTGCCATATCCGCAATGGTATATTCCTCACCCGCTACGTAACGACCGCGCGCCAGCTGTTTGTCCAGCACGTCGAACAGGCGTTTAGCTTCCATGGTGAAGCGATCGATAGCGTACTCAATCTTCACTGGTGCGTAGTTATAGAAGTGGCCAAAACCGCCGCCGAGGAACGGGGCCGCGCCCTGTAACCAGAACAGCCAGTTCAGGGTTTCCGTTCGTCCTGCCGGATCTTTTGGCAGGAAGTGACCAAATTTCTCGGCCAGGTAGAGCAGGATATTGCCGGATTCAAAGACGCGCGTCGGCGGGGTGGTGGAGTGGTCACGCAGGGCCGGGATCTTCGAGTTCGGGTTCACGTCGACAAAACCGCTGGAGAACTGATCGCCCTCACCAATGCGGATCAACCATGCGTCGTATTCCGCGCCCGTCACGCCCAGCGCCAGCAGCTCTTCCAGCATGATGGTAACTTTCTGTCCATTCGGCGTACCGAGAGAGTACAGCTGGAGCGGGTGCGCGCCCACAGGTAGCTCTTTCTCGTGCGTCGCGCCCGAGACGGGACGGTTGATATTGGCGAACGCGCCGCCGTTATTCTGTTTCCATTCCCACACTTTCGGTGGCTGATAGGTGTTATCTGACATGTTGGCCTGCCTTTTTGGTGTTGTGTTGAGGCAGTGTAGCAGGAGATGCAGGAACCGTTTAACGATGCGAGCGTAATGGGCAGGGCGGGTGTATGATAACGCCACCTCTGTCAGTTAATTACAACGTGCAGACGACGACAACCCCACAAAAAAATTGCCGCCTGCCTGTTTTAGGTTGGACACATGCGTAAAGGAACGTTAAGCAGTGACGCACCCTTCGGGACGTTATTAGGTTATGCGCCGGGTGGCGTGGCGATTTACTCTTCAAATTACGGCAGTCTCGATCCGCGTCACTACCCGGAAGACGCGGAATTCCGCAGCTATATCGGCAACGAATACATGGGCCATAAATGGCAGTGCGTTGAGTTTGCGCGCCGTTTCCTGTTTCTCAATCACGGGTTTGTTTTTACCGACGTCGGGATGGCGTGGGAGATCTTCTCCCTGCGTTTTTTGCGCCAGGTGGTAAACGACAATATTTTGCCGCTACAGGCCTTTGCTAATGGCTCAAAACGCGCGCCGCAGGCCGGTGCGCTGCTCATCTGGCAAAAGGGCGGTGAGTTTCATGAGACCGGCCACGTCGCCGTCATTACCCAGCTGCTGGATGACAGAGTGCGCATTGCCGAGCAGAACGTTATTCACTCCCCGCTGCCGATGGGGCAGCAGTGGACGCGCGAGCTTCGTCTGAGCGTGGAGGATGGTTGCTATACGCTTCATGACACGTTCAACGATACCGAGATCCTCGGCTGGATGATCCAGACGGAGGAGACGGAACACAGTATTCCTCAGCCGGAGATCGACGGTAAGCTGCTGAAAATCAGCGGCGCGCGGTTGAAGAACAACCGTCAGTTCGACGGAAAATGGCTCAATGAAAACGACGCCCTGCAACAGGCGTACGTTCGCGCCAACGGCCACGTTATTAACAACGATCCCTGCCAGTACTTTACCATTACCGAAAGCGCCGAGCAGGAGCTGATCAAAGCCACCAACGAACTGCATCTGATGTACCTTCATGCCACCGACAAGGTGCTGAAAGACGACAGCTTACTCGCGCTTTTCGACATCCCGAAAATTCTCTGGCCGCGTCTGCGCCTCTCCTGGCAGTGGCGTCGTCACCATATGATCACCGGTCGTATGGATTTCTGCATGGATGAACGCGGCATCAAGGTTTACGAGTACAACGCGGATTCCGCCTCCTGCCATACCGAGGGCGGGCTCATTCTTGAAGAGTGGGTGAAAAACGGCTATCGCGGCACCGGCCACAATCCGGCGGAAGGCTTGCTGGAGGAGCTGACCGGCGCATGGAAGCACAGCCACGCGCGGCCGTTCGTCCATATCATGCAGGACAACGATATCGAAGAGGATTACCACGCGCTCTTTATTCAGCGCTCGCTGATCCAGGCCGGGTTTGAAACCAAAATCCTGCATGGACTGGGGGCGCTGAGCTGGGATGCCGCCGGGCAACTGATTGATGATGAAGGCCGTCACGTCAACTGCGTATGGAAAACCTGGGCGTGGGAAACGGCGATTGAGCAGATCCGCGAGGTGAGCGAAACCGAGTACGCCGCCGTGCCTATCCGCACCGGTCACCCGCAAGGTGAAGTGCGCCTGATTGACGTCCTGCTGCGCCCGGAAGTGCTGGTCTTTGAACCACTGTGGACGGTGATCCCAGGTAACAAGGCGATCCTGCCGGTACTGTGGCAGCTGTTCCCGAACCACCGTTACCTGCTGGATACCGATTTTGAAGTCAACGATCTGCTCAAACGGACCGGTTATGCCGTTAAACCGATCGCCGGACGCTGCGGGAGCAATATCGATCTGATCGGCGCCCAGGACGAACTGCTGGACCAGTCCAGCGGCAAGTTTGTTGACCGCAAAAATATCTACCAGCAGCTATGGTGCCTGCCGAAAGTTGACGGCAGATACATTCAGGTCTGCACCTTTACCGTGGGCGGGAACTATGGCGGAACCTGTCTGCGCGGGGATGACTCGCTGGTGGTGAAGAAAGAGAGCGATATTGAACCGCTGATTGTGGTGAAAGATAAATAACGTCTCCCTGTTATAAAAACGCCCCCGCAGGGCATGTTGCGGGGGCTTTTCACTACTGTTCTTCCTCTTCCTGCTGCTCGCTGATCTTCAAATCAATGATCCGGCCAATCTGGTCATGGTAAACCGTCAGCAGGTTGTACTGGCTCATCTCGGACATAATTTGCGGCGTGACGTTAAAACTTTGGGCAAGCTCGTCATGGCGCAACATTTCCGGATGACGCCGCCTCACATGCGCGCGGCGGCGATTGTACTGATACCACAGGATCAGCAGCCAGCCGTTAAACGCGGCAATTAGCAGATAGACCAGCACCGTATTAAAAGAGGCGATAATCACGCTCCAGCGGTGATCGCCCTCCTCGGTTAACTGCATCCACAGCCTGGCGTACAGGAAAAACAGGAATCCTCCCCAGGCTATCAGCGTTAATGCGGCATCGAAAAGACGCGGTGCCAGCCGATGTTCAGTCAAAATTAACGTATTCTCGTTCATTGAATGCTCCCTTTACCCCGGTCTGGACTGATCCAGCGCGCGCGGGCGCGTTTGCGTTTAAGCATGACTTTCGGAAATGCCACGAGGGTGGTAAACAGGCCAATCATCCAGTACACCATCGGGAACCAGATTACCCAGAACAGCGAGCCTGCCACTTTCCGCTCGTAGCGCCGCTCGATATACAAACTGACGAGGAATTGCAGCAGGCACATCACGCCCAGCAGCAGCCCGGTAAACGCCGGGGGAAACAGGCTCGCAACGGCCAGGTTCGCGGGAAGAGGGATAATATGGCTGAGAATGAACAACACTACGGTCGCCCCATAGGCAAACGCCCACAGCGTTGATAGCGCGTACTCAAGAAACAGGGGCCACATGCGATGATGCTCCCAGCGGGCCATCTTGCGCAGGTTAACCAGAAACACCTCTGCACCCCCCTGCGCCCAGCGCAGACGCTGTTTCCACAGCCCCTTTAGCGTCTCCGGCATCAGGATCCAGCACAGTGCCCGCGGCTCGAAAAAGATATCCCAGTGGCGAAGCTGAAGCTTCCAGCTTATGTCGATATCCTCTGTGATCATGTCCGGGCTCCAGTACCCGACATCCGCCAGCGCCTGTCGGCGAAAGGCGGCGATGACGCCGGAGACGGTAAAGACCCGGCCATAGATCCGCTGCGTTCGCTTGATAAGGCCAATAATGGAAGAAAACTCGCCCACCTGAATGCGGCCAATCAGCGTTGAGCGCGTGCGAATACGCGGATTCCCGGTGACGGCCCCAACGTGGGGATACTGAATCAGCGGTGCCACCAGATACGCCGCGGTGTCGCGGTCGAGCAGGGCGTCGCCGTCAATGCAGACCAGCAAATCGCCCCGGGCCGCCGCAGCGCCGGCCTTGAGCGCCACGGCTTTCCCCTGGTTCTCCGCGAGATTAATCACCCGCAGGCGCGGTTGCTCTCGCGCCAGCTGTTGCAGTACCTCCGCCGTGTTATCAGAAGAACCGTCGTTGATGGCGATAACTTCCACATTCCAGTACCGCTGACCCAGCGCGGCGCTAATGGTCTCCCGTGCGTTGCGTTCCTCATTGAAGCAGGGAATAAGAATCGAGATTAACGGCTCACCGGCTAAGGCGGGGGCGGGTGTTGCGTTATCCCACGACCAGTGCCGTTCAAGCTGAAACCAGAAATAGAGGCCGCCGGTTACCCAGAGCACGGACATAAACAGCGGCCAGAAAAAGACAAAGTCCAGAATCAGTTCGCCGGTAAACAGAGCGGCTACGCCTAACGGCAACCCGAATACCAGACACAAAATAGAGAAGGCGATAATGCGATCAGTCATTGTCAGGATACCAGTACGAAGAAAATTCAGGTCTGATACGTGAGATATCAGGTTGGTTGTTGAGGAAGTCGTCGGGGTAATAACCGTAATTTTTGATGCCGTTCAGCTGGAGCACCCGCATCCACTCCATCAGACGTTCATCGGCTACGGCACGCTGCGGTTTCTGTGCCCAGTCCCTGGCCTGTAGCTCAAAAATCGTTTTATTCAGCGCGCCGGGGCGTGCGGCGACGGCTTTGACTAAACGCGTCAGCCAGGCATTGCTCTCTTCTGCCGGGACGGACTCCATCAGCGGCATTGCCATCGGCACCGTCCAGTCGTAGGCCGCCAGAAAATCATCGATATTTTGCGCAAACCATGCCTCGCTTTCCGGCTCGATAATGGGCAGCGCGAACATGTTCCGCGCGGTTTTGATCTGTGGGCCACGGATGTTTTTCACCGCCTGGCTCAGGGTGCGGGTAAAGCCGATAAGTCGCTGACTCTTCTGTCGGGTCGTGTCCTGTCCGGCATCGTCAACGTCCGTCAGCACCGCGTCATCATGAAATAAGATGCCATTGAAGCTGGCATAGCGGGCCAGATCTTCATAGATCTCCGTCACCTGCTGGCGAACCTGCGGACTCCAGGGGGAGAGCCTGATATAGGGCTCGGCGGCCACGGTCAACTCTCCCGTTTGACGATCCCGGCGCTGCACGCGCGGCAAGGCTGGACTGAGATCGAAAGAGAGAACCGGCATCCACGCGAAGACTTTCACTCCCGCGCGGGTTTGTAGCTGCCAGGCGACAAAATTAAAGAGATCGGCCCGGACCGGGAGCCGACGGTTGGGGAAATAGAGCGCATCGATCCTGCCGTCGCCCCGCGGATCCGAAAACGCCTGGAGAAACACATGGCTGATTTTCATGTCGTAGACCCGCTGGACGAGTTTGTTGATGTTTTTCGTCTGCTGGGCCGGATCGGGATCGTAGACGTAATCGAGATCGACATGCATGACGCGCACCGGGTCAAACTCCTGAACGCGGCTAATCGTGTTGGCAAAGGTTTTTATCGACGGATTTCCGGCGATCAGCAGGCGCGGGATGTTGCCGAGGTCGCGCACGTTTCCCAGCCCGTCCTCCAGGGTAAAGGCCAACTGATAGCCCTGTTTTTGGGCGATAGCGAGCGACGTACCGTTGGCAGCCCCATAGGGCCACACCCAGGCACGCGGCGCTTTTCCCGTCACCTGGGTGATTTTATCGGTGACTTTCCGTACGTCTGCGGCGATCCGCTGGTTGAAGTGTTCATCGGTTTCGTAATGCCCCGTCGCGTTATCGAAAAAACGGTTGGCGATGGCGGGTTCACGGCTTCCCTGCGGGTTGGCCGGAATGCCGTAATGCGAGTCCCAGGTATGCGAGCCAATCTCAATCAGCGGGGACTGGCTGAGCTCTCGTACCATATCCCAGGTGGCAAAGCGATCGCGGGGCGTCATCAGACCGCCGAAGTTAACTTTTTGATTTGCCGGCGTATCCACCCAACTGCCCACCGGCGCCCACAGCGCAGGGACGTTCCAGGCCTGAAGCAGGGGCCAGACCCGGGTGTAAAAGCTGCTGTAGCCGTCGTCAAAGCTGAGCAAAACGGCTTTCGGCGGCAGCGCTTTTTTCCCTTCATGCGCATCCAGAATGTCCTGCACGCTGATGGCGTGATAGCCGTTGTGCAAAAGCCAGCTTATCTGCTCGTTTAACGCGCTGGTGCGAACGGAGAGGTAGCGCTGATCGGCGGCATCATCTTCAACGTCGTGGTAGGCCAGGACCAGAAACTGATTCTCCGGCCAGGGTTTGCTGGCCTCCAGCTGCGGCCTCTTTTCAGGGGCCATAAAGGAGAGCGGCTGCGCGCAGAGGCTCGCGCTGAGGCAGAGCCAGCCGATGACGATCAGGCTTACAGAAAAACGTGTGTTCAGCATATTCATCCTTAAAAGCGTAAAGTCGCATCTAACGTGACGGAGAGATTGCTCTCGCGTTTGCCGTCGTAAGGGCGCTTATCCCAGTTCAGCATCACGCCAGTATCGACAACGTTGTTCCACTGGATGCGTTGCCCGTAACCCAGCAGGGTAACGGCACCCGCGGACTGATTTTTCTGCCAGTAGCTGCCCCCTCCTGCCACGAACTGCTGGCTCCAGAGGGTGTCGTAGTGGCGGTACATCTCATGGTCAACGGACAGGGCAGCCGTCACGGACAGATCCCGTGCCGGGTTGTAATAGAGCGTATTCCGCAGGCTGTTTTTACTGGCGGCGATCCCCGGTTCGAGATCCAGCGTCAGGGTCGGGGTCTGCCAGAGACGCTCTTTCCCGGAGAGGGTGTATTCCTGACGGCGGTTGTGGTCTGAGAAGCGGCTGACGGCGGCGTTGAACTGGTATTCACGTCGCTCGTTTTGATACCAGCGCACCCCACCTTCACCCCGGTTGGCGCTGATCCCATTGCGTAATGCCCGTAAGGGTGTGGCGCGTGACAAGCGTTCGAGGTTACCGCTGACCTGCCAGTTATCACTCAGGCTGTAGGTTGTTGAGAGCCGTGCGCCCGGCCTGTTTGTACCGTGATAGCGGTTGCTGGAGAGCTCGGCTTCGAGCGTGAGGTCACGGGGGCGCCACTCAACGCCGCCCAGCAGGTGGCGGCTGATGCCTTTACCTTCGTCGAAATTCCCCTGGGCATAGCGGGCGCCGGCAAACAGCCGCCAGTTATCCGCCACGGGCGGGCCATAGAGCGTGGCGTCCCAGTTCATGTCGTGGCTACCGCTGACGGGGTTATCTGAGTGCAATCCTTTACCCGCGTTCAGACGCAGCTCAGACATATGGTGGACCGCTCTGAGTCTGTCCAGGCGACGGGCGCTGCGATCGGCGGGGGCGCGAGCAATTACGTCATCAGCCAGTAAATCCATCTGGCGCCACTCCTGAAGGTCCATTGCGACGTAAGCCTGCTGTTTTTCAAGCTCCAGATTCGCGGGTTCAAGCGCCTCTGCTCGTTTAAGCTTTTGCTCGGCCGCGCGCGGCAGGCCTCTGGCCTGAAGCAGGGCGGCATAATCAATCTGTAACCCCTGATTTCCCGGCGCCGTTGATGCCAGACGATACGACAGCTTTTCGGCCTCCGGCAGGGCGTTGGTCGCCAGCAAATAGTTAAGTTTGAGAGACTGTCCGGTGAGCCACCGATCGTTCGGCTGAGCGGTCGGGGATCCGAAATCGTAGCGGGTCCAGGGAACGCTGCGGGTCTCGCGCTCAACGTAGTGGCGGGCGGTCTGATACTGCCCCGTATCCAGCCAGGCGTAGAAAAGCGCATGCTCCTCATCCTGCGGATCGGAGGCGTAGTGTGGATAGCGTTGCACAAGCGAGAAGGCGGCGACGGTGTTTTTCTCCTGCAAATATGCCGAGATCACCCAGCCGATGGCCCAGTCCGGTACCGGATGCTGTGCGGCCGTCAGCGCCTCATATTCGCTAATGACCTGCCGGTAATTACCCTGCGCATACAGGGCGCCAAGCCGATCGATACGTGCAAGGACGACGTCTTCAGCCGCCTGCGGTTCGTTTTGCCAGCGGGAAAGCAGGGCGTGATAGCGATCTAACGCGTTTTGTGCCAGCCGCAGGCGCTCTTTCTCCGTTCTGCCAGGCACATCCGCCAGGCGTACCCTTTCAGCCGCGGCGTTACGCTCAAGGCGGCGGCGCTCCGCGGGAGACATCGCCGCGCTTTGCGACAGCCAGAGTGCAGGCGTGCTTACCCGGTTTTCCGTTAACGCATCGATCGTCTCGCGAAGAAGGGCATTATTCCCGGGAGCGGCGTTCAGTGCGCGCATGTCCGCCAGCAGCCGGTCCCCGTTTTTTCCCTGGCGCATCCAGACATAGGAGAGCGTCTCAAGGTGCGCGGGAGAAGGATTGTCCTTAACCAGCCGCCGGGCTTCCGAAAGCGCGAGGCGATCTCTGCGGGCATCGGCCAGGGTCTTAACATAGCCGATGCGGTAATCGTCGTTATCCGGCGCAAGGCTGAGCGCCTCTTTCCACAGCGATAAGGCGGATGGCCAGGCTTTTTGGTTTCTTCTGGATTGGGCGACAGCAGCGATGGCGCGAGCGGGCAGCGGCATATAAATACCATAACGCTGCCAGACCCGGATAACCTCATCATCGCGTCCTGCCCAGGAGGCTACCTGTAACCAGTCCGCAACCTGTCCGGGTGTTAAAGCATGCTGTTGCTCATAGCGCTGTAGGTAATCAAGAAACAGAGCGTAATTACCGTTACGTGCCTGTTGTATCTGATGCTCATAAACGGATTCATCAGCCTGAACCAGAACAGGAAAGAGTAAAAGCAGGAGCAATAATATTGTGGTGCGATAAAAGAATAACGTAGTGAAGCTAAGCGATCTTTCCATATCTATTTGCCATTTGTTTATCGTGAATCCATTGCATAACACGGCCGCCTTTTAACTCTGTGTTAAAGGGCATAAAGGAGAACATTAAATCTGAATGATGCTACGTTATGGGGTACTTACTTAAAGGTAATTATGAGTCCTCATCTCAGTGGTCTGATTGGGCTTAATGTACACCCGATATGTTGAGGGATAAATAAGTTGAAAAGCGGCTGGGAGGTTTTGAGATAATTCTGGAAGAAGTAAGTTTTTTAGATAATTCAGTGCAGGATTGTTCTTTTTAACTGATTGATGTTAAATGTTTTTTCTTTTGCTGCTTCCTGTTTTTTTATATTAGAAATGAAGTTCTGCTGAGTTAATTAAAGTACTTTCTGGTGCATGTTTGGGAAGTTTCATGACAAAAATTCTTAATGTTCAGAGAAGTGACTTTTCTGAAATTCTTTTTTATTTATAATTAACGCCAGGCATTGAGTGATAGTCTACAAAAAGTCTAGCTCACCAATGTCATATTGAGGGATGATCAAAGCCAGAAAACATTTGCCGTTAATGTAAAACGCTATAAACGAAAGCGTTCTTGTTTCTTAAGAGGCGGGCTTGCTTTAATCTAAAAGGGATGGTTAGTGGCGACTTCAATAGTGTTAGTGACTCAGGATTGTTTCCTTGTCAGGGGGATGCGGCTATTTTTCCCGGATATAATTTGCCTCAGTTCGATAGACAGAAACATATTTGATACCGACGCAAATGAATATACTGTACTGATTGATAGCCGTACGCCGCTCCGTTTATATGATTACCTGATACGCCATCCGGCCAGAACGAGAAAAACGATCTGCTGCGTTATGCTGGATATGCGTCCTCGAGAGGAGGATCTTCTCAGTATGAAGCTGTTTATGAACACGTCGCTTACGGCTCCGGATATGGCGTCGTTATTCAATCTGGTGCTTGATATGAAAGGCAGGCGTCTGACAACCAAATGGCTGCTTAACTTACGGCTGAGTCGACACGAAGCGATAATGATCCGGTTGCTGAAGGCAGGGAGGTCAATGGAAGAGATTGCAGATAAGCTGAATATGTCGGTTAAAAGCCTCTATCGCAAGCGAACGGTGCTGTCGGAGCGGTTAGGGGCAGGGAACTTCAACGAGGCGTGTTTGTTTATCTTTAAAAACAAACTGCTGGACGTGGTTGGGAACGATCCCTAGCTTCGTCAGAAGCCAAAAGCAGAAACCCGCCACGAGGGCGGGTTCTTTTAATGGAAATAATTCAGAACGACCAGCGCAGATTGGCGTTAACAGAGTTGACGCGGGTATCCGCACCATATTGTCCCTGGTAACCCACATCCAGCGTCGCAGCACGCGACAGCTGTACGCTCACGCCGATATCACCGACCATCACATCCTCATCCACGGCCTGTCCCTGAGTAATGAACGCGTCGCTGCCCGCAAACGCCATGCGCGAAGAGGTATTCTTATCGCCATAGGCGTGCTGCCAGCCCAACGAACCGTAGAGGTTAACGTGCTTCGGCAACTCGGTCACACCGCGCAACCCGAGTGTCGTATAGAAGGTGTTCATCGTTTCGTTACGGACGCTCAGCGCAGCGGCACCGCCGTCTTCCCTGAAGCTGTCGGTATGCAGCCGGATGTACGATAAATTGACGAACGGCTCAATATTCCTGTCTGGCTGGCCGAAACGGTAGCCCGCTTCGGTGAACGCCAGCAGGGAGTTCGCGTCGTAATCTGACTTCAGCCGATCCGAGAAGCCGCTGAAATCAACATTGCGCTCGCCTTCGATCTTGTGCCAGGTGTAACCCAGCGCGCCGCGAAGGGAGAACGCATCCTGTTGACCCGCCGCATACAGACCAAGGTGATAGTTGTCGGTATCCGTTGAGGAGCGACGGCTGTCGACGTCATAATCACCCCGGCTGTAGCCGAAGTAGCCGCCGACACGCACGTTATGGTCCGCCAGTTTGCGATCTGCCCCCAGCAGGAAGCCGGTGGTGTTGCCGTCCAGCTTGCCCACGTTACCGTCGCCGCTGTTACGGCTCCAGGAGCTGAAGGTCTGGCCCCAGACGCCATTGTTTTGCGGCTCCGGCTGCTGCACCAGCGACATGGCTAACGGTGGTATCGGCAGGCTGTCGTTATCAAACGCGCGCTGCATCCGCTGGTTTAACACGTTAAACACCTGCGTGCTGCCAGCGATCAGGTTGGACTGCATTGACGGATAAACTTCACCAGAAAGCTGGTTGAACGCCTCGCGCGCTTCCGGTGCGCTTAGCAGAAGCAGCGAGTTATACAGCGCCAGCGACGGGCCGCTTTGCGTCAGCGTGGAGAGCGCGCCAGCGGTATTCCACTGGTTGCTGCTTTGGGCCACGGTCTGGAAAATGCCCGGCTTGCCGCTGCCCGGGTTTTCACCTCCGGGGTTTTCACCACCAGGATTCTCACCGCCAGGATTTTCGCCTCCGGGGTTTTCACCGCCAGGATTCTCACCGCCAGGGTTTTCGCCTCCGGGGTTTTCTCCTCCAGGATTCTCGCCACCGGTCTCTTTCTGCGCGATGGTCAGATCGACGGCGTTGGTGCTTTGCTTAAGCGCCACGTCGAGGAAGGCGGATTTGGAGATCGCTCCGGCGAACTCACCGTCGATTCCCCCGTCGGAGGTCAAAATGCGGTAGCTTTGGCCCGTTTTATAGCTGGTTTGCGGATCCAGCGCGGTGACCTGTACCTTAGCCTGATTGCTGATGGTGGTTTTGCCCGATACCAGTAGCTGGTCGCTGCGGCCATCTCCTGCGATATCCACGTCATAGAAGGATTCGCCGATAAAGTTCAGATAGCGTTTCAGCGTCAACGTACCGATATTGCCGTCGCCGGGCGAGATATGTCCGCCGGACAGGATCTCGGTCTGGCCCAGCGTCCCGTTGCCGCCCAGCGTGCCGCCGGACTTGATTGACGCGGCGCTGCTGTAACCCACCCCGTTGCTGACGTCTGAACCCGCCGTCGCGTTGAGGATCAGCGTACCGCCGTTCTCCGCGCTAAGGGTCTGGACGTCAAAGATATCGTCTTCTGGCTGGGTATTAATATTGCTGGCAATGATGACTTTACCGCCCCGCGCGGTTACGTTCGCCTTGAGTGCGGAAAGATCGCCGTTCAGCGTCGTCTGCCCGGAGGTATTGATCACATCACCTTCACCGCTCATCGTGTTGCTGAAGAGGTAATTTCCGTCGGTATGGTTGAAGTAGACATAGCTGCCGAACAGTCCGCCACGCAGGCTGATTGCCGTCTTCGCATCGAGGGTACCTGCGCCGCCCGCCGTGCCAAGCGTTGGCTCAGTTAAACCCGTGCCGGTGTCCATATTGCCGCGGCTGCCGATGATGAGCGCACCCCGGTTCGAGCCGGAACCCGATGTCCCCACGATTAGCGCATTGCTGCCCGCGGAAAATGAACCTCCGTCAATCACAGACAGCACGCCATTGCCGTAATCGCCCACGCTCACGCTGCTGCCGCTGGTAAAGCGCGAGTCCTTGCCTGCAATAACCAGTTCGGCAGTTTTCCCTGCGCCGGAGACGCCCGCCACCTGCACGCCGCCAACGTTAACCACCCCGCCGTTCAGCACGTCCAGGTCGCCATATAGCGTCAACGTACGGCCAACGTTCCACTGTGAGCCGCTCCCCGTGACGGTGGCTTTCGGGCTCAGCGTGTCGGTTTCACCCGGCCCGGTACCGTTGCCGATGCGCGCATCGTAAGCGGTGCTGAGCGCCGCGCCGTCTTCAATCGCAAGCGTGGAGCGTGCGCCCAGATCGGTGCCTACGCTAAGAAAATTACTGGTCACACGAGAGCCGGCACCCGTAGCGATAAGGTGGCTGTCGTAGCCGCGGGTGGTGCCGACAACGATCTCCTTCGCGCTCGCCAGCGCGCCCTCTTCGACTCGCAGGGTGCCGAGGCCAAGATTCAGGTCGCCGCGCAGGACGTACCGATCGTTCACCGCGTTAAGCTCAGCGTCTGGCCCACGGACCGTGACCACGCTTTCATAAATTTTGCCGTCGAACAGCCGACCGATATTGATGTTATAGGCGGTGATTTTGCCATTATCGATCAGCAGGTTTCCGCGTTGGTTACGTCCAACATAAACATCTCCGGTGTAACCCAGCGTTTCGGTAATACGCGACTCGCCATCAAAAAAGGCATCGGCTGCACGCGCGACATCGGCAGGTAAAAAAAGTAACAGCGGCGCGGAAAATAGAGCGAGGTAAAGTCTGGAAAGCGGTGTCTTAACCGCTAAAGAATGTGATGTAGAGTTATTCACGGGCTATCTCCGTACTCATTAGCATGATGTCAGGAACATCGTTTTTATATGAAAACTCAGATACGTCAGATAACGTAAAAGGCGTTATTTCAGTACGCCTTTTAATGCGGTGCTAATTATTTATGTGTGACAACTGGTGTACAGGTTGGCGCGCTCAGCGTCGGTGCAGATCCTAAAATTCCCGGCATCATCATCGATGAACAATCGAAAATACGCCCTTTTTCTGTCGTGGCGCGATAAGAGAGTTTTTGTCCTCCCAGTGCGTCCGGCTGGGCGCCATTAACGTTGGATACGGTTATTTCATCCGATGAGCCCAGTCCCAGCATTTTAGCGGTCTCCGCCTGTAGGAGTGGAATAGCCTGATCGGTTTTCAACGTGGAACAACCGGCTAGCATCAACGTAACGGTTAAAACGATGAGTGGTTTTTTCATAAATTATCCTTGATATCCAACCAGTTAATTTCACTGATTGTATTTATGTTTTCTTTTACCCAAATCAGCGAATAATATATTTCTCTTTCCTAATCGAAAAAACCCTCCTAAAGTAGGGTGGGTAGATAATAATTCATCTGTACTCTAAGATATGCGAAGGTAAAAGGAGGCTCCTTTGGGACAGAATTATGCGTTAGTCGTTGATGACCATCCATTGGTAGCAAGCGGCATCGCCAATTTTCTGATTACACATTGCCATTTTAAGCAGGCGTGTGTGGTGACGAATGAGGATGATTGCTACCGCCAAATTAGGGATCATGGCCCGCCACGTTTGCTGGTAATCGATTTTTGGCTCTCTTCCGGAACGGCCCTGAAATTACTTAAAGAAGTAAAGCAACTTTACCCACAGGTACGACTCCTGGTGGTCAGCGGGGATGACAATAATGATATCTGGCGCAAAGTTAATGCCGCCGGGGGACACGGTTTTGTATTGAAAAGCGAGCCACCTGAGATGTTCTCGCGGGCCGTTTTCGCACTCACTGATAATCAGACCTGGTTTCCTGAGGGAAACGAAATTTCCGTTAAGACGAATAATGAGAAGTTAAGTAAATTTAACTTAACGCCGCGACAAATAGACGTGTTAAATATGATTATGCGCGGCCTGCCAAATAAACGCATCGCCGCCCAGCTTTCAATTTCTGAGCCCACGGTCAAAGAACACATCAGCAATATATTGAAAAAGATAGGCGTTAACAGCCGGGTCGAAGCCATCACGCTCCTGCATGGCAAGCAGGAACCGTCGGAATGAGGTTTTTTCAGAGCTTACAAAATGATGGTATCTCTGCTCCGGCGCAGATCCGTTTGCTAAACAACACCTTTCTGCGGCTGGTATTCAGCTTTAGTGCGGTACCCTTTGTTGGTATTCCTTTCGCCATCTGGATTTATATGCTTGGGGATGAACTCGGCCCGACGATTATCTGGATAATTATTTATCTGCTATGTGCCGTGGCGATACGAATATTGCACCGACGCTATCAGCGTGAAGCGAAAGAAAACGGTGAAAGGGACGTTCTGCGACGCTGGCTTCCGCGTATTAATAATATTGCCTTTATTCACGGGCTGGGAATTTCATCACTCTATTTAATTACGCCACAGACGCAGAATTTTGACTTTTTCCTGTTACTTAATATCAGCATTGCCGCCATCGTCGCCGCCAATGCGACGCATCTGACGCCTGTCATTAGTACCTTTACGCGTTTTTTCTTCGCCTCCTGGGGGGTGCTGAACCTCGGTATTATCTGGCGGCTGGATGAGTTGATGTTCATCGTGCTCATGCTGAATCTGCTTTACGGCTTCGCGATTTACCGCCATGCGTTAACTTCCCATGCGTTCTTTATTCAGCAAGCGCTGCTTGAGGAAAAAAGCTCACGCCTTGCGGAACAGTTTCGTCAGGCCAAAGAGGACGCGGAGCAGGCATTGCTGGATAAAAATCAGTTTCTGACCACTGCCAGCCACGATCTGCGCCAGCCCGTACACGCAATGGGCTTTCTGATCGAAGCCATCCTCCACCGAAACCGGGACGACAGCCTGACGCCGCAACTCCTTGACCTTCAGCAGAGCGTTCGCTCGGTGCATTTAATGCTCAATTCTCTGCTCGATCTGAGCAAAATAGAATCCGGGAATGTCCTCTCTGCCCCGACCAAAGTGGATATCGGTGCTCTGCTCGACTCGGTCATCACGCTGTTTCGTGAAGAGGCCAACAGCCGCGCGCTTAGGCTGTGTATCCGGCGGCCTAAACGCCGTATCGACGTGATGGGCGATCCGCTGCTGGTGCGACAGTCCCTGATTAACCTGATTCAAAACGCCCTTCGCTACACGCTCCAGGGCGGGGTGCTGGTCGCCATCCGACCGCGCGGTGACGAGTGTATGGTGGAGGTGTGGGACACGGGAGTCGGTATCGCCGATGAAGAGAAGGGCAAAATCTTCTCACCTTACTACCGCCCCGAGCTGGCATGGAAGATCGACAGCGCCGGGCACGGGCTGGGACTGGCCGTCGTTGCCCGTTGTGCCAAGCTGATGAAGGTGAAATACGGAATGCAATCCATTGAAGGTAAAGGCTCACGCTTCTGGATGCGCTTTATCCAATATGCTGGCGAAGATAGCGTGCTGGACACCCCGCCCGCCGCTGACAATACCGCCACGCCGGTACGCTATGCGCCTCTGCACGGTTCCTGCCTGGTCGTTGATGACGACCCGCTGGTGACGTCTGCCTGGGAGAGCCTGATGAGCGTCTGGGGAATCGACGTACGCTGTGCGGCCTCGGCTGAAGAAGCGTTTGCCATAATCGACGACGGCTTTACGCCGTTCGCCGTGCTGTGCGACCAGCGCCTGCGATCGGGCGAAAGCGGCTTCGACATCCTGAAAGCGCTTTTTGAACGTCTGCCGGATATGAGCGGCGCGATAGTCAGCGGCGAATTTAATTCTCCGGTTCTGCTGGAGGCGGAGCAGGAGGGGTACCTGGTGCTGCGCAAGCCTCTGGAGCCGGCTAAACTGCATGCGCTGCTGACGCAGTGGTCAGGGTGTCGTGGATAGGGGAATAGATAATAGCAGCATTGCGCTTCACTGTAGGGCCAGATAGTACGCGGTGTCCTGCTGTGATGCCAATGTGTCGGTATGGCTGACGCCGCTGAGGGAGGATTTCGCGGGCCTGATTAATGATTTCATCGTGCATGATTCAGCCTCCTGTGGTGATCTGCATGTTGCTTCTACCGGGCAGGGCGGGAGATGTTGGAAACGGCCCCGAAGGAGTCATTAGAGTTGCTACCAGCGAAGTTCCGCAGTGGGCAATAATGTCAGTTTTCGAGCGTATACTCTAAGATATCTTCAACTCGTTGATATATATAAATTTGACGAATATCGTCAGGTAGCGATTTATCCGCCAAATTAAGTTAAACTTCGTCACAGGTTTCAGTGAGTTATGGGACGGATAACAGAATGACCAGCGAAGAGGCACTTTTAAAATCAGGTTTTAGCAAACGAGATCTTCAAAAGTTAAAAAACAATATTGAAAATTACGGTGGTTCGTTTGATAGCGTAACTCATGACCTGGCCAATCGTTTTAAGGCTATGAAGTGGATAACTATTATTGCCTTCATCATACTGGCTTTAACTCTTTTACTTGCATCCAAGGATACAAGCCTGACACTTGCGCTCACATTATTGATTGTACTACCTTTCATCTGGTATATAACGCCAGCAAAACTTGGCTACAAATCCTGGCGTTATCGTAAAATGCTGACTAATTCTGGGACGGGTCGCTGACGGACAACAGATCAAAAATAATCTTAGCTTTCACGCCATAACCCGCTATTTTCATTGTAAGCTGCGGGCGGCTCAGTGTGCTCACCTTTCGGTAATAGTCAGCAGGGAGATAACGAAACAGTCGCCAGGTACCAGGTCGCCGTAACAAGCCAAAAATGGTGTACGCATTAGCGGCCAGTGAAATTGATTTGTAGACACCTAACCCATTCTCACGACTAAAGCCCATAAACTCAGCTGTAGACATCGCGGCATTCGCGACCAGCCCTTCACTGGTAGTGTTGTTAGTTGCGTAGCGAGCCACTTCTTTACTGATGCTGTTTGTCCCGTCAGTAACCAGAATCGCACCAGCAAGAACCCCGAGAGGGGTCATAGTGCCTATGAGGGTAAATCCTGCGGCTATTTCAGCACCGGCCAGGACAACACTAACAGCCGAGATCACATACCCAACAATTTTGTTATTCTCTCGGATAAACTCGACTTTAGCGTAAAGCTTCGCTGCCTTCGTTCTTAATAAACGCGCTTGTTCCAGCAGGTTACTGTTTTCTTCTCTGAGAATTTTAACGCATTCCATGCATTCTTCATCTGATTTAGCCCGACGAGCTAACGTAAACTGATGTTCTATGAGGTCCCGAATTTCCTGAACAAACTTCATTCGAGTCAAACTATCGCTGAGATGAAAAGCCGACAGAGTGTTGGCTGTATTTACCAGTTTCCTGGCTTCCATATTCACCATAGTTTCCGCCCAGGCTTTATTTCTTCCATCTGAGCGCATCATGTTAAGTAATGCTGCATCCATTGTAGTTCCTCTCAATTGCTTTACCGGCCTCTGCTTAGACTGATAAATGCCCCCATGACAGCCATGCGTGCCAACGCACACACAATATAGTAGCAATGTGGTTACGGTGTCTGAAGTAGAAGTCGCTTTTTACAGCTTCGTTCCTCGGCCTACTTTACTGCGGTTAGCCAGGGCCTGTTCCAGCAGTGTACGGAACGCCGAAAGGTCACTTTTCAGGATGTCCCGGATGGATTTACCACCGATGAATCTAATAAAACAGTTAGCCGATGGGGGGTAATCACGGATACGTGATGCCGCTCTGTCGGGCTCTGTCCAATTGATATGTGCATTTGTAATGCTCAAATAGATCGGTGAAGGTCAGGTTTTTCTGCTTCTGTGTGGCGGTAAAGGCGGTAAACAACGCCAGTTGTACCACCGGGAAGCGGGGCCGGAGGAGAGATAAGGGCGGTAACTACTGTTCAAACAACGAGTTGCTGACTCAGAAAGCAAAAACCCCCGCCGAAGCGAGGGTTATAAATAAGTGGTGCCCGGACTCGGAATCGAACCAAGGACACGGGGATTTTCAATCCCCTGCTCTACCGACTGAGCTATCCGGGCAACGGGGCGCATTAAACCCGATCCTCCTTCCGGCGTCAACGAAATTTGTTGCTTTCGGTGCAGACTGCACACTCTCTCACCATTTCGTCGCAAACTTAAGCGAAAAAGCGCGTCCAGAGCGCGGAAAGCGGCATCGCGAGCAGCAGGGCAGGGAGCATGTTCACCACTGCAAACATCTTAATGCCACAGATGCGCAGCCCTGTCGCCAGCAGTAACAGGCCGCCGACGGCGGTAAAGTCTGCCATCATCGCTGGCGTTGTCAGCGGCAGGATCAGCGTGGCGCAGGTGGCCAGCGCCAGCTGAATAAGCAACATCGGCACACAAATCGCGGCGACGGCGATGCCGAGGGTGGTGGCAAAAATGGTGGCAGTAAAGAAATCCAGAAACGCTTTCGCAATCAATATGCTGGGATCGCCGGTCATCCCTTCCTGCATCGAACCGAATATCCCCGTGCCGCTGGCGCAGAACAGAATAATGATCGCAACGTAGTTCTGAATAAACGACTCGTGTGTGCCGTGCTTTGCCTTGCCTGGTCGGGCAATCAGATTTTTGGCTTTGCCTACTGCGTGATTAATACCTTTTTCCAGATAGCAAAACTCGCCGATGAGCGCGCCGAGCAGCGTCGCCAGTACCATCACCGGCAGGTTGGCGCATTTCACCACTAAAAGGATACCAATCCCTAACGACGCCAGGCCAAAAATAGAAGGCATGGACACGCGAATACGCTCCGGCAGGCGCTGACTTAATACTGCCCCAAGTACACCGCCCAGCAATACGGCTCCCGCATTGATAAAGGGTCCAATTACCACGTTTAACTCCTGTTATTTAAGCACTGGCATTGCATGATTATGGCACGTTCGTCCCTGATTACGCTTAGCTTTGGGAGGCGTAACGCATACTGATTCCTTCTTGCACCTGAAAATAAAAGGTGACATGATTGCGCGAATTTTCTCCTTCCTGTCTCGCCGTTCGGTGAGGGTATTTGCGCCTATGAAAACCATGAAAATTGCCGTCAGCCGTGAGCTGGTATCCAAAGTTTCTACGCATCGCGAAAAAGTTATGCTGGATAACACTGATTTCACCGATGTGGCGGCAGTCGTCATTACGGTTGTTGAAAGCTACAGCGGCATTCTCGCATTGCTGAAGCGTACGGGCTTTCAGTTACCGGTATTTTTGTTCTCAACAGAGCCAGGAGAGGTGCCAGAGGGTGTCACGGCGATCATCTCGGGTAAAGCACAGGAATTGCTGGAACTGGAATCTGCCGCCTGCCGGTATGAAGAGAACCTGCTGCCACCCTTTTTTGACACCCTGAGCCAGTATGTGGCGATGGGAAACAGCACCTTTGCCTGTCCGGGTCACCAGCACGGTGCCTTTTTCAAAAAACACCCGGCGGGGCGGCAGTTCTATGATTTCTTCGGTGAGAACGTTTTTCGCGCCGACATGTGCAACGCCGACGTTAAGCTGGGCGATCTGCTGATCCACGAAGGCTCCGCCAAGCACGCGCAAAAGTTCGCGGCGAAAGTATTCAACGCGGACAAAACCTACTTCGTGCTGAACGGCACGTCGGCGGCCAATAAAGTGGTGACCAATGCGCTGCTGACCCGTGGCGATCTGGTGCTGTTCGATCGTAACAACCACAAGTCCAACCATCATGGAGCGCTGATCCAGGCCGGGGCAACGCCTGTCTATCTTGAGGCAGCCCGTAATCCGTTTGGTTTTATCGGCGGGATTGATGAGCACTGCTTTGATGAGGCCTGGCTGCGGGAACTGATCCGTGACGTCGCGCCGCAGAAAGCCGCCGAGGCGCGCCCGTTCCGTCTGGCGATCATTCAGCTCGGCACCTACGATGGCACGATCTACAACGCCCGTCAGGTGATCGACAAGATCGGTCACCTTTGCGACTACATCCTCTTTGACTCCGCCTGGGTCGGCTACGAGCAATTTATCCCGATGATGGCGGAAACGTCTCCGCTTCTGCTGGAATTGAACGAGAACGATCCGGGAATTTTCGTGACCCAGTCGGTCCACAAGCAGCAGGCCGGGTTCTCGCAAACGTCGCAGATCCATAAAAAGGATAACCATATTCGCGGTCAGTCGCGCTTCTGCCCGCACAAGCGGTTGAACAATGCGTTCATGCTGCATGCCTCCACCAGCCCGTTTTACCCGCTGTTTGCTGCGCTGGACGTGAACGCCAAGATCCACGAGGGCGAGAGCGGACGCAGGCTGTGGGCGGAGTGCGTCGAGCTGGGCATTGAAGCACGCAAGGCCATCATCGCCAACTGCAATATGATCAAACCGTTTATCCCGCCGGTGGTGGCGGGGCGGCCATGGCAGGATCACCCCACACAGGCTATCGCCAGCGAGCGTCGCTTCTTTAGTTTTGAACCGGGTGCAAAATGGCACGGTTTTGAAGGCTATGCCCGCGAGCAGTATTTCGTCGATCCGTGCAAGCTGCTGCTGACCACGCCGGGCATTGATGCTGAAACAGGTCACTATACCGATTTCGGCATTCCTGCGACCATTCTCGCCCACTACCTGCGCGAGAACGGCATTGTGCCGGAGAAATGCGATCTCAACTCCATCCTGTTCCTGCTGACGCCAGCCGAGAGCGCGGAGAAGCTAATGCAGCTGGTGGCAATGCTGGGGCAGTTTGAACAGCATATTGAAGACGACACACCGCTCGCGGATGTGCTTCCGACTATCTATCAGAAATACCCGGTGCGTTACCGCGACTACACGATCCGTCAGCTGTGCCAGGAGATGCACGATCTCTACGTCAGCTTTAACGTGAAGGATTTACAGAAGGCGATGTTCCGTCAGGAGAGCCTGCCTGCCGTGGTGATGAACCCGCAGGATGCCAACCAGGAGTACATTCGCGGGAACGTCGAACTGGTGCGTATTCGTGACGCCGAAGGACGCATTGCCGCCGAAGGTGCGCTGCCATACCCGCCGGGCGTGCTGTGTGTGGTGCCCGGGGAAGTCTGGGGTGGAGCAGTACAGCGCTATTTCCTGGCGCTGGAAGAGGGCATTAATATGCTGCCGGGTTTCTCGCCAGAGTTGCAGGGCGTTTACAGCGAGAAAGATGCGGACGGGATTAAGCGGCTGTATGGATACGTATTGAATGTCTGAACGTAGGCCGGGTAAGCGTTAGCGCCACCCGGCGAGTGCCCGGCGGCGCAAGCTTACCGGGCCTACAATACTGCGTCAGGCTTCTGCGCGGCGGTACATCCTTCTCGGATGCCCAATCTTCCCGTACAGCATCTCCACCGTCAGAAAACCCACCTCCACGCAGTGTTCCAGATAGCGCCGGGTGGTGGTTTTACTCAGGCCCGTCTCGCTCACCACCTCATCCACCGTAAAACAGTGCGCCGCCTTGTTGTTAAACAGCATTTGCACCCGCGCCAGCGTGTTCTCCTCTATCCCTTTGCTGCCGTTGTCCAGGCGATAGTTTTTCGCCTGCAATTGGTAGAGTGAATCTACGTTCTGCTGGTCGACGATCTTCCAGACGCGCTGCTGTTCGGCAAACTGCACAAAACGTTCCAGCGACTGGCTCAGGCGCTTCCAGGAAACCGGCTTGAGGATGTAGTCGAACGCGCCGTTACGAATTGCCTGGCTACAGGTGTCCATATCGCTGGCGGCGGTGATGAAAATCACCGAGCAGTTGGCGCGGGTGAGCATCGGGTTGCTGATAAGGGTGATGCCTTTGCCGTCCGGCAGGTAGTTATCCAGCAGCATCAGCTTCGGCTGTTTGCTCTCCAGTTGTACCTGCGCGTCGGCCAGCGACGCGGCAATCCCCACCAGCCTCAGGCGCGGATGTTTACCGATAAGCTCCGCGTGCAGTTGCGCCAGTTCGTTTTCGTCTTCAACAATCAGTACGTCGATAAGTTCATGTTGCATAGTCGGTATCTTCCAGTTCCTGTACGGGGTGCCGGGCCGTTCCCGTGGCGGGAATAAACAGTGAGAAAATGGCACCGCGTGGGGTGTTATCGGCAACTTCAATTGCACCGCCAGCCTGTGTGACATAGCTTTCAATCAGATACAGGCCAATACCATGATCGCCGCGCGTTTTGGTGGTGATGCCGCGCTCAAAGATCCGGTCGCGGATCTCCGGTGTGATGCCGACGCCCTGGTCGGCGACTTCAATAATCAGTTCCTGCTCGTTCAGCTTTATCAGCACGTCCACCGGGGCATGCGGGAGCGGTGCACGCTGGGTCGCTTCAATGGCGTTATCCAGCAAGTTCCCGATGATCGAGATAAGTTCCGATTCGAGCAGCGGCAGGAACGGTTTATCCACCCGGCAGGCCGGGTCGAAACTCAGCTCAACGCCTTTTTCACGCGCGCGGGCGGCCTTTCCAAGCAGCAAACCACACAGCGTCGGAGAGCTAAAGCGGGACGAGATAAAGTCCAGCAGCTCCTGAGCGTGTTCCGACTGCGCCTGTATGTAGCGAATCGCTTCGTCATAACGGCCCATATGCAGCAGGCCGGACAGCGTAGTCATGCGGTTCAGCTGTTCATGGCGCATGATGCGCAGGTTATCAACGTAGCGCTTCACCTGGCTGAGCTGGGCGCTGAGCGAGTCGATCTCGTTGCGATCGCGAAAGGTGATCACCCAGCCCTGCAACGCATCTTCCAGCATGATCCGCACCCGGCTGGCAATGACCGTGAGATCGTTAAAGCGACAGATCTCATCGTGGGTGTCTTTCGCAAGCATGGTTTGCGCGTTGAAGAACGGAACGGGCGCGATCACCTGGCTGATGAGTTGACCCCGCAGTTCGCGCGCGGGCTGGCGTAAGCCTAATAATTTACGCGCCGCCTGGTTGATCACCTCAATGCGGAGATCGTCGTCGATGGCAATCACCCCTTCATAAATGGATTCCATCATTGCCTTTTGCTGGCGCACCAGCAGGCCGATTTCGCGCGGCTCCAGAGAGAATATCTGTTTCTTGATGCTGCGGGTGAAGAACCAGGAGAAAATAAACAGGGCGATAAGCAGCAGCACGGCGGCAATCAGGATATTAACCACCTTGCTGACGGTGATGGTGTCCAGATAGCTCGTGAGATAGCCTACCGAAACAATCCCCACCACCTGCCCGGCGTCGTTAAAAATGGGCGCTTTGCTGCGCAGCGAAATGCCTAACCCGCCCTTGCGGATGGTGATGGTGCTTTTGCCGTGTAATACCTCGTCGTTATCTCCGCCAACCAGCGTTTTGCCTACCCGGTCGGCAAACACGGAGTGGAAAAGATGCAGCCCCTTATTGTCACCAATCACAATAAAACTGGCGTCGCTGCGGGCGGCTATTTTCTGCATAAAGTCATGGATACCCAGGATATCCTTTTGTTCGACTTCTTTTCGCAGGGTAGGAATAAGCGCAATTTCTTCGGCCTGTATTTTTGCGCGCGCGCTCATTTCCTGATAAAGCTGCCTGCCGACATCGACATAATAATATCCGCCCAGTAATGCGAACAGCACTGAGAAAAAGGCGACCAGCGAAATAAACAGCTTGATCTGAAACGATACTTTCATAACTATCACGCGAGATATCAACAGGTCGGCTGAATATATCATCTTTTAAGGCCAGGATGCCCGCTTTGCCGAAAACTTGTGATCCCTTGCACAGCGCAGCCTGTAAAAGATTTTTCCGAAAGTCTCATCCTCTTAAGGTTAAATGAATAAATGTTATTTCTTTGTTCAGTTAAGAAAAGAAACCATAAAAACCACGGCAATAAATAAGGCGTAAATCACATTAAATAAAAGAAACCATTAAAACCATAGCGTCCATTAAAACTTCGTTTTTAATATGCCATCCCTCACATAAAGTAAGCCTTTGTGACTCTAAGCTGAACGCACAAAATAACTAAGGGGCTTATTATGAGCACAACTGACGATTCATTCTCTGTTACCCACGACCCGATTGATATTCAGCGGCCATCGCTCAAAGAGCGCTGGTGGCATATTATGGATACCTGGAAAATCGGGATTATTCCTCTGCCGCTGTTCGTTCTGGCGGGCGCGCTGATTGCGATTGATTGCCTGGGCGGAAAACTGCCGAGCGACATTGTGGTCATGGTGGCCACGCTGGCCTTCTTCGGCTTTGCCTGCGGTGAGTTCGGCAAACGCCTGCCGATTGTCGGCAAGCTCGGTGCGGCGGCAATTTGCGCCACCTTTATCCCTTCCGCGCTGGTCTATTACGGCCTGCTGCCGGACGTGGTGGTTGAGTCCACGACCAAATTCTATAAATCCACCAATATTCTCTACCTCTATATCTGCTGCATTATCGTCGGCAGCATCATGAGTATGAACCGCACCGTACTGATCCAGGGCTTCCTGCGCATCTTCTTCCCGATGCTGTGCGGTGAAATCGTCGGCATGATTGTCGGCATGGGTGTTGGGCTGGCGCTGGGCCTCGAGCCGTTCCAGATCTTCTTCTTTATCATTCTGCCGATCATGGCGGGCGGCGTCGGGGAAGGGGCGATCCCGCTCTCTATCGGCTATGCCACCCTGCTGCATATGGATCAGGGCGTGGCGCTCGGCCGCGTGCTGCCGATGGTGATGCTCGGCGGCCTGACGGCGATCATTATCTCCGGTTGCCTCAACCAGCTCGGGAAACGCTACCCGCACCTGACCGGTGAAGGCCAGCTGATGCCGAATCGCGCCAACGCTGATGCCACTGTTTCCCAACCTGCGTTCTCCGGCAAAGCGGACGTGACGACCATCGCCTCGGGCGCGCTGCTGGCGGTGCTGCTCTACATGCTGGGCATGCTCGGTCACAAGCTGATTGGTCTGCCAGCGCCGGTGGGCATGTTGTTTATGGCGGTGCTGGTGAAGCTCTGCAACGGCGCCTCTCCGCGTCTGCTGGAGGGTTCCCANNATCCTCTTCGCTGTCGGCGTGGCGATTACCCCATGGCATGAACTGGTGGCGGCGTTCACCGTCAGCAACCTGCTGGTGATTGTCAGCACCGTTTCCGCGCTGGTGGCGACCGGATTCTTCGTTGGCAAAAAGATTGGTATGCACCCGATTGATGTCGCCATCGTCTCCTGCTGTCAGAGCGGGCAGGGCGGCACCGGTGACGTGGCGATCCTGACCGCAGGCAACCGCATGAGCCTGATGCCATTCGCCCAGATTGCTACCCGTATCGGCGGCGCGATTAACGTGTCTGTCTCACTGCTGATTCTGGGCAACTTCCTCGTTTAAGTTTTCAGGAAAGAACAATGAAACTCGCAAGCTTTTTATACCAGGGAAAACGCAGCTACGGCATCGTACAGGCCGAAGGCGTGATTGATTTGGGCCGCCGCCTGGGCGACCGCTATGGCGACCTTAAAGCGCTGTTGCAGGGGAACGGGCTGGCGCAGGCCACCCGTTTTCTGAACGACGCGGTGGATGTACCGCTGAACGCCATCACCTTCTTACCGGTGATTGTCCAGCCGGAAAAAATCCTCTGCGTGGGCATGAACTATGCCGACAAGCGCAAGGAGTTTGACCAGCACAACCCGGCCCCGACGCTGTTTGTCCGCTTCCCGGATTCACAGACCGGCCACAACGAGCCGGTGCTGAAGCCGCGCCACTCCAGCGAGTTCGACTACGAAGGCGAGCTGGCGGTGATCATCGGCAAAGGCGGGGAGAACATCAGCCGCGACGACGCCCTGCGCCACGTGGCGGGCTACAGCTGTTACATGGACGGCTCCGCCCGCGACTGGCAGCACACCTGGTTCACCGCCGGGAAAAACTGGCGGCAGACCGGAGCGTTCGGCCCGTGGATGGCGACGGCGGATGAGATCCCGGACCCGCACAGCCTGGCGATCCGCACCTGGTTGAACGGCCGCATGGTGCAGGAGGACAACACCAGCAGCATGATCCACAAGGTGGCGGAACTGATCGAGTACATCAGCACCTTCACCCGTCTCAGCCCGGGCGACGTGATCATCACCGGCTCGCCTGGCGGCGTGGGTAAAAAGCGCAACCCGCCGCTGTTTATGAAGGAGGGGGATCGCATTGAGGTGGAGATCGAGCATATCGGTCATCTGAGCAACGTGATCTTGGAAGCGCCAGCCGTCGGGCTCGCGGCAGCGCACTGAGTAAGGCGGCAGCATGCAATCGCAACCCATTGATTTTCGGCACACCGTTGTGGCGAAACACCCGGAACGCTTAAGCCAGATCCGCTACCTGCTGGCAGACAGCGGCCTTGGCCTGGACAACGACATCACGCTGTTTGTCGAAGCCTGGTCCGGCGCGCAGCTGGTGGGTTGCGCCGGGCTGGCTGCCAACGTCATCAAATGCGTGGCGGTCAACGAGCAGCTTCGTGGGGAAAACCTCAGCGCGCGTCTGCTTGCAGAGGTGGAAAACGCGGCGCTGGAGCGCGGCCATTTTCACCTCTTCCTCTGCACCCGTCCGTGCAATAAGGAGCGCTTTGGCCGCAGCGGTTTCTGGCCGATTGCCCTGAGCGGGAACAACGCGGTGCTAATGGAGAACACTCCGCAGGGGATCGCGCGCTACTGCCGATCCCTGCGCGCGAAGCGCCGGTGTGGGGAAAAAACGGGCGCGATCGTGATGAACGCCAATCCCTTCACCCTCGGCCATCGTCATCTGGTGGAGCAGGCGGCGACGCAGTGCGATGCCCTGCATCTGTTTGTGGTGCGTGAAGACGCCTCGTTCTTCCCGTTCAGCGCGCGCCTCGAGATGGTGCGTGCGGGCGTGGCGCATCTGCCGAACGTGGTGGTGCATGAAGGCTCGCAGTACATCATCTCCCGCGCCACCTTCCCGGCCTACTTCCTGAAGGAGACCGGCAAAGTGCAGCAGGCGTGGAGCGAGATCGACGTGCTGATCTTCCGGGACTATATCGCCCCGGCGCTGGGCATCACGCACCGCTTCATCGGCTCGGAGCCGTTCTGCGACATCACGCGGCAGTACAACCAGACGCTGCACGACCTGCTGGCCTCGCACATCGACGTGGTGGAGATGCCGCGCATCAAGGCCACCGGCAACGCCATTTCGGCCTCGGAAGTGCGCCGTTTACTCAAGACACAGCAGTTTTCCCGGATCCGGGAGATTGTCCCGGACTCCACCTTCGCGCACCTCGAAGCACATTATCGTGCGAGTGCGGAAGTCGCATAACTATCAGGAATTTATCATGAATATTGTAAGGGAGGCGCTGGCCGGAACGCAGGAGTCCAGCGACCTGATGGTGAAAATCGCCCCCGCTCACGGTGAGCTGGAGATTGTCATCCACAGTGAAGTGATTAAGCAGTTTGGCGAGCAGATACGCCAGGTGGTCAACGACACATTGCGCGCCATGAACGTGCACCAGGGATTAATCATTATTGAAGACAAAGGGGCGCTGGACTGTGTGATCCGCGCTCGCCTGCAAAGCGCGCTTCTGCGTGCCGCCGATGAACAGGCCATCAACTGGGGGGCGCTGAAATGAGCAAACTCCGCCGCAGTATGCTGTTCCTGCCAGGCGCCAATGCCGCCATGCTCTCTACCGCCTTTATCTACCGCCCCGACTCCATCATGTTTGACCTTGAGGACGCCGTGGCCCTGCGCGAGAAAGACACCGCACGCATGCTGGTGTTCCACGCGTTGCAGCACCCGATGTATCAGGATATCGAAACCGTGGTGCGCATTAACCCGCTGAGCACGCCGTTTGGCCTGCTGGATCTGGAGGCCGCCGTGCGCGCGGGCGTGGACGTTATTCGTCTGCCGAAAACCGACACGCCGGACGACATCTACGAGCTGGAAGGCCACCTCGAGCGCATTGAGCAGGAGTGCGGGCGCGAAGTGGGTTCCACCCGCGTGATGGCGGCGATTGAATCGGCCATTGGCGTTATCAACGCCGTGGCGATTGCCCGCAGCTCCCCGCGCCTGATCGGCATCGCGCTGGCCGCCTTTGACTACGTGATGGACATGCAGACCGAGCGCGGCGACGGCACCGAGCTGTTCTATGCCCGCTGCGCCGTGCTGCACGCCGCACGCGCCGCCGGTATCGACGCCTTCGACGTGGTGTGGTCCGACGTTAACGACGAAGCCGGGTTCCTGCGCGAGGTCGACCTGATCCGCAAGATGGGCTTCAACGGCAAATCGCTGATTAACCCGCGCCAGATAGACCTGCTGCACAACGCCTACGCCCCGACTCAGGAAGAGGTGGATCACGCCAAAAGGGTGATTGAGGCGGCAGAAGAGGGCGAGCGTAACGGCCTGGGCGTGGTGTCGCTCAACGGCAAAATGGTGGATGCACCGATTATTAACCACGCGCAGGTGGTGCTGGAGCGCGCGGCGGCCTCTGGCGTGCGTCGGTAAGGATGACATAATGAATCAGACAGAACTTCTCCATGTAAATTTCCCCCATCTGCGGGATCTTAAACCCTTTGATACCGCCCACAGCGCGACGCCGTGGCTGGCGGACAGCGAGGCGAAGCACAGCCGCAAGCTCTGCGCCTCAATTGAAGAGGCGGTTAAGCGCAGCGGCTTGCAGGACGGGATGACCATCTCCTTCCACCATGCCTTTCGCGAAGGCGACCGGGTGATCAACACCGTCGTGGCGCTGCTGGCGCGGATGGGCTTCAAAAATCTGACCCTGGCTTCCAGCTCGCTGATGACCTGCAATGACGCGCTGATCGAGCATATCGAGAGTGGCGTCATCACCCGGATTTACACCTCCGGCATGCGCGGCAGGCTGGCGGATGCCATCTCCCACGGGCTAATGGACGAGCCGGTACAAATTCACTCCCACGGCGGGCGCGTGAAGCTGCTCCAGGACGGCGAACTGAGCATCGACGTGGCATTTCTTGGCGTGCCGTGCAGCGATGAGTTTGGCAACGCCAACGGCACGCACGGAAAATCGTGCTGCGGTTCGCTGGGCTACGCCATGGTGGACGCGCACTTTGCCCGTAAGGTGGTGCTGCTGACCGAAGCGCTGGTGCCATTCCCCAATATGCCCGCCAGCCTGGTGCAGGATCAGGTGGACTACATCGTGCAGGTGGAGAGCGTGGGCGACCCGGCGAAAATCAGCGTCGGCGCGGCGCGCGTCACCAGCAACCCGCGCGAGCTGATGATCGCCCGCTATGCGGCGGACGTGATTGAACACTCTGGCTATTTCAAACCAGGCTTCTCGATGCAGACCGGCTCCGGCGCAGCGGCCACCGCCTGCACCCGTTTTATGGAAGAGAAGATGGAGCGCGGCGGCGTGAAGGCGCGCTTCGCCCTTGGCGGCATCACCGGCAGCCTGGTGGATCTGCACGAGAAGGGGCTCATCGAAAAGCTGCTCGACACCCAGTGCTTTGACGGCCAGGCAGCGGCCTCGCTGGCGCGCAACCCGAACCACGTGGAGATCTCCACCAACGTCTACGCCAACCCCGGCAGCAAGGCGGCAAGCTGCGACCAGCTCGACGTGGTGATCCTCAGCGCCCTGGAAATCGACGTCGACTTTAACGTCAATGTCATCACCGGCTCCGATGGCGTGATGCGTGGCGCATCCGGCGGACACTGCGACGTGGCGGCGGCAGCCAACCTGACCATTGTGGTCGCGCCGCTGCTGCGAAGCCGCATCCCGACCGTCGTGAAGCGCGTTACCACCCGCCTCACGCCGGGGGAGAGCATTGACGTGCTGGTCACCGACCACGGTATTGCGGTCAACCCGGCGCGCCCGGAGATCCGCGAACGACTTATGGAAGCAGGGCTGAAGGTTGTAGATATCAACGCGCTGTATGAGCGAGCGATTTCGTTGACAGGCGTACCGAAACCGATTGAGTTCACCGACAAAATCGTCGGGGTGATCCGCTACCGCGACGGCAGCGTGATCGACACCGTTCGACAGGTAAAGGAGGAAGTGTGACTATTGCGACACCCGTGCGGACGGGTGTCAGCCTGGACGAACTGCTGGCGGCGAAAGAGCGCCGCGCAGCGCGCCAGGCTGACATGCTTGCGCACTATCAACAACCGGTGATCACCCTCACGCTGGTTACGCCCGGGGAAATCAAAGACAGCCTTCGCTATCGCAACACCATGGGCGTGGCGCTGCAAATGTGCGACCAGCTGCTGTGGGAAAACCGCTGGCAGGTGCTGGACCGTAAGGTGCTGTGGCTACCCACCGGACCTGAAGCCTTGTGGTGCATCGCGCATCCGGCGGCGGAAATTAAGGCGCACTGTGCAGAACTGGAGCAGACGCACCCACTCGGCAGGCTGTGGGATCTGGATGTGATCTGCCCTGAAAACGGCCACGTCGGGCGTCAGTCGCTGGGGGCGAATCTCAGACGCTGCCTGATCTGTGACGAGCCCGCTCATGCCTGTTCCCGTTCGCGCAATCACCCCGCTGAGCAGGTGGTTTCCCGCGTGGAGAAGATGATCGATGACTGGTTTGCTCGCGACTGAACCGCGCCCGGTTGATCTCCCTGCGCTTGCCGCAGAGGCGCTGTGGCAGGAGCTGGAGCTGACGCCAAAACCGGGGCTGGTGGACAGGCTCAATAACGGCTCCCATCGCGATATGGACCATGCCTTGTTTGTCCGCAGCATTATGGCGATTACGCCGTGGTTTGCCCGGTTTGCGGAACTGGGTGAAGCACATGCGGCCAAACCTGCCGATCGGCAGTTGCGGATTCTTCGCCCAATGGGAATGGCCTGCGAGCAGGCAATGTACGCCGCCACGGGCGGGGTAAATACCCACAAGGGCGGGATTTTTGCCCTCGGTTTGCTCTGCTTCGCCGCCGGGCGTGTGAAAAATATCACTGCGGATAGCCTCTGTTGTGAGGTAAGTAACATCTGTCATGGGCTGGTGGCGAGGGAGCTGGCCGGGCGCAGTGGGCAGGCAACGGCGGGGGAGCGGCAGTTTCAGCTGTACGGTTTAACCGGCGCGCGTGGCGAGGCAGAAAGCGGCTTTGCCACGGTGCGTAAGGCTTTGGATGCGTGGAACGGTCAGTCGCTTCACGGCCTGCTGTTGCGCCTGATGGCGGTAAATCAGGACAGCAATCTCGTTTCGCGCGGCGGCATTGAGGGGCTGCGCTACGTTCAGGGCTACGCGCGGGAATTACTGGCTAACGGCTGGGACTGCGAGGCGTTGCTGAAGATGGATAAGGCATTGATTGAACGCAATCTGAGCCCGGGCGGCAGCGCGGATTTGCTGTCGGTGGGGTGGGTGCTTTCTGGAATAAAATAGCCGGGTGGCGGCTACGCCTTACCCGGCCTACGGTCTGGTTTTCCAGGCCCGGTAAGCGCAGCGCCACCGGGCACAACAATCAATGCGCGATCGGCTGCGCACCGTGCGGCTCGCGCACGTGCTTGTACTTGAACAGCGCGATGAACGCGAAGAACAGCACCAGCGAGTACCCGGCGAAGATCAGCCACACTGGTTGCCAGTTGGTGATGCCGTTAGTGGTATACATCTCAACCACTTTGCCGCTCACCACGCCGCCCAGAATACAGCCGAAGCCGTTGGTCATCATCAGGAACATGCCCTGCGCACTGGCGCGGATTTCAGGCTTCACCTCTTTTTCCACAAACACCGAGCCGGAGATGTTGAAGAAGTCGAAGGCACAGCCGTAAACAATCATCGACAGAACCAGCAGCACGGTGCCGAACGCGCTTGGGTCGCCATAGGCGAACAGACCGAAGCGCAACATCCAGGCGGCGATACTGATCAGCATGACGTTCTTGATACCGTAGCGGCTCAGGAAGAACGGGATGGTCAGGATGAACAGCGTCTCGGAGATCTGCGAGATGGACATCATCACCGACGCGTGCTCGACGATAAAGCTCCCGGCAAACAGCGGATCGTTATCGAAGCTGTGCAGGAAGGTATTACCGAACATGTTGGTGATTTGCAGTTCCGCGCCCAGCAGCATGGAGAAGATAAAGAAGATCGCCATGCGCTTGTTTTTGAACAGTGCGAAGGCGTCCAGGCCAAGCATGGTGCTCCAGCTCTGGTTTTTCTGCTGGTTAGATACCGGAATGGTGGGCAGCGTCAGGGTGAACAGCGCCAGCAGTACGGAGAGCGCCGCGCCGATGTAGAGCTGCATATGGCTCAGCTCGAAGCCCGCGAAGCTCACGCCCCACATCGCCATGATAAAGCCGATGGTGCCCCAGATACGGATTGGCGGGAAGTCGGTGACGATATCCAGACCGGCAGATTTCAGGCGATAGTAGGAGATGGTGTTGATCAGGCCAAGCGTTGGCATATAGGCCAGCGAGTTAAGCAGGATCACCATGAACATCGCCCCCGGCGTGGTCACTTCGGCCGCCATAAACAGCGTCCCCGCACCCACCAGGTGGCAAAGCATATACAGCCATTTCGCGCTTAGCCATTTATCCGCCACGATACCGAGCAGCGTTGGCATGAAGACAGCCGCAATACCCAGCGAGCTGTAAACGGCACCGATCGACGCACCATCGAACTTGAGCGTCACAAACATATAGGAGCCGAGTGTAGTCAGCCAGCTACCCCACAGGCAGAACTGCAGAAACGACAAGATTTTAAGCTGCAGCTTAAGGTTCATGTTACTTTCCTCACAAGTGAGCGGGAGATATGTTGTTTTGGGAACATTCAGGGTTGTTATTTGATGCAATTCTATCAGTTGGCAACGATATGTTTTGTTACCTCCCGCAAAAAAATGCAATCCACATTAATTTGCAGTCTGGATTGTGATGCAAATAGCATTTTCGTATGGGTGGGATGAGATGGGTGCGGTCTAATGTCCCCTCACCCTGCCCTCTCCCTCTGGGAGAGGGCAGGGTGAGGGGTAGCTTTTTAGCGGCGACGGTAGTTCTTCTGCGCCGTATTCACCTTATACAGATAGCGGCGTGATTCCGCAGACGGGTGGCGGGTGGTGAGGGTTGAGTAGACATCCCCCGGCGCCATGCTGTTGATGATGTTCGCGGCCTGCACTTTGTCATTTGAGAAGACGCGCAGCACGCTGCCCGCGCCACCGTTATAGGCGGTGATCACCGCATAGCGGCGTGAGGTTGGGTTATCAATCCCGCCCAGGTAGACATTGTTCAGCATCGCCAGGTAGGCCGTACCGGTATCAATGTTGCTTTGCGGATCGAACAGGTAGCTGCGGCTCGGCGTGCCGGATTTCCCCTGTGCGCGGAACACGTCTTTACCGGCGCTGTGCTGTACAACCTGCATCAGCCCCAGCGCGTCGGAACGGCTTACCGCGTAGGGGTTGAACGAGGACTCGGTCTGCATAATCGCCAGGATCAGCGACTCATCCACGCCATACTTACGCGACGCCTGACGCACCATGCCCAGATACTTATGCGCACGCTTGTCGAGGTGGTTCGGCACCAGGTTGATCGTGACGCTGTAGATCACTTTCAGGCCGTTGGTGCGGCTTTTCAGGCGCGTTTGCAGCAGGTAGTCGGCAAATTTCGTGGCGCGGCCTTCCCAGCGGATCGGCTGACCGGTCTGGTCAACGACCTGGCCATACAGAAACGGCTCTTTGGAGATGGTGATGTCATCGGCATCAGAGTAGAGGTCGATAGACCCCGGATCGTCGCCCATCAGCAGGGTTTTGATGATGGCCTGACGTAAATGCGCCGCAGGTTCAGTCCCTGCGATGGTTTCAACCGTAATCGTACCGTCATCGAAGTTGATGTGGCTACGGGTCTGATAGGCGTCGGTGTACTTAACGTAGTCCTTCGGTCCGGCAATAAGAACTTCGTTAAATCCCCATATGTTCTCGATGTTGTGGGCAAACTGCCCCATCAAAATGTCAAAACCGTTGGTGTCCTTGACCCAGGCTTCGTTGTATTCATCGCCTTTTTTGGAAGAACAAGACACAAGCAACGGCGCAACAAGGGCTAGCGCTAAAAGTTTTTTCATCATTCCGGGAGTGCGTGTTGTGTTTGCTTTGGGGTTGCTGTTGCCGGGTGGCGCTGCGCTTACCCGGCCTACGAAACCGTAGGCCCGTGCAAGCGCAGCGCCGCCGGGCAGCAGCCGCAGAGTATTATTTTTCCGGTGGCGTATAGCCTTCGATATGGACGTCTTTACCCTCGAACAGGAAGTTCACCATCTCCTGCTCCAGCAGTTTGCGGTGTTCCGGGTTCATCATGCTGAGCTTTTTCTCGTTGATCAGCATGGTCTGCTTCTTCTGCCACTGTCCCCAGGCTTCTTTGGAGATCTCGTTGTAAATGCGCTTACCCAGGTCGCCCGGGTAGAGCTGGAAATCCTGGCCTTCAGCGTCGCGCTGTAGGAAAGTACAAAAAATGGTTCTGGCCATACTCATTCCTCTTTGTCTTGCCGATGCTAAACCATTGCACCGACACGTAATTGCTGTAACAGGCGCTCCACGGGAGCCGCCAGCCCGACTGATGGCGGTTGCGCTAAGTTATACCAGAGAGCGTTGCCTTCATCCATGCACGACGTGAATGAGGACACGGGAAGCCACATCGGCACAATATCCAGATGGAAATGGCTGAAGGTATGACGGAACGCGTTGAGTTGCGTCAGGGTATCGGCCGCAATGCCGCGCTGTTCAAGCCATGCCCGAAGCGAGGCTTCATCCTCAAACTGTGGGAAGCAGTATAGACCACCCCACAGGCCACTCGGCGGGCGCTGAGCGAGAAACACCTCGTCGCCATGCTGCATCAGCAGCATGTACCCGGTGCGTTCAGGCAGCGTCTGCTTCGGTTTTTTCCCCGGATACTGCGCCCAGGTGTGGTTCGCATACGCCACGCAGAGGTTGTTTACTGGGCAAAGTTCGCACTTCGGTTTTGAACGGGTGCAGACCATCGCGCCCAGATCCATCATCGCCTGGTTAAAACGCTCCACCCCTTTCGCCGGAGTGACCGCTTCACTGATCTCCCACAGGCGTTTCTCAACCTCTTTCTTGCCCGGCCAGCCATCTATGGCATAGCAGCGTGCCAGCACGCGCTTGACGTTGCCGTCGAGAATAGGGAAATGTTTGCCTAAAGAGAGGGAGAGGATTGCGCCTGCGGTTGAACGCCCGACGCCGGGCAAATCCGCCACCTCGTCAAAGGTTTCCGGGAATTTACCGTTGTGGCGGGTGGCGACCTGCTGTGCGGCTTTGTGCAGGTTGCGCGCGCGGGCGTAATAGCCGAGGCCTGTCCACAGGTGCAGTACCTCGTCCAGCGGCGCGTTGGCCAGATCGGTGATTGTCGGGAAGCGCGCCATAAAACGCTCGAAGTAAGGAATGACCGTCGCGACCTGCGTTTGTTGCAACATCACCTCGGAGAGCCATACTTTGTAAGGCGTTTTTTCAATTTGCCAGGGCAGGGTTTTACGCCCGTATTTGTCGTACCAGTCCAGCACCTGGGCTGAAAATTGAGAGGCTTGCATGGTCATCGATTCGCTTAATCAGGGACGCAGATTGCAGCACAGCGTCAATCTGCTGTAAACCGGATCTTTCCCATGCTTGCATAGAAGCCTTAACTTTGGATAATGCCCGTTTCCCGAACATTCTCACAAGCAGACAACTCTTTTATGAAAAACGACGTCATTTCACCGGAATTTGATGAAAACGGTCGCCCGCTGCGCCGTATTCGCAGCTTTGTCCGCCGTCAGGGGCGCCTGACAAAAGGGCAGCAACACGCGCTGGACAACTACTGGCCGGTGATGGGCGTTGAGTTCAGCGAGCAACCGCTCGACTTCACCGACCTGTTTGGCCGCGACGCGCCAGTGACGCTGGAGATTGGTTTTGGCATGGGCACCTCGCTGGTGACCATGGCAAAAGCGCGCCCGGAGCAGAACTTCCTCGGTATCGAAGTTCACTCGCCGGGCGTCGGCGCGTGCCTGGCAACGGCCCACGAAGAGGGCGTTGAGAACCTGCGCGTCATGTGTCACGACGCGGTGGAAGTGCTGCACAAAATGATTCCTGACAATTCTTTGAACATGGTTCAGCTCTTTTTCCCTGACCCATGGCACAAAGCGCGTCATAATAAACGCCGTATCGTTCAGGCGCCGTTTGCCGAGCTGGTGAAAAGTAAGCTCAAGCTGGGCGGCGTTTTCCACATGGCAACCGACTGGGAACCTTATGCGGAACATATGCTGGAAGTGATGTCGTCCCTGGACGGGTATAAAAATCAGTCTGAAAGCAACGACTACGTACCGCGTCCAGATTCACGTCCGGTGACAAAATTTGAACAGCGTGGCCATCGTCTTGGTCACGGCGTATGGGACTTAATGTTCGAGAGGGTGAAATAATGGCAAAGAATCGTAGCCGTCGTCTGCGTAAAAAGATGCACATCGAAGAATTCCAGGAAGTGGGTTTCTCCGTTGCCTGGCGTTTCCCGGAAGGCACCAGTGTGGAACAGATCGATCAGGACGTTGATGCGTTCATCAACGAGGTGATCGAGCCAAACAAGCTGGCCTTCGACGGTAGCGGCTATCTGGCGTGGGAAGGTCTGATTTGCACCCAGGAAGTGGGGAAATGCACCGAAGAGCATCAGGCGCTGGTACGCAAATGGCTTGAAGACCACAAACTGGAAGATGTCCGCGTTAGCGAACTTTTCGACGTTTGGTGGGACTAATAAAGCAAGAACGGGCCAGCATTAGCTGGCCCATTTTGTCTGAGGGAGTGTTAAAGATGCGCAAAACGTTGCTGGCTGTTGCTTTACTGGCAATCGGAACCACCGCCCATGCGGAGTATAAATGTAGCGTCACCCCGCGTGATGACGTGGTGCTGAGTCCGCAAACCGTGCAGGTTAAGGGCGAGAATGGCAATCTGGTGATTACGCCGGATGGCAACGTGACCTTTAACGGCAAACCGCAAAACCTGACGGCCGCCCAGCGCGAGCAGGCGATGGACTACCAGGCCGAGTTGCGTACCGCGCTGCCCTGGATCAACGATGGCGCGCTGACCCGCGTTGAAAAGAGCCGCGTGGCGCTGGATAAAATCATCACCAAAGAGGTGGGGGAGAGCAGCAATATGCGCACCCGCCTGACGAAGCTGGATAAACAGCTGAAAGAGCAGATGAACCGTATTATCGAGACGCGCTCTGATGGCCTGACGTTCCACTATAAGGCGATCGATCAGGTGCGTGCCGACGGTCAGCAGCTGGTGAACCAGGCGATGGGCGGCATTCTCCAGGACAGCATCAACGAGATGGGCGCCAAAGCGGTGCTGAAGGGTGGCGGTAATCCGTTGCAGGGTGTACTGGGTAGCCTGGGCGGACTGCAAACCTCGATTCAGAACGAGTGGAAGAATCAGGAAGCCGATTTCCAGCAGTTCGGCAAAGACGTGTGTAAACGCGTGGTGTCGCTGGAAGACAGCCGGAAGGCGCTGGTGGGGACGCTGAAGTAATTCACTTAGCCCCTCACCCTAACCCTCTCCCCAAAGGGGCGAGGGGATGATTTGCCCCCCTCTCCCTTTCAGGGAGAGGGCCGGGGTGAGGGTTGCAGCGCTTGCAGCGTTTCAAGGATCCTTTCTAACACCGCCTCTTCGTTATTCCAGAGTTCGTTGTTCCAGAATCGAATGACGTGCCAGCCCTTATGGTTTAACCACCATGTCCTTTGTCGATCGTATTCCTGATTTTCATCATGTTGTCCGCCATCCAGCTCAACGGCCAGCCGAGCCGCGCAACAGGCGAAATCCAGAATGTAGTTACCTACCGGGTGCTGTCGGCGAAATTTATAATTTTCGAAACGGCGGCTGCGCAGTAAATACCAAAGCCGTCTTTCTTCCTGTGTCAGCTCGCGTCTGAGCTGCTTTGCGTATGAACGAATTGTTTCCATCCCCACACTCTGCCAGCCTTTCCCTCAGCCAGCAGAACGGGATGCAAAATCCTGAATCAGCCTTCAGGATTTTCAGCGAGGAACAGCTCAAGAAGGGAGTTTAAGAACAGCTTGCCGTGCTCGGTGATCTGCCAGGACTCATCACACTCGGTCAGATACCCCTGCGCCAGCGCCTCGTCAATCTGCGGACGAATCACTGACTCCGGCAGCCCGGTATAACGCGTAAATTCCGCGCGCGGTGCGGCTTCCAGCAGACGGAAGCGGTTCATAAAGAACTCAAACGGCTTATCCGCCGCCTCGACGTCGTGCTGACGCTCCAGGTAGCGGCCTTCCATATACCCGCGCGGGTGACGCGTTTTGGCGGTACGCAGAATGCGTCCGTCCGGGAAGGTCACTTTGCCATGTGCGCCGCAGCCAATTCCCAGATAATCACCAAAACGCCAGTAGTTCAGATTGTGCTGACACTGATAGCCCGGCTTCGCATACGCCGACGTTTCGTATTGCTGATACCCCGCCGCGGTCAAAAGCTGGTGGCCCTGCTCGAAGATATCCCACAGCGCGTCATCGTCCGGCAGCACCGGAGGACGGGAACCAAACAGGGTGTTAGGCTCAATGGTCAGTTGATACCACGACAGATGCGGCGGATTCAGTTCAATCGCCTGACGCAAATCGTCCAGCGCTTCTTCGAGCGACTGATCCGGCAGGCCATGCATCAGGTCGAGGTTAAAGCTGCGCAGCCCAAGCCCCGTTGCCAGGTTTGCCGCGCGCTTTGCCTCTTCCGGGCCGTGGATACGCCCCAGACGCTTCAGCTTTGGCTCGCTAAAGCTCTGCACGCCGATAGAGATACGGTTCACGCCCGCACGCTGATACTCGACAAAACGGTCGGCCTCAACGGTACCGGGGTTGGCTTCCATCGTAATTTCAGCATCCACTGCCAGGTTCAGGCGTGCGCGCACGCCATCCAGCAGCGTCTGTATCGCCGGGCCTGAAAGCAGGCTCGGTGTACCGCCACCAATAAAAATGGTCTTCACTTCACGTCCCTGTGCGTACGATACATCGGCATCCAGATCGGCCAGCAGATGCGCGACGTAATCATCGTGCGGCACTTCGCCCTTCAGCGCGTGCGAGTTGAAATCGCAGTACGGGCATTTCTGCACGCACCATGGGATGTGAATATAAAGACTCAGAGGCGGCAAATTAGCCATTACGCAGTGCTTCCAGTAACAGTTTCAGGGCGCGTCCACGGTGGGAGATCGCGCTTTTCTCTTCGCGGGAGAGTTCCGCAGCGGTTTTTCCCTCGGTCGGGACAAAGAAAATCGGGTCGTAACCAAAGCCGCCGTTGCCCGCCGCTTCACGGGTGATCACGCCCGGCCAGCTGCCGTGACAGACAATCGGCGTGGGATCTTCCGCGTGACGCATGTAGACCAGCACGCAGTGGAACTTCGCGGTACGCTGTTCGTCAGGGACGCCTTTCAGGGCCACAAGCAGCTTTTCCAGATTCTGCTGGTCGGTGGCGTCCACCCCGGAATAGCGGGCGGAGTAAATCCCCGGCGCACCGCCCAGAAAATCCACGGCCAGACCGGAGTCATCAGCAATCGCGGGCAGGCCGGTGATCTGCGCGGCGTGGCGCGCTTTCAGAATGGCGTTTTCGATAAACGTCAGGCCGGTCTCTTCGGCGGAGTCCACGCCCAGCTCGGTCTGGGCCACCACGTCCAGCCCAAAATCATTTAATAGCGAGGCCAGCTCGCGCACTTTACCGGCGTTACCGGTGGCGAGAACAACTTTCTGCATGGTTTAGTCCTGTTCTTTCAGAGCCGCGACTTCCGTCGGGATAGATTGCGGGTTAAGGATTTTTACCTGTTTATGCCGGCCAAGTTCACCTTTCTCAATGATGACCTGGCTTTTAGCGACGCGAAACTGTTTAGCCAGATATTTGGTCAGATGCGCATTCGCCTGGCCGTCAACCGGCGGGGCAGTGATGGCGACTTTTAGCTCGTCGCCATGCAGCCCAACAATACTGTCGCGGCTGGCTTTCGGCTGAATGTACAGCCGCAAAACCAGCCCGTCGGCGCAGGGGCTAACTGCACTCATAACGCCATCCACAGCCCCGGCAGCAGCATATTACCCGTCGCCTGTAACAGTTCCGCGATACCCATATTCAGCACGTACAGCAGCAGAACGAGAAGCATCGGGGAGAAGTCGATTCCGCCCATTGCAGGCAGCAGGCTACGAATCGGACGCAGCAACGGTTCAGTCAGCTGAATCAACGCGTACTCCACCGGGCTACGGCCCCGGCTTACCCAGCTCATGATCGCCATCACCAGCAGGACCCAGAAGATCAGCGAGCCGACGGTTTTAACCAGGATCAGAACGGCTGAAATCCAGATAATCGGCTGGAAAGTGATGACCATAAACAGCACGATCGCTTTGATAACGCTCAGAATAAACGCCATCAGCAGAGATGAACTGTCAATTGGCCCCATTGCCGGAATGACGCGGCGAAGCGGCCCCACAACGGGCTGCGTGATTTTCACGATAAATTGTGAGAATGGATTGTAAAAATCACAACGGGCCCACTGCATCCAGACGCGCAACAGCAGCGCCATCGTATACAGTTCAATGACCGTTGAAAGCAGGAAAGTCAACGTCTTCATGGCGTTCCTCAGGTTTCCTTATTATTGGGGGTAATCGCGCGCACCGAAAATTGCCGTGCCGATGCGCACCATGGTGCTGCCTGCCGCGATGGCGGCTTCCATATCGTCCGACATGCCCAGAGAAAGCGTGTCTACCGTGTCATAGCGCGCCTTAAGCGCCTCAAATGCTACAGCCATTTGCTGTGCCACGGCAAACTGCCTTTCATAACTTGACTCTGGCGCCGGGATAGCCATCAGCCCGCGCAGGGTTAAGCGCGGCAGCGCCGCCACGTCTGCCGCCAGCGCCTCCAGTTCGCCCAGCGTAATGCCGGACTTGCTGTTTTCATCGCTGATGTTGATTTGAATCAGCACGTTAAGCGCTGGCATCTCCATAGGGCGCTGGTCGCTCAGACGGGTAGCGATGCGCAGACGATCGATGGTGTGGCACCAGTCAAAGTGCTCTGCTACCAGACGGCTTTTGTTCGACTGTAGCGGACCGATAAAGTGCCATTGCAGGTCTGTATTTCCCCGTTCACGGAAAGCGCGAATCTTATCCACGCCTTCCTGCACATAGTTTTCACCAAAGGTACGATGACCGGCGGCTATCGCTTCTGCGATGGCGCTCGCAGGCTTAGTTTTGCTGACTGCAAGCAACGTAATTTCTTCTGGAGCACGGCCGCAACGCGTTGCCGCGGCTGAGATTTTGTCCCGGACCTGTGCCAGGTTATGCGCAATGTCGTTCATTTTCCGAGGAGTAGTCTATGGATGTGGAAGAAATTGTGGCCCTTAGTGTAAAGCATAACGTCTCCGATCTACACCTGTGCAGTGATTCGCCACCGCGCTGGCGCAGGTCAGGCCGTCTTGAACCTGCGCCGTTTCCGCCCCCGGATGTGGAGGCGTTATTAAAAGCGTGGCTCAACGACGAACAGCAGGGCGCATGGTGGGCAAACGGGCAGGTGGATTTTGCCGTTACCCTCGCAGGCCGTCAGCGGCTGCGCGGCAGTGCGTTTAAGCATATGCTCGGCGTTTCGATTGCGCTGCGGCTGTTGCCGCTGACGTGCCCGCAGCTCTCTGCGTTAGGTGTGCCGCGAGCGATCCCGGAGCTGCTGTCCAATGACAATGGCCTGATTCTGGTCACCGGCGCCACCGGCAGCGGAAAATCGACCACCCTGGCCGCGATGGTCGATTTCCTCAATCACCAGACGGACGGGCATATTCTGACCCTGGAAGATCCGGTGGAGTTTATGTTCCAGAGCGAACGTTGCCTGATCCAGCAGCGGGAGATAGGCCAGCACAGCCCGTCCTTTTCCGAGGCGCTGCGCAGTGCGCTGCGTGAAGATCCGGATGTGATTCTGCTTGGTGAGCTGCGTGACAGCGAGACGATACGCCTGGCGCTGACGGCGGCGGAAACCGGCCATCTGGTGTTGGCCACGCTGCACACGCGCGGTGCGGCGCAGGCGATCGAGCGCCTGGTCGACACCTTTCCGGCGCAGGAGAAAGATCCGGTGCGTAATCAGCTGGCGGGAAGCCTGCGTGCGGTTCTGGCGCAAAAGCTGCGTCAGGATGTCCAGGGCGGGCGCGTGGCGCTGTATGAGCTGCTGGTGAATACCTCGGCGGCGGCAAATCTGATCCGCGAAGGCAAAACCTGGCAACTGCCGGGCATTATTCAAACGGGGCAGCAGGCGGGAATGCAGAACTTTGAGCAGAGTCTGGCGGAGCGACGGGCGCAGGGGCGGCTGTAGACCCCGGCGCTCAGTAACCCTGTTCGAAATAGCTTTCGAGGATAATGACGGCTGAAGCTGAATCCACGCTGCCTTTGTTCAACGCCCGGAAGCCACCGTGTTCGAACAGGCCAGCGCGGGCCTCGACGGTGCTTAAACGTTCATCGTGCAGCTTAACGGAGACGCCAAAGCGGCCATGGATTTTGTTCGCGAACTTGCGCGCGCGGGCGGTAAGCGGTTGCTCGGTGCCGTCCATGTTTAGCGGCAGGCCGACAATCACGTCGTCCGGCTGCCACTCTTTGAGCAAGCGCTCAATAAGGTTCCAGTCCGGCGTGCCGTCGTTAGCTTTCAGCGCCGTGAGCGGGCGAGCGGTGCCGGTGATCCGTTGACCCACAGCGACGCCGATGCTTTTGGTGCCGAAGTCGAAGGCGAGAAGGGTGCCGCTCATTACGCATGCCCCGCAACGCCAGGCATGGTCAGAATATCAATGCCAATCAGTTTTGCCGCGTCACGCCAGCGATCGGCGATAGGGGTTTTAAACAGGATATTCATATCCGCAGGGGCTGTCAGCCAGGCGTTGTCCAGAATTTCTTGTTCCAGCTGCCCTTTTTCCCAGGAGGCGTAGCCGAGCGCAACCAGCACCTCAGAAGGCTGACTGGCAGTGCCCAGCGTTTCAAGCACGTCGCGAGAGGTGGTGACGACGGTGTTATCGGAGATACGAATGCTGGACGAGAAAACCGGCGGGGTATGCAGGATAAAGCCACGATCTTCTGCAAGCGGGCCGCCGAGCATCACCGGTTTATCGAGACGGATTTCCGGCAGCCGCGCTTCAGCAGGGATTTTCAGCTTGTCCAGAATGCCTTCCACCTGGAGGTTTTCCAGCGGCTTATTGATGATAATCCCCATCGCGCCGTCTTCGTTGTATTCGCAAATATAGACCACGGAGCGGCGGAAAATCGGATCCTGGAGAGCAGGCATGGCAATAAGAAAGTGATGCTGTAAATTCATTGTCAGAGGTACTGTTTCCTGGTTTAAAAAGCGACAGCGCCCAGTATGGGGATAAACACAGGCGCTGTCACAGGTTATTTCTGTAAACGTTTTTCGATAGCGTCCATCAGCATTCCGGTGATCGAGATCGGGAATTCCGCTTCGATTTCACGAATGCAGGTCGGGCTGGTGACGTTCACTTCGGTCAGACGATCGCCGATGATATCGAGGCCGACGAAGATCAGGCCTTTGGCTTTCAGCGTAGGGCCGACGCGGCGGGCAATTTCCCAGTCGCTTTCGCTTAACGGACGCGGTTCGCCACGGCCGCCAGCCGCCAGGTTGCCACGGGTTTCCCCTCCCTGCGGGATACGCGCCAGGCAGTAAGGCACCGGCTCGCCGTCTACGACCAGCACACGCTTGTCGCCGTCTTTAATGGCCGGCAGATAGTTCTGCGCCATGCAGTAGCGGGTTCCCAGCTCGGTCAGCGTTTCGGCAATCACGCCAATGTTCGGGTCGCCCTCTTTCACGCGGAAGATCGACGCGCCGCCCATGCCGTCCAGCGGCTTCATGATGATGTCGCCGTGCTTCTGCCAGAATTCTTTCAGCTGCGTTTTGCTGCGGGTGACGAGCGTTTCCGGCGTCAGGTCAGAGAACCATGCGGTATAGAGCTTCTCGTTGCAGTCGCGCAGGCTCTGCGGCTTGTTGACGATCAGCGTTCCTTTCTCTTCGGCACGCTCAAGGATATAGGTGGCATAAATGTATTCGGTGTCGAACGGCGGATCTTTACGCATCAGGATCACGTTAAGGTCGGCCAGGGCAATATCCTGTTCGGTGCCGAATTCGTACCATTTTTCGTAGTTCTGCTCGACGTTAACGATGCGGGTGCGTGCTCGGGCTTCACCGTTGATCAGGTAAAGATCGTTCATCTCCATATAGTGGAGTTCATAGCCGCGACGCTGCGCTTCCAGCAGCATAGCGAAGCTGGAGTCTTTCTTGATGTTAATGTTTGCGATGGGGTCCATCACGATGCCGAGCTTAATCATCTTCTTCTCCGGTTATGGGTCAGGCTTTGCTTCAACCCAGATCGCCAAATCGCACCTGTAGCGCGGTAATGGCGGTGAGTGCCGTTGTCTCAGTGCGCAGAACGCGAGGTCCCAACAGAATATCAGTAAACTGGTAACGCGCCGTCATGGCAATTTCGTCAGCCGACAGGCCGCCTTCCGGGCCAATCAGCAGGCGTACACGCTCAACGGGCAGCGGCAGCGTATTGATGCTGGCGCTGGCGCGCGGATGAAGATTGAGCTTAAGCCCGCTTTCCTCTTCTGCACACCAGTCCTCCAGATCCATCGCCGGGCGGATCTCCGGGATACGGTTGCGGCCGCTCTGTTCGCAGGCCGCAATGGCAATTTTTTGCCACTGCTGGATCTTTTTGTTCAGACGTTCCGCATCCAGTTTAACGCCGCAGCGCTCAGAAAAAAGTGGCGTAATGAGGCTTACACCCAGTTCAATGGATTTCTGAATGGTGAACTCCATCTTTTCCCCACGCGACATCACCTGGCCCAGGTGAATGTGCAGCGGGGATTCCCGGTCGTCCACGTCGCCACGCAGCACCTTCACGTGCACGCTTTTTTTATCGGCGCGCGTAATTTCAGCGTCGAAAACCTGATTAGAGCCGTCAAAGAGCTGAATCGCCTGGCCTGCCCCCATGCGCAGCACGCGACCTACATGGTTTGCGGCATCATCAGACAGGGCAATTTCGCCGCCTGGGGTAATCAGTTCAGGGTGATAGATGCGAGGGATGCGCATAGTCAGAAATTCCATGTGTCATGCGATATAAGCGAATTGCCGTAGTGTAGGTTAGCTCTTTTGCGCCTGGCAAGCCCGCTGGACGTAAGGGTTGTGATGCCCCTGGACTTTGGCGATACGTTCATCGCGCTGGCATTCCCAGTCCGTCACCGGGTAGAGCTTGTCCCAGGCATTGAAGAGCTGCGTCTGCTGGCGGGAAAGATTGAGATCGTAGCGGTCGCGCATATAGAAATAAGTGCGGGCGATGCTGCCGCGTGCGCGGGCAGGCGGTTCGGCGACTTTCTCTTTGAAATCGACCTTCATGGCGCACTGACCGTACTGGCCTTCGCCACCGTTCCACTGGCTGTACATGAAGTTTCCGCGGTCGCCATTGACCTCACCCACGGCGGGTTGCAGGTTGTGCATATCGCTTTCCATCTGGCGGTAGACCGGATCTTTTGCGCAATTTTTACGTCCACCGTCCTGCCAGCACTGGCGCTGATGGCCAAACTGCCAGGCCGGAACAACGTGTTCCCATTCGATTCGGCTGGCGCGGTTCTCGTTCTTGCGCACCTTATAGCCGCAGGATCCCAGATCCACGACCCCTTTTTTACCCTGCCAGTTAATTTTACAGCCGCAGTAGAAATCACCCGGTACGTCGGCGTTAATCTTTACGCCTGCGGTTTTTGCCTGAGAGAAACTGTGAATACCGTCGGCCAGAGCATGGCCGGAGAGCGCTGTCGCCAGAAAAGCGACCGCGAGAGAAACATTACGGGACATCTTACACTCCGTGTCAAAACGAGCCCGCAACGTAACGAATGTTGTTCCCGTATGCAATCAGTCAGATCAGGAAAGTTCCTGAAAGTTCAGTTGATTATTCCGCAACCAGCGGTTCGCCGCACTTTACGCAGCGATAGGTCGCCTCGCCGCGCACCACGCGGTTATGGCGGCGGACGGTAAGCTGGTGCTGTTGACACTGGCAGCGGTAGGGGAAGGTATTGCGGCGTACCGATTCCAGCTCGAACTGATGGGTGCGGCGGGCCGGAACCCCGAGCACCGCCTCCATCATCCATTTCCACTCTTTGCCGTGCGGTGCGACGCGGCCAAAGTGCTTCCACACCAGAAGGTGGGCCAGCTCGTGCGGCACCACTTCGTCGATAAACGCCTGCTGGTTTTCCATCATCAGCACCGGATTCAGGCGGATCTCATACGACTCCAGCCAGGCTGTGCCTGCCGCGGTGCCACGCTGCTGATAGACCAGCTTCGGTTCAGGATAATTGCGGCCGAGCTTCAGGTTGGCCTGGGCGAGTTTTTCCCGCAGGCTGCGCATGACGGCTTGCTGAATGGCGATGGGGAGACGGGGAGCTTTCATAGGGGCAGAGCATAAAGCGGGAAGCGGGGAGGCGCAAGAGGCGCCTCCCGCAGGAGGATCAGTCGTGTGCGCCGATTTCGCGCAGAGGACGACCTTTCATCAGGTTACGTTCAATGTGTTCCAGTGAAACATGTTTGGTTTCAGGAACCAGCCAGATAGTGAGAACAATAAAGAACAGGTTCAGACCGGCGTAAACCCAGAAGGTATTGGCGTTACCCAGGGTATTGAGCATGGTCAGGAACGTTGCGCCGACGATCATGTTGGCAATCCAGTTGGTTGCGGTAGAACAGGTGATACCAAAATCACGCCCTTTCAGCGGCTGGATCTCAGAGCACAGCACCCAAATCAGCGGACCGGCGCTCATCGCAAACCCAATGATAAACATCAGCAGCATCGCCACGGCGAAGTACTGTGCCGTTGGGGAGTGAATGCCCATGTGCATCATGGTACCCAGCACGCCCATCCCGACGGCCATCACCAGGAAGCCCAGCGTCAGGGTTGGCTTACGTCCCCAGCGGTCCACCAGACCGATAGCGATAAAGGTCGCCAGCACGTTGGTCAGGCCGACGATCACGGTGCCCCACATCTGCTCGGTGGTGTTGGTGTAGCCCGCCAGTTCGAAGATTTTCGGCGCGTAATACATGATGACGTTCATCCCGGTGAACTGTTGCATGATCTGTAACAGCACACCGAGGAACACCGCGCGGCGGAAGTTGCTGTTCTCTTTGAACAGCGCCCAGCCGGACTGTTTGACCTTCAGGCTTTCGCGGATCTCTTCGAGCTCGTTTTTGGCTTCGGCGCTGGTATCACGCAGGCGTAAGAGCACGCGTTCGGCATCATGGAAGCGGCGTTTGGCGGCGAACCAGCGCGGACTGTCCGGCAGGAAGAAGACGCCAATCAGCAGCAGGATGGCTGGAATGATGATTACGCCCAGCATCCAGCGCCATGCGCCGCTGTAGCTGAATGCGGTATCCGAGAGATAAGCCCCCAGAATACCGATGGTGATCATCAGCTGATACATGGAAATCATGCTGCCGCGGATTTTTTCCGGAGCGATTTCAGACAGGTACAGCGGGGCAGTATAAGACGCCACGCCCACTGCCAGACCGAGCAGCACGCGGGAGATGATCAGCACTTCAACGTTAGGCGCAGCGGCAGAGAACAGTGAGCCGGCAACGAACAGGATCGCGCCGATCATCAGGCTCTTTTTACGCCCGAGCTTAAAGGAGAGCCAGCCGCTGCCGACCGCGCCGACGGCGGCACCGAACATCATGGAGCTAACCACCCATTCCTGAGTGTGTGCGCTAATCTGGAACTCATCGGTGATGAAAGGTAATGCACCGGCAATTACGCCAATATCCAGGCCAAAGAGTAATCCTGCCAGAGCGGCGAGGAAGCAGACGAAGAACGTCATTGCCTTATTGGACGTACGCCCCTGTTTATTATTGTCAGGCATTATGCCCTCCAGTTGGGTTATCAGTTTTTACGATATTAAGAGTAGGTGAGCGGCTCATAAAAATATGTGAGTCAAATCACAACGGTGTAATCGGTTACACTGACTTGTAACCGTAAAAATAATTAAAGCTTTGAAAATATAGAGGTAAATTAATTGATGTGCATCGCGTTTGCACAAATTTCAGACTTAACTGAAAGGGAATGTAACAGCAGAAGAAATGCGATCATGCAAAGAGAATATTCTGAAAGCGGGGTATAGAGAGTGAGGTGTAAACGGTTCCAAACATTGCCGGGTGGCAGCTGCGCCTTACCCGGCCTACAAAAACGCACTACCCGTAGGTCGGGTAAGGCATAGCCGCCATCCGACATAAAAAAGGCCAGCACAAAGGCTGGCCTGTTTAAACTGCTGGCAGTCGATTATTTCAGACCGGCAGCATCACGCAGCAGGGCAGCTTTGTCGGTTTTTTCCCATGGGAAATGTTCGCGACCAAAGTGACCGTACGCTGCGGTTTCCTGGTAGATTGGGTGCAGCAGATCCAGCATCTGAATCAGACCGTATGGACGCAGGTCGAAGAACTCACGCACCAGCAGGGTCAGCTGTTCAGAAGGCACTTTTTCAGTACCGAAGGTTTCCACCATGATGGAGGTTGGCTCAGCCACGCCGATGGCGTAGGAAACCTGAATTTCACAGCGGTCAGCCAGACCGGCAGCAACGATGTTTTTCGCCACATAACGTGCAGCGTACGCCGCAGAACGGTCAACTTTAGACGGATCTTTACCGGAGAATGCGCCGCCGCCGTGACGTGCCATGCCGCCGTAGGTATCTACGATGATTTTACGACCGGTCAGACCGCAGTCACCCATTGGGCCGCCGATAACAAAGCGTCCGGTTGGGTTGATGAAGAATTTGGTCGCAGAGCTCAGCCATTCAGTTGGCAGAACCGGCTTGATGATCTCTTCCATCACCGCTTCTTGCAGGGATTTCTGGTCAATCTCTTCAGCATGCTGCGTGGAAAGAACCACTGCATCGATACCGACGATTTTCCCGTCGTCATACTGGAAGGTCACCTGGCTTTTCGCATCCGGACGCAGCCACGGCAGGGTGCCGTTTTTACGCACTTCAGCCTGACGCTGCACCAGACGATGGGCGTAGGTTACCGGCGCTGGCATCAGCACGTCGGTTTCGTTGGTTGCGTAGCCGAACATCAGGCCCTGGTCACCCGCGCCCTGTTCCAGCGGATCGGCACGGTCAACGCCCTGGTTGATGTCCGGAGACTGTTTGCCAATCGCGCTCAGTACGGCGCAGGAGTTGGCATCAAAGCCCATATCAGAATGTACATAGCCAATCTCACGCACCGTGTTACGGGTGATCTCTTCGATATCAACCCATGCGCTGGTGGTGATCTCACCGCCAACCAGAACCATGCCGGTTTTGACATAGGTTTCACACGCTACGCGCGCCTTTGGATCCTGCGCGAGGATCGCATCCAGCACCGCATCGGAGATTTGGTCAGCAATTTTATCAGGATGTCCTTCTGATACGGACTCGGACGTAAACAGGTGTTTTGCCATGTTTTATTTCACCTAAGAGGAATTTGGTTAGCTCAAGCTGCTGTGTGGAATAGCCATAGGAGATAATTCTACCAAGGCCTACAGGATTTTGACACTGGCAGTCTGAGTGTTAATCGGTATGGATGGATTAACATCTGGACGTCTATTTTAGGTCACTTCTTCACCCGATTTCCAGTTTTTTTTGACTCACCTCTCACTGCGTTGAAGACGCTGCTGGAAATTTTTCCTGACGACGCTGGCAACATGCGCATTTTTGTTTTGCTTTTTAGCGACCTTCTCGGTATAAAACGCGGCGCGCGGCTCATATAAAATAAGCGCTCGATGAACACATCGTGTCGCCACTTCCAGCCGGGTTAAGCAGTGAACTTTTAGCTTTGGCTTGTGGTCCGTTTCAGCAGAGGCGGCCGTGGAGGTGATACGAGATAATGAACCATCGTTTTCCGCTCATTCAGCGCAGCCGTTCTGGCGCGCATTTGATTCCCACCCGCACTTCTGGTCTAAACACCTGCCGATGTTATACCCATCTCGGTGCTTCTCAGGATTCCAGAGCCGGTCACGCTTTGTGAAAACTGAACAAGGGCGCTCTTGTTAATACAGGAGTTTTCTCGTGGTTTCGCCGAACCTTGTCATACAGAGTTCGGATACGTGTTTTACAATGATATGAATAAGAAACCGGTCGCACGGTCTGGATTTCAGCATACTCTGCTGGGAAATGGAGCCGTTAATGGGTTGTTATCGCCGTATAACGCTGCGATAGTAGTCAACTGTTTTACACTTAATACAAAGAGTTGAGGTTCGCTATGTCTGACGACATGTCTTCGCTTTCGCCTTCGTCAGCAGGCGAACAGGGTGTACTACGTTCTATGCAGGAGGTTGCGATGAGCTCCCAGGAAGCCAGCAAGATGCTGCGCACTTACAATATTGCCTGGTGGGGCAATAACTACTACGACGTTAACGAGCTGGGCCACATCAGTGTCTGCCCGGATCCGGACGTCCCGGAAGCGCGCGTGGATCTCGCTAAACTGGTGAAAACCCGTGAAGCGCAGGGTCAGCGCTTGCCTGCACTGTTCTGCTTCCCGCAGATCCTGCAACATCGCCTGCGTTCTATTAACGCCGCGTTCAAACGCGCGCGGGAATCGTATGGTTATAACGGCGACTATTTCCTCGTTTACCCGATCAAGGTCAATCAGCACCGTCGCGTGATTGAGTCCCTGATCCACTCCGGCGAGCCGCTGGGCCTGGAAGCAGGCTCTAAAGCGGAGCTGATGGCGGTTCTGGCGCACGCGGGCATGACCCGGTCGGTGATCGTCTGTAACGGCTATAAAGATCGCGAATACATTCGTCTGGCGCTGATTGGCGAGAAGATGGGCCACAAGGTCTATCTGGTGATCGAGAAGATGACCGAAATCGCGATCGTGCTGGAAGAGGCCGAGCGTCTGAACGTGATCCCACGCCTTGGCGTGCGTGCGCGACTGGCGTCGCAGGGTTCCGGTAAATGGCAGTCTTCCGGCGGTGAAAAATCCAAGTTCGGCCTCGCGGCGAACCAGGTGCTTCAGCTGGTGGAAATTCTGCGCGAGCGCGGTCGTCTGGACAGCATTCAGCTGCTGCACTTCCACCTCGGCTCGCAGATGGCCAATATTCGCGACATCGCCACCGGTGTGCGTGAATCCGCGCGTTTCTACGTTGAGCTGCATAAGCTCGGCGTGAATATTCAGTGCTTTGACGTGGGCGGCGGCCTGGGCGTGGACTACGAAGGGACCCGCTCGCAGTCTGACTGCTCGGTAAACTATGGCCTGAACGAATATGCCAACAACATCATCTGGGCGATTGGCGATGCCTGCGAAGAGCACGGCCTGCCGCACCCGACGGTGATCACCGAATCCGGCCGCGCGGTCACCGCGCACCATACGGTGCTGGTCTCTAACATCATCGGCGTTGAGCGTAGCGAAATCACCGAAGCCACGCCTCCGGCAGACGATGCCCCACGTTCCCTGCAAAGCATGTGGGAAACCTGGCAGGAGATGCACGAGCCGGGCACGCGTCGTTCCCTGCGCGAATGGCTGCACGACAGCCAGATGGACCTGCACGATATTCACGTCGGCTACTCGTCAGGCACCTTCAGCCTGCAAGAGCGCGCGTGGGCCGAGCAGCTCTATCTGAATATGTGCCACGAAGTGCAGAAACAGCTCGACCCGAGCAACCGCGCGCACCGTCCGATTATCGACGAGTTGCAGGAGCGTATGGCGGACAAAATGTACGTCAACTTCTCCCTGTTCCAGTCGATGCCGGATGCCTGGGGTATCGACCAGCTGTTCCCGGTTCTGCCGCTGGAAGGGCTGAACCACGCCCCGGAACGCCGCGCCGTGCTGCTGGACATCACCTGTGACTCCGACGGCGCAATCGACCACTACGTCGACGGCGACGGTATCGCAACGACGATGCCAATGCCGGAGTACGATCCGGAGAACCCGCCAATGCTGGGCTTCTTTATGGTGGGTGCGTATCAGGAGATCCTCGGCAACATGCACAACCTGTTCGGTGATACCGAAGCGGTTGACGTGTTTGTCTTCCCTGACGGCAGCGTGGAGGTTGAGCTGTCCGACGAAGGGGACACCGTGGCGGACATGCTCGAATACGTTCAGCTCGATCCGAAAAAACTGCTCACCCAGTTCCGCGATCAGGTGAAAAACACCGGTCTGGACGATGCCTTGCAGCAGCAGTTCCTGGAAGAGTTTGAAGCGGGTCTGTACGGGTACACCTACCTGGAAGACGAGTAAGAAAACCTCCCTCTCCCACAGGGAGAGGGTCGGGGTGAGGGCATCAGGCCGCTGTGCCGCCGATGCCCGGTGGCGCTGCGCTTACCGGGCCTACGAATGTAGGCCGGAGAAGGCGAAGCCGCCATCCGGCAGAATGCTATACTCACTTGAACCCGTATGGATTAACGGCGATAATTCGCCCCAATATGCAATTTACGAATCAATCCCTTCCTCGTCGGGTTTAACGACGCGGAGGGGATTTTTTTTCATCTGTTTTTAATGTATCGACTTTATAAGAGGTCAGGACATGAGCACTTTAGGTCATCAGTACGATAACTCTCTGGTATCTAACGCGTTTGGTTTTTTACGCCTTCCGATGAACTTCCAGCCGTACGACAGCGATGCGGACTGGGTGATCACCGGCGTACCGTTCGACATGGCAACGTCCGGTCGCGCGGGGGGACGTCATGGCCCGGCGGCGATCCGTCAGGTTTCCACCAACCTGGCCTGGGAGCACAACCGCTTCCCGTGGAACTTCGACATGCGCGAGCGCCTGAACGTGGTGGACTGCGGCGATCTGGTGTACGCCTTCGGCGACGCGCGTGAGATGAGCGAAAAATTGCAGGCGCACGCCGAGAAGCTGCTGGCGGCCGGTAAACGCATGCTCTCCTTCGGCGGTGACCACTTCGTGACCCTGCCGCTGCTGCGCGCCCACGCGAAGCACTTCGGCAAAATGGCGCTGGTACACTTCGATGCGCACACCGACACCTACGCGAACGGCTGTGAATTCGACCACGGCACCATGTTCTACACCGCGCCGAAAGAAGGCCTGATCGATCCAAACCACTCCGTGCAGATCGGCATCCGCACCGAGTTCGACAAAGACAACGGCTTCACCGTACTCGACGCGGGCCAGGTGAACGATCGCGGCGTGGACGATATTCTGGCTCAGGTTAAGCAGATCGTCGGCGACATGCCTGTCTATCTGACCTTCGACATCGACTGCCTGGATCCGGCATTCGCACCGGGTACCGGTACGCCGGTGATCGGCGGCCTGACATCAGACCGCGCCATCAAGCTGGTGCGCGGCCTGAAGGATCTGAACATCGTCGGGATGGACGTGGTGGAAGTAGCTCCGGCCTATGACCAGTCCGAGATCACCGCGCTGGCCGCGGCGACCCTGGCGCTGGAAATGCTCTACATCCAGGCGGCGAAAAAAGGCGAATAAGCCTTACGCGCTGATTGCTGCTGCGCGCCGCATGCGCAGCAGCAACATTCCCCCGGCAAGCAGGGTGACAACCTGCGAGACGACCAGCACCGAAAAGCCTGAACTGACCGACCCCACCGATCTCATCACCATCCCCATCAGCAGCGGAATAAACGCCGCGCAGATATTGCCGATCCCATTGATTATGCCGTAAGCGCTGCCCACCGCTTCCCGCGCGGCGTGATGCTGGATCACCGCCGGAATAGCCGCTCCCTGTAGCCCCCAGAAGACGTTAGCCGAAAGCATAAACAGCGCCAGCCAGGCAGGCTGATGGCTGAGCATCAGCGCGACCACGGACAGCGCCGTCAACGTACCGCCCACCACAAACAGTACCGGCGCCTGTTCCGGCCGCATTTTGTCGAGCAGCACGCCGCCCAGAAACTTTGACCCCAGGCTCAGCAGGAAGGGGACCGCCGCAAGCATGCCCGTGGCATGCAGCGAGAAGTGGTGCTCGTCACGCAGCCATGCGGGCAGCCACGCGCTGCTGCCCCACAGATAGCTCAGGGTGGCGATTTCAACCAGCAGGATCCAGCCCAGCAGCGGCGTCTGCCAGGCCAGCGTGAAGGTGTGAACAAACCCCGGCTTTTTCGCGGTCGGGAGCTTGCGCGGCGCGGGCAGAAAACGCCAGATTAAGCCGCCGCCGAGGAGAAGGTTGATTGCCGCCAGTGTATAAAACGATCCGGCCCAGCCCAGATGCGACATCAGCCAGGTCACCAGCGGAAAGCCCACGGCCAGCCCGAGCGAGACGCCCAGCGCGGTCACGGCGTTGGGTTTGCCGATCTCTTGCGCGCTAAAGTTATCGCTGATAAAGCACGTTTTCAGTGAAAAAAGCGGCCCTTCGGCAATGCCCAAAATCAGGCGTGCGACGAGCATCCCCATCAGCGAGCCAAGCAGCGGTGAAACCGCGCAGACCACGGCCCAAATCGCAATGCTGCTTAACAATCCCTGCCGGTAATGGAGCTTGCTTTCAATAACCGGCGTTAATAATAAAGCCGAAAAGCCATAACCCAGCAGAAAGCAGGTCATCAGCATTCCCTGTAACATTCTGTTTTCATTTAACTGAAAATGTTCGGCAAATTCCGGGTTTAAAATCATTACCGAGATATTTACCCGATCGACGTAGGAAATAATAATGAGTAATAAAAGCGCAATCGTGCCTTGCCATCTTGCCGTCATCATGTCCGCCTTACGTTTTTTGTAACTTATATTTTTCATCAATGTGATTGTCACGGAGCTAAAATGGTTCACCAGTGAAACTCTTTGTTTAATAAAGATAAATAAAAAATAAGTTTCACAGGTGAAACGCGATAGAGGTAACGTTCATTTATTTTTAGAGAGTAAAAAGAAAAGAAGTCAATCTGTTTTATTGAAAATAAGAGACCATCAAAAAAACGTATTTCTCACGCTGCAATAATGAAAATTTCATATCGCTGCATTTTTTCGTGATCCCTTGCACACTTAGTTAATTAATTGCCGATCTATTAACAAATTCGTCACATTGTCGCTTGACGAAACATTCATCGCTTTTATATTGACCGTATTAAATAAGAAACAGAGTTTCATATATGAAACAAAAGCCTGGAGGATCGTGATGAGCTGGATAGGCGTATGTGACGCAGAGCAAGTACAGGAAGATTTCCCTTTTAGCGGCAACGTCGACGGTAAAGAGATCGGCGTTTACCTGATCGACGGTGAGTATTACGCGCTGGAGGACGTATGCCCGCACGCCTATGCCCTGCTGAGTCAGGGCTTCGTGGAAGACGGCAAGGTGGAATGCCCGCTGCACGAGGCGGTGTTCGACGTCAAAACCGGCCAGTGTCTGCACGGCCCCGGAGGACGCAACCTCAATCGTTACCCGGTTCGGGTCTTTGAAAACCAGATTCAGATTACCTTCGTCGAGGAGACCGTGGCATGAGCGACACCCTGAACTACAACCCGGCGCTGCCGGAAAGCCGCCAGTTTACCCCACCGGCAGAGGGCGGTAATGGCGCCATTCATAAGCCGGGTGATTACCAGAATCTGATCTGGCAAACCCGCAGCCGCGAGCCGGAAAGCTGGGAGGTGAACCTGATTGCCACGCTGGAAGATCTCTTCGAACAGGGCGTTGAAACCTTGCCGGAGCTGGTAAGCGGGCTGAACGCAGTGCGTATGCACGACCAGCAGGGCGAGCCGTGGAGCAACGCCAGCTTCCAGGCATTCTTACAGGTTAACGGCTACTGAGGACAACGCGATGACGACGACCGTACAAAACTATCTCGATAGAGGCCTGCGTGGCCTCTGGTATCCGGTGCTGGCGAGCTGGGAAGTGCAGTCTGCGCCGGTGGGCATCACCCGCCTGGGCGAGCAGATTGTGGTCTGGCGCAATAAAGATGGCCAGGTTCAGGCGCTGGAGGACCGCTGTCCGCATCGCGGTGCGCGCCTGTCGATGGGCTGGAACCTCGGGGACCGCATTGCCTGCTGGTATCACGGCGTTGAGGTGGCGGGCAACGGCGAAGTGAAAGACATGCCCGCCGTGGATAAATGTCCGCTGGTCGGCCAGCAGTGCGTGCGCAGCTATAACGTGCAGGAGGCGCACGGCGCTATCTTCCTGTGGTTTGGCGTCACCGCGGACCAGCAGCCGGACGAACTGACCTTCCCGGATGAACTCGCCGACACGGAAAACTTCAGCAACTTCCTCTGCACCGCCGCGTGGAAATGCAATTACCAGTACGCGCTGGAAAACGTGATGGACCCGATGCACGGCACCTATCTGCACTCCTCGTCGCACTCGATGGCGGAAGGGGATCGCAAGGCCGACATGGTGCTCCAGCCGACCAAAACCGGTTTTATTTTCGAGAAGAAAGGGCAGAGCGGCGTCAACTTCGACTGGGTTGAGCTCGGCAACAGCGGCACCTGCTGGATGCGCCTCTCCATTCCGTACAAGAAGCGCTTCGGACCGGGCGGCCACTTCTTTATCGTCGGCATGGTGGTGCCGGAAGATAACGACAACTGCCGCGTCTTCTTCTGGCGCATCCGCCGCGTACAGGGCTGGCAGCGCGATATGTGGCGCTTCATGTACCGCAACCGGCTGGAAAAACTGCACTGGGAAGTGCTGGAGCAGGACCGCGTGGTGCTGGAGAGCCTGGCGCCAAACGCGCGCGATCATGAGTACCTGTATCAGCACGACGTTGGCCTCTCGCGCCTGCGCCGCATGATGCAAAAGGCCGCCAAAGAGCAGCTGGCGATGCGTGAAGCACAGCAGGGAGCCGCCTGATGAACGGGCTGCTGAGCGGAAAGCGCATCGTGGTGACCGGCGCCGCGCGCGGGCTGGGTTACCACTTTGCCAAAGCCTGCGCGGAGCAGGGCGCGGCGGTGGTGATGTGCGACATCCTCAAAGGCGAGCTGGCCGAGAGCGCCCACCGGCTACTCGAGCAGGGCTATGCGATCGAATCGCACGTTATCGATCTGGCCGATCAGCACTCTATCGACCAGGTGTTCAGCGCCATTGGCGAGCAAGGGCAGATTGACGGCCTGGTGAACAACGCGGCGATGGCGACGGGTGTGGGCGGCAAAAACATGCTCGATTACGATCCGGATCTCTGGGATCGGGTGATGAGCGTCAATGTCAAAGGCACCTGGCTGGTGACGCGCGCCGCCGTGCCGCTGCTGCGCGAAGGGGCAGGCATTGTGAACGTCGCGTCCGACACCGCGCTGTGGGGCGCGCCGCGCCTGATGGCCTACGTCGCCAGCAAGGGGGCCGTCATTGCCATGACGCGTTCAATGGCGCGCGAGCTGGGTGAAAAGCGCATACGAATCAACGCCATCGCGCCGGGCCTGACCCGCGTCGAGGCAACCGAATATGTGCCGGCCGAGCGGCATCAGCTCTACGAAAACGGCCGCGCGCTCGCGGGGGCGCAGCAGCCGGAAGACGTCACCGGCAGCGTGGTCTGGCTGTTAAGCGATCTGTCGCGGTTCATCACCGGACAGCTGATCCCGGTCAACGGCGGTTTTGTCTTTAATTGAGGTAGGGCGATGATGGCAAACGATCGGGAAGTGAAGTATCTGGTGCCGGGGCTGGAGCGCGGTTTACAGCTGCTGTTGGCCTTTGGCGAGCAGCATCGCGAACTGACCTTTGCCGAGCTGCACCGGCTGGTGGATATGCCGAAGGCCACCGCCTACCGCGTGGTACAGACGCTGGAGTTCATGGGCTTTCTGGAGCGCAACGCGCGCACCAATACCTTCTCGCTGGGCATGAACGTGCTGCGCCTGGGCTTTGAGTACATCGCCTCGCTTGACGTGGCCCAGGTTGGCCAGCCGGTCATCGAGCAGCTGCGCGACGTGAGCCAGTGCAGCAGCCACCTGGCGATCCGCGACGGGCGCGACATTATCTACATCGCCCGCGTCAGCGCCGCCGGGTCGCGCATCAACCAGGTCAGCATTGGTACCCGCCTGCCGGTGCACTGCACCTCGCTGGGCCGCATGCTGTTGACCGATATTTCCCGCGCTGATTTCGAACAGCTGTTCCCGCATGAGCGTCTGCCGGGCAACACGCCGGGGCAGCTTCACGACCGCGAAGCCCTGTGGCAGATGGTGCAGCAGGACAAAGCCCGCGGGTATGTCATCGGCGAATCCTTCTTCCGCCACGGCATCTCCTCCATCGTCTACCCGGTGTATGACCGAAGCGGCCGCGTGGCGGCGGTGGTCAGCATTCTGGTGCCGTCGGAGGAGATCCCGCAGAGCGACCGCGAGCGCCTGCAAAACGAGGTTCGCCTCGCGGCGGATAAAATTTCTGGCTTCTTAGGGTATTTGTCACAGGCCAGTTAAATCAGTGAGTTAACGTCAGGCGCTTGACTGCGTCGGGCATGTTTTACGCCCAATCTGGGCCAGATGAGGCAACGAACGATGAGTGTAACCGGAATTGAAAAGCTGGAATTTGGTGTGGAAGACCTGACGCACTGCGCCAAATTTATGCGTGATTTTGGCCTGACGGGCGATGCCAGCGGCCAGCGTTTCACCACCCTGAGCGGCGCGCGCGTGGAGCTTAACCCGATCGACAGCCCCGACCTGCCGCCCGCGTTTGAAGCGGGCAACACCCTGCGCCGCATGACCTGGGCGGTTGCCAGCCAGTCTGATCTGGACGCGCTGCGCCCGAAGCTGGCGCAACAGCCAGGTTTTCGTGAAGTGGGCGACGCGCTGGAGTGCCTGGACCCGAACGGCATGACGCTGCGCGTGCAGGTGACCCAGCAAACTGACGTGGAGCTGAACGTCGAGCCGATTAACCAGTGGGGCGATGCCCGCCGTATCGACACCCCCAGCCCGGTTTACGATCGCGCCCAGCCGATCAACGTGGGGCATGTGGTGTTCTTCGTGGAAGAGCTGGCGGCAGTGGAGAAATTCTACCGCGAGGTGCTCGGCTTCCAGGTCTCGGACCGCTATATCAACCGCGCCGTATTCCTGCGCTGCGGCGTGCGCGGCGGCCATCACAACCTGTTCCTGCTGCAACTGCCGAACCGCAAGCGCGGCCTCAACCACGTGGCCTTCACCGTGCGCGACATCCACGAGGTGATCGGCGGCGGTATCGCGATGAATAAACATGACTGGAGCACCTTTATCGGGCCGGGCCGTCATCCGGTGTCGTCGGCGTACTTCTGGTACGTCAACAGCCCGACCGGCGGGGCGTTTGAGTATTACACCAACGATGATTATCTGACGGAAAACTGGCAGCCGCGTGAGCTGGAGCATTCGCTGGTCTCCTTTACCGAGTGGGCGGTGGAAGGCGGGATTGACCACGACACGCGCCGTCAGCAGAAAAAGCCGGAGGCGGTATGACGTCGCGCATTGTCATTATCGGCGGCGGCCAGGCGGGCGGCTGGGCGGCGAAAACCCTGCGCGATGAGGGTTTCGACGGCGAGATTTGCGTGGTAGCGGAAGAAGAGTGGGATTTCTACGAGCGCCCGCCGCTGTCGAAAGCGTCTTTGCTGGAGCCGGACGCGGCGCTCCCAAGGCTGTTTAGCGACGAGGTGCAGCAGGCGCTGAACCTGGCCTGGTACCGGCCACTGCGCGCTGAATCTGTCGATCGCGATGAGAAAAAAGTCGTTCTTAGCAACGGCGAGCGGCTTAGTTACAACATCCTTTTAATCGCTACCGGCGGTCGGGCGCGCCTGCCTTCGCAGGCGTGGGCCAGCCATCCGCAGGTCTATACCCTGCGCCACTGGCAGGACGCGCAGCGCCTGAAAAGTCGTCTGGCGGAAAGTAAAAAACTGGCGATCGTCGGCGGCGGCTGGATCGGACTGGAGATTGCTGCCTCGGCGCGGAAAAGCGGCGTGGCGGTCACCCTGTTCGAGCAGCAGCCCGCGCTCTGCATGCGCTCGGTGAGCGGCGAGGTGTCGCAGCGCCTGGAGGCCATCCACCGCGAGCAGGGGGTGGAGATCCGTACCGGCTGCGGCGCGCTGGAGCTGGAGGACGACGGCGGCCTGCCGGTCATCCACTGCGACGGCCAGCGTGAAACCTTTGATGCGGTGGTGGTCGGGATCGGCGTCGATCTCAATCTGGAGCTGGCGCGCGATGCGGGGCTGAAAACCGGGCGCGGGATCGTGGTGGATGCCCAGGGACGCACGTCGGATCCGTTCATCTTTGCCGCAGGAGATGTCGCCCAGCACCATCACTACGGGCTGTGCATCCAGTCCTGGGCCTTCGCCCAGAATCAGGCTGCGGCGACGGCGAAAGCGATGCTCAACCCCGATGCGCCAGGCTACGACGACGCGCCGTGGCTGTGGTCGGATCAATACCAGCACAATATTCAGATCCTCGGTATTCCGCAGCCAGGCAGCAGAACGGTCGTGCGTGAAGAGGCGCTGTACTTCTCGCTGGACGACAACGGGCGGCTGACGCAGCTGGTGGCGTTCGACGATGCGCGTACCGTCAAGCTGGCGAAGCGCTGGATGGCGGCGGGGCGGGATCTGTCCGACGTCCCGCTCGCCGACCCGACCTTTTCACTGATGTCACTGCGATAGCTAAACCGCACCCGTAGGGGGAGAGATGACCACATTAGAGACCAACACCGCGCCCGTTGAGGCAAGCGGTGAGGGAACCCGCACGCCTGAAAAAGCGGTGCGCTGGGCCATCCCGCTGTCGCTGCTGGCCTGCGTGCTGCTGGCGTTTTTCGACAAAATCAGCATCGCGGCGCTCTTTTCTGATACCCATTTCCAGCAGGCGATGGGCATTGATTTCGACACCACGCGCCTCGGCATTTTGATGAGCGCCTTCCTGCTGAGCTACGGCTTCTCATCGGTGTTTTTGAGCGGTTTAGGCGACAAAATCGCGCCGCTGCGACTGCTCACCGGGATGATGGCGGTGTGGTGCGTGCTGATGGTGGCGATGGGCTTTACCCATAACTACACGCTGATGATCGTCCTGCGTATTCTGCTGGGCGTGGCGGAAGGACCGCTGTTCCCGCTGGCCTTTGCCATCGTACGTCACAACTTCCCACAGCATTTACAGGCGCGAGCCACCATGCTGTGGCTGCTGGGTACCCCGGTTGGCGCGGCGATTGGTTTCCCGCTCTCCCTCTGGCTGCTGAACACCTTTGGCTGGCAGAGCACTTTCTTTGTGATGGCCATGCTTACCGTGCCGGTGCTTATCTTTGTGCGCATTGGTCTGCGCGGGATCCGCCTGGAGGCAAAACCCGGCACCTCGCAGGCGTCCCGGGACGAGCGGCGCGCGGCGCGGCGTGAGCTGTTCGTCAGCCCGCACTTCTGGATCATCTGCATCTTTAATATCGCTTTCCTGACCTACCTGTGGGGCATCAACGGCTGGCTGCCGGGCTACCTGATCAAAGGCAAAGGCATTCATCTGGAGCATGCAGGCTGGCTGTCGTCGATGCCGTTCATCGCCATGCTGGCGGGCGAGGTCATTGGCGCGTGGCTCTCGGACAGGGTCGATAAGCGCGCGGCGGCCTGCTTTATCTCCATGGCGGGGGCGGCCGTTGGGCTGACGGCGGTGATGCATCTCGACACCCCGCTGACCATCATCGCGGCGATGAGCTTTAGCACCTTTATGTGGGGCACCGGCGCACCCAACATTTTCGCCCTGCTGGCGAAGGCCACCCATCCCCGGGTGAGCGCCACGGCGGGCGGTATCTTCAACGGGCTTGGAAACTTTGCGGGCGCGCTGTCGCCGGCGGTGATGGGCGCGCTTATCGCCTTCACCCACAGCATGGATTCCGGGCTGATTTTTCTGGCGGTGATGGCGGCGGTGGGCTGCGTCCTGTTACTGCCGCTGCTGAGACGTTACTGAGGAGAGTGTCATGACTGATTCAACCGTAACCAACAAAACGGGCATCAAACCTGACCATCTGACGATGGAAGAGTGGGTCGAGTCGCGCATCGCGCGCTTCGAAGGGCGTAAATACGACTGGAACGCGCTGAAGTTCCAGGCCGATTTTGACCCGAAATACCGCCGGGCGCAGATGCGCTACATCGGCACCGGCGCAACGGGCGTCGCGAACGACACCAACACCGTGCAGGCGGACCATTTTACCTTCTCCACCATGGTGCTGCCGTCGAAGTGCGAAGGACCGCTGCACCTGCACGACGACGTGGAAGAGGTGTTCTTCATGCTCAAGGGGCAGATCACGCTGATGATCCAGGACGGCGACAACTACACCGAAACTGTGCTGCGTGAGCGTGACCTGATCTCCGTTCCGCCGGGCATCTATCGCGGGCTGTTTAACCACGGCGAAGAAGAAGCGCTGATGTGCGTCATGCTGGGGACCAACAAGCCGGAAATCCCGACCTATCCGTCCGACCATCCGCTTTCGAAAGTGAAGCGGAGCTAAGGGGGCATGATGACGGGTTTTCGTGAACAGGGAAGCGGCATTCCGCTGATGCTGCTGCACGGGATCAGCTCCGGCGCCGCCTCCTGGCACAAGCAGATGGCGCTGAACGATTTTCGCGTGCTGGCGTGGGACATGCCCGGTTACGGCGAAAGCCCTATGCTGGCCGTAGCGCGGGCAAACGCGGGGGATTACGCCGACGCGCTGGCGGCCATGCTGGATCGCGCCGGTGTCTGGCAGGCAGTGCTGGTCGGCCATTCCCTGGGGGCGCTGGTGGCCAGCGCCTTTGCGGCAAAGTTCCCGGATCGCGTCATTCATCTGGTGCTGGCCGACGCCGCGCAGGGGTACGGCAATGCCGCGCCGGAGCAGCGGGAGCAGGTCTGGCGCAACCGCGAGCAGCAGATGGCGCTGGGGGGCGACATCCTCGCCCAGACCCGCGCCGCGAAGCTGCTGCGCCCCGGCGCGCGCGCGGAAGATATCGCCACCGTCGCGTCGGGCATGCGGGCGCTGCGCCCGGAAGGCTATCTCGCTGCCGCGTGGATGCTGGCACATGACGACATTCACGGCTGGCTTAAACGCTACTCCGGCACGTTTGAAGTCTGGTGCGGCGAGCAGGATGCCATCACCCAGCCGGAACTGGTTCAGGGTCTGGCGCTGCGCTACGGCATGCCGTTTATCGCCATTCCGCAGGCCGGGCACGCCAGCTATCTCGATAACGACGCGTTTTTCAACCAACAGCTTTTACGCATTAACGAAGAGGTGCGCGATGAATGCACAAATTGACGGGCGCGTAGCGGTAGTCACCGGCGGTTCTTCCGGCATTGGCTTTGAAACGCTGCGCCTGCTGCTGGGTGAAGGGGCGAAAGTCGCCTTCTGCGGCCGTGACCCGGATCGGCTCGCCAGCGCCCATGCGACGCTGCAAAACGAATTTCCTCACGGGGAGATTTTTGCTTACCGCTGCGACGTGCTGAACGCCGACGAAGTTCAGGCCTTCGCGGATGCGGTGCAGGCGCGTTTTGGCGCGGCGGATATGCTGATCAACAACGCCGGGCAGGGCTACGTGGCGCACTTCCATGACACCCCGCGCGAGGCGTGGCTGCACGAAGCCGAACTCAAACTGTTCGGGGTGATTAACCCGGTGCAGGCGTTTCAGCCTCTGCTGGAGCAGTCCGACATTGCCTCTGTTACCTGCGTGAACTCCCTGCTGGCGCTACAGCCGGAGGAGCACATGATCGCCACCTCTGCCGCTCGTGCCGCGCTGCTGAACATGACGCTGACGCTGTCGAAAGAGCTGGTGGGCAAAGGTATTCGCGTCAATTCCATTCTGCTCGGCATGGTGGAATCCGGCCAGTGGCAGCGCCGCTTTGAAAACCGGGCGGACAAAAGCCAGAGCTGGCCGGAGTGGACGGCGGATATCGCGCGCAAGCGCGGCATTCCGATGGCGCGCCTCGGCAAGCCGCAGGAGCCCGCGCAGGCGCTGCTGTTCCTCGCTTCGCCGCTGGCCTCGTTTACCACCGGCGCGGCGCTGGACGTTTCCGGCGGCTTCTGCCGCCATCTGTAAGGACACATCATGAAAAAGGTAATGTTGATTGGTTTTGGCGCCATGGCGCAGGCGGTGATTGAGCGCCTGCCCGCCGGCGTGGCTATCGGCTGGATCGTGGCGCGCGCGTCTCACCATGCCGCCATTCACGACCAGTTTGGCGATGCGGTTGAGGCGCTGACGTCGCCGATGGCGTGCGCACAAACGCCGGATCTGGTGCTGGAATGCGCCAGCCAGCAGGCGGTGGCCCAGTACGGGGAAGAGATCCTGCGTCGCGGCTGGCATCTGGCCGTCATTTCCACCGGCGCGCTGGCGGACAGCGCGCTGGAGCAGCGTCTGCTCGCTGCGGGCGGAAAACTGACCCTGCTTTCCGGTGCGGTGGCCGGTATCGACGGGCTGGCGGCGGCGAAAGAGGGCGGCCTTGAGCGCGTTACCTATCAGTCGCGTAAAAGCCCGGCCAGCTGGCGCGGCAGCTATGCCGAGCAGCTTATCGATCTGAATGCGGTGTCAGAGGCAAAGGTCTTTTTTGAAGGCAGCGCCCGCGAGGCGGCGCGCCTGTTCCCGGCGAACGCCAACGTGGCGGCGACCGTGGCGCTCGGCGGCGTCGGGATGGACGACACCCGCGTGCAGCTGATGGTTGACCCGGCAACGAAACGCAATACCCACACGCTCCACGTGGAAGGATTGTTCGGCGAGTTTCATCTGGAGCTGAGCGGACTGCCGCTGGCTTCTAATCCAAAAACCTCCACCCTGGCGGCACTGAGCGCGGTGCGCGCCTGCCGCGAGCTGGCCCTGAGCTGAGGAGAGACGATGGACGATCTGAAGATTTTTATCGGCGGCCAGTGGCGACACGGCGGCGGCAACCCGATGCAGAGCCACTTCCCGGCAGACGGGTCGATCAACGCGACGCTGAACGCCGCCAGTCTGGATGACCTGGAGGAGGCGGTAGCCGCCGGAGAGCGCGCCTGGCGCGATCCCGCATGGCGTAACAGCCTGCCGCATATGCGCGCGAAGATCCTGCATAAGGTTGCCGATCTCATTGAATCCCGCGTCGACGCGCTGGCGCAGATGCAGAGCCGTGATAACGGCAAGCCGCTGGCGGAAGCGCGCGGGCTGGTGATGAGCGCGGCGGGAACGGCGCGCTACTTTGCCGCCGCCTGCGAGCTGCTGGAAGGGGAACTGCCCACGCCGCGCCAGCCGGATCTGCTGACGCTGAGCCGCTATGAGCCGCTCGGCGTGGTAGCGGCCATCACGCCGTGGAACTCGCCAATTGCCAGCGAAATGCAGAAGGTCGCGCCGGCCATTGCTGCCGGTAACGCGGTGATCCTCAAGCCCGCCGAAGCCACGCCGCTGATGGCGCTGGAGCTGGCGCGGATTTTTGAACAGGCCGGGCTGCCCGCCGGGCTGCTGAGCGTGTTGCCGGGCAAAGGGTCGGTGATTGGCGATGCGCTGGCGCGCCATCCTCGCGTGCGCAAAATTTCCTTTACCGGCGGTACCTCCACGGGCCGTCATCTGGCGCACGTGGCGGCGGAAAAACTGATCCCGGCCTCGCTGGAGCTGGGCGGCAAATCGCCGACCATTGTGCTGGAGGATGCTGATATCGAACAGGCCGCGCGCGGGATCTGCTATGGCATTTTCAGCTCGGCGGGGCAGGCGTGTATCGCCGGGTCGCGGCTGTTTATCCACGAGAGCATTTACGCCCCGCTGATGGCGGGGCTGCTGGAATTAACTCGCGGGCTGCGCGTCGGACACCCGTTTACCGACGGCGTGCATGTCGGACCGCTGATCGGCGAAAAACATCGCCAGAGCGTGATCGAGTACGTCGAACTGGCGAAGCGTGAAGGGGGCCGCGTGCTGTGCGGCGGTGAGATACCCGCCGATCCCGCTCTGGCAAACGGCAGCTTTTTCCTGCCCACGATTATCGAAGGGCTGAGCAACAGCGCCCGCGCCTGTCAGGAAGAGATCTTCGGCCCGGTGCTGGTGGCGATGCCGTTTGGCGATGAAGCCACGCTTATCCGCGAGGCGAACGACTCGGTTTACGGCCTGGCGGCGGGGATCTGGACGCGCGATACCGGGCGCGCCCTGCGTCTCAGCGAGCAGCTGGAGGCAGGCACGGTGTGGATCAACACCTACAAAGTCTTTGCGATTTCGACCCCGTTCGGGGGCTTTAAAGAGAGCGGTCTGGGCCGCGAGAAGGGTATCCAGGGGCTGAAAGCCTGGATGCAACAAAAGAGCATTTATCTGGCGACGGGTAACAGCGTCAACCACTGGTGCGACTGAGAAAGGGTGAGCAATGAGCGAAATGATAACCGTCGGCGACGCCATCGCCAGAACGCTGGAGCAGTATCAGGTTGAGGCCATCTACGGCGTCATCTCTATTCACAACCTGCCGATCGCGGATGCGGTTGGGCAGCGGGGCAATATCCGCTTTGTGCCTGCGCGCGGTGAAGCCGGTTCCGTCACCATGGCCGATGCCCACGGGCGCTTTTCCGGCCTCGGCGTGGCGCTGACCAGCACCGGCGCGGGGGCGGGTAATGCGGTAGGCGCGCTGGTGGAATCCATGAATGCCTGCACGCCGCTGCTGCATTTAACCGGGCAGGTTGAGAAAGCCTGGCTGGACGCCGACACCGGGTTTATCCATGAAACCCGTGACCAGCTGACCTTCCTGAAGGCCAGCTCAAAACGGGCGTACCGCATCAGCAATGCGAATCAGGCGATAGCGATTCTGCATAAAGCTATCCAGGACGCGCAGACCCCGCCGTGCGGACCGGTCTCGGTGGAAATCCCGATTGATATTCAGGGGGCGAAAATTCCGCTGTCGCTGGTGACCGCCCCGGTGAAACCGGTGTCGGGTGTGAGCGTTGATGCGAGCGTTGTCGACGCGCTGTGGGCGCAGCTGAAGCAGGCAAAACAGCCGCTGCTGTGGCTGGGGGGCGGGGCGCTGGGCAGCGTTGACGCGGTGAAAAAGCTGGCGGATGCGGGCATCACCGTGATTTCCAGCACCCATGCGCGCGGCGTGCTGCCTGACAGCCACCGCGCCAGCCTGCGGGCGTTCCACAACTCGCCGTCGGTGGAGGCGCTCATTGCGCAGTGTGATTTTATGCTGGTCGCCGGTTCACGTCTGCGCAGCAACGAAACCCGCTCCTGGACGCTTGAGCTCCCTTCCCCGCGGGTGCAGATCGATATCGACCCGGCGGCAGCAAGCCGTAACTACCTGATGGATAGCACGTTGATAGCCGATTGTTCAGCGGTGCTTGGCGCGCTTGCAGACAAAATTCAGGGCCGCGAGTGGGGCAACGCACAGTGGGATACGCAGGTGCAGCAGGCGGTTGAGCAAGCCGAACAGGGGCTGCGCGAGCAGTGCGGCGCCTACGCGAAGCTCAACGATGCCATCGAGAAAGCGCTGCCGAAAGATGGCCTGCTGGTGCGCGATATCACCGTGTCCGGCAGCCTGTGGGGTAGCCGCCTGTTCAGGGCTAACGGTCCGCTGATGAACATTCACTCCCTCGCCGGGGCGATTGGTATGGGGCTGCCGATGGCGATCGGCACCGCGATTGCCAACCCGCAGCGCAAGGTGGTGGGGCTGGTGGGCGACGGCGGCCTTAGCCTCAATTTAGGCGAGCTGGCGACGCTGGCGCAGGAGAAAGCCAACGTGACGCTGCTGGTCATGAACGACGGCGGCTACGGGGTGATGCGCGGTATTCAGGATAAGTATTTCGGCGGGCGTCAGTATTATAACGAGCTGCATACGCCGGACTTTACCCTGCTGGCGCAGGCGATTGGCCTTCAGGCGTGGAGCGTTGAGCGGGCAGAGGATTTTGATGCGGTGATGACGGAGGCGCTGGCGATGCCGGGGCCGTCGGTAGTGGAAGTGCGGATGGGGCAGATTGGCGCCCTTAAGTTTGCGGGGCCGCCGCAGAAGACGCTTTACTAGCTGTTTCCCCTTATCCTAACCCTCTTCCACAGGGAGAAAACGGTAGGCCGGGTAAGGCGAAGCCGCCACCCGGCTTTTTTCATCAGAACACGTTAAACGGGTATTCCACGTAAGCGCGGATCTCGTCCCCGCCCACGTTGTACTCGCTGGCGTTGCTGGAGACGCGCAGTACGGAGTAGCGCAGCTTCAGCTTCAGATCTTTCGCCGGGCCATCCTGCACCTGGTACTGGATCTGGTTAAACCACTCGTGCTCTTTGCCATTGCTGGTTTCAGAGGTTTTGATGTTATCGCCGCGCACGTAGGCGGTGGTCCAGCTCAGGCCCGGTAAACCAAGGCCGCCAAAGTCCAGACCGTAGGATGCCTGCCAGGAACGTTCATCTTCGCCGTTGAAATCAGACCAGTAGGAGTTCGCCAGCCAGATGGTGTTACCGCCGTCACCCACGCCGCCTTTGTCGCGATAGCCGCCGTAGTTGTAGCCGGTACTGCCGCTGCTCTGCTGGTACGCCACTTTGAACGTGTGAATGTCCCAGATATAGCTCGCTGCCAGGCTCCAGATGGTGTTGCTGCGGCCCGTGTTGAGGCTGTCCGCGTAATGCTGGTCGAGACGGGAGTTATAGCCGTTGAAGTCGAGCACCAGCTGCTGCCCGGTACTGAACGGCTGTTTGAAGTTCATGCCCAGGTACTGCTTGTTCATCACCTCTTCGTTATGAGAGGCGTACAGCGCGCCGCTGAAATGGTCGTTAAACTGATAGCTCGCACCGCCGAAGGAGAGGCTCTTCAGTCCGCTGTCGTGGCGGTCATCGCTTTTACGCTGCTCGTCGGTGAAGTAACCGGCGTTGACTTCCAGACCGTCGATCTCTTTCGAGGTCAGCATGGTGCCGGTGTAGCTTTCAAACAGCAGGCGGGAGCTGTCGGCATTCACGATGGGCAGCTCAGGGCGCTGATTCCCGTAGCTCAGTACGGTATTGGAGATGCGCATTTTGGCGGTTGCGCCAAACTTTGCCAGATCGGATTTTGCCCGGCCGTCGTCTTCCTGCTTAAAGAAGTCGATGCCGCCCGCGCCGCTCTTGCCGCGGCCACCGTCCAGACGCACGCCATACTGCGCGATACCGTCCACGCCGAAGCCCACCAGCCCTTCGGTATAGCCGGATGCAAACGTGGCGATGATCCCCTGACCCCATTCGGCTTTGTCCTGCTGGCCCTGATGGTAGTCGCGGCTGATATACGCATTGCGTAAAAACAGATCCAGATGGCTGTCGTCAATAAAACCCTTGCTGTCGGATTGCTGGCTTGCGGCGGCAGGTAATGCGGCAAATAAACTTAAAGCAATTAATGATAATTCTTTTTTCACGGAGGGAACGTCTCTGTCTGGATATATTAATTTGAATAACTGCGGAAGAGATAATTACCGGAAAAAGTTACCTTTGCAATAATTATGTGACCAGACATTTCAGAGTGGCAGGGTAGATTTGGCGGGGCTTTCAGGGGTGTTATCGATACGTGCTTTTAAGTTAACAATTCATGCGAAATAAAAAGGAGGCAAAACTGCCTCCTTCTGAAATTATTTAATTCCGTCTGCCGCCATACGGTCGCGAATATGCTGCGCACGCTCAACCGAGGCCGGGTGATCGTCAAACATGGAGCTTTGACGGCCCTCCTCCAGTTTCGCCAGTTTTTCGAAGCTGGTGGCTAAACCTGATGGATTGATGCCGCGTTTGCGCAACAGATCGTAGGAGTAGTCGTCCGCCTCGGACTCCTGGCGCTGGGAGAACTGCGAGTTGACCAGCTTCTCGCCCATGTCGCCAATCTGAGACTGAGACAGGCTGCCGACGATGCCGCCCGCGGAGGCCGCCGCCGCACGAACGGCGTTAGTACCCAGCGCAACCTGCATCCCTTTCTTCACGTGACCCAGTGCAACGTGGCCCATTTCGTGGCCGATCACCGCTTCGACTTCGTTGTCGGTCATCATGTCCATCAGCCCGCTGTATACGCGGATACAGCCGTTTGCCATCGCGAAGGCGTTCACGTCTTTCGCCACGTAGACTTTGTAGTTCACCGGCTGGCCGTTGATGTTGTCGCCCAGGGCGGAAGCAATCTTATTCAGACGCTGCGTATAGGTACTGTTAGCCGGGGCGAGGGTGGCTTTTGCATCCATATCTTTACAGGCCTGGTCGCTCAGCGTTTTAACCTGCTCATCGCTCAGGGAATACGCCTGGAAGGCCTCGGCCCCTGACGACATCAGACCGTTAGAATCCATATTTTGGCAGCCGCTCAGCAGGAGCGTTGTACCCAGGGCCAGCACTATTGCACGCATTTTCATTATGTTGCTTCCGTACTCGTTAATCTGAATAAAATCCGAAAAGTGCACCGTCAGCGAAGCCGGTGAGGCTAAGTATAAGGAATATCGACAGGGGCGGGCGAGCAGATTGCGCAACATGCGAGCATGATCCAGAGATTTCTTAAGCTGCAAAAGAATGGTCCATGTACATGCCCTGCGGCTTGGGTTACATTGTTGGCACTTTTTTCCGGCGTAGCCCAAAACGCGCTGTCGTCAAGGGCATGGCCTTTAACAGTCCGATCTGGAGTTAAAATGTCCTCACGTAAAGAGCTTGCTAATGCTATTCGTGCGCTGAGCATGGACGCAGTACAGAAAGCCAAATCCGGCCACCCGGGCGCCCCTATGGGCATGGCTGACATCGCCGAAGTCCTGTGGCGTGATTTCCTTAACCACAACCCGCAGAACCCGGCATGGGCAGACCGCGACCGTTTCGTGCTGTCTAACGGCCACGGCTCTATGCTGATCTACAGCCTGCTGCACCTCACTGGCTACGATCTGCCAATCGAAGAGCTGAAAAACTTCCGTCAGCTGCACTCCAAAACTCCAGGTCACCCGGAAGTGGGCTACACCGCTGGTGTTGAAACCACTACCGGTCCGCTGGGTCAGGGCATCGCTAACGCCGTAGGTATGGCGATTGCAGAGAAGACCCTGGCGGCGCAGTTTAACCGTCCTGGCCACGACATCGTTGACCACTTCACCTACGCCTTCCTGGGCGACGGCTGCATGATGGAAGGCATTTCTCACGAAGTGTGCTCCCTGGCAGGCACCCTGAAGCTGGGCAAACTGGTTGCGTTCTACGACGACAACGGCATCTCCATCGACGGTCACGTTGAAGGCTGGTTTACTGACGACACCGCCGCACGTTTCGAAGCCTACGGCTGGCACGTTGTGCGCGGCGTTGATGGCCACGATGCTGACTCGATTAAACGTGCCGTAGAAGAAGCGCGCGCCGTGACCGACAAACCGTCCCTGCTGATGTGCAAAACCATCATCGGCTTCGGTTCTCCGAACAAAGCGGGCACTCACGACTCCCACGGCGCACCGCTGGGCGACGCGGAAATTGCACTGACCCGTGAAGCTCTGGGCTGGAAACACCCTGCATTCGAAATCCCATCTGAGATCTACGCTCAGTGGGATGCAAAAGAAGTGGGCCAGGCGAAAGAAGCGGCCTGGAACGAGAAGTTTGCTGCCTATGCGAAAGCGTTCCCACAGGAAGCGGCTGAATTCACCCGTCGTATGAAAGGCGACATGCCGTCTGACTTCGACGCGAAAGCGAACGAATTCATTGCTAAGCTGCAGGCGAACCCAGCCAAGATCGCCAGCCGTAAAGCATCTCAGAATGCGATCGAAGCGTTTGGCCCTCTGCTTCCAGAATTCCTCGGTGGCTCCGCTGACCTGGCGCCATCAAACCTGACCCTGTGGTCCGGATCTAAGCCAATCAACGAAGATACTGCCGGTAACTACATCCATTACGGTGTACGTGAATTCGGGATGACCGCGATTGCCAACGGTATCGCTCTGCACGGTGGCTTCCTGCCGTACACCTCTACCTTCCTGATGTTTGTGGAATATGCACGTAACGCCGTGCGTATGGCTGCGCTGATGAAACAGCGTCAGGTGATGGTCTACACCCACGACTCTATCGGTCTGGGCGAAGACGGTCCTACCCACCAGCCAGTAGAGCAGGTGGCTTCCCTGCGCGTGACCCCGAACATGAGCACATGGCGTCCATGTGACCAGGTTGAATCTGCGGTGGCGTGGAAATACGGCGTTGAGCGTCATGATGGCCCGACCGCACTGATCCTCTCCCGTCAGAACCTGGCGCAGCAGGAGCGTACCCCAGAGCAGCTGGCAAACATCGCGCGCGGTGGTTACGTGCTGAAAGATTGCGCAGGCCAGCCTGAGCTGATCTTCATCGCGACCGGTTCTGAAGTTGAACTGGCCGTTGCCGCATGGGAAAAACTGACTGCCGAAGGCGTGAAAGCGCGCGTGGTCTCCATGCCGTCTACCGATGCGTTCGACAAGCAGGATGCCGCGTACCGCGAATCCGTACTGCCTAAAGCGGTCTCCGCTCGCGTGGCAGTGGAGGCGGGTATTGCTGACTACTGGTACAAATACGTGGGCCTGAACGGTGCTATCGTCGGTATGACCACGTTCGGTGAGTCTGCGCCGGCTGAACAGCTGTTTGAAGAGTTTGGCTTCACCGTTGAGAACGTTGTCGCTAAGGCGAAAGAACTGCTGTAAACCTCCCAATGAGGCAGAACGGGTCGCTCAGGCGGCCCGTTTTTTATTTCTTTGGTATTTTTTTTGGTTATAACAATACATATTTGGTGATTTATATCACAAATACGTAAAGTCGTGATGTGTGTAATTTGCAATGGGTATCACATATATAGACTTGCTTTTTTATTTTTCGTTTTTAACGATTTGTTTTTGTTCGTTTTATTAAAATACAGTCTGACACTCTCGCTATTTTCTCCCCGTTTGATTTCATTTTACCGCAGGCGTATTTTGTTTTTAGCGATACGTTGTACCCTAAAAATAAAATAAGGATGATATATGCGGTTAATTGATTATTTCCCTGAATCCTCAATATCAATAAAATCCGCAGCAAAGGACTGGCAGGAAGCCATTGATTTGTCCATGTCGTCTTTGCTGCAAAATCATTATATTAACGCTGGTTATATTGAAGCAATTAAAACCTCGACGCTTACTAATGGTCCTTATTACATTCTCGCTCCGGGTGTAGCGATGCCTCATGCCCGTCCGGAGTGCGGTGCCTTAAAAACAGGTATGTCATTAACGCTTCTTAAACAGGAAGTGCAGTTTGCCGACGACGATGAGCCCGTGAAATTACTCATTGGTTTATCGGCGGCGGATGCGGATTCACATATCGGCGCTATCCAGGCATTAAGCGAATTATTATGTGAAGAAGATAAACTGTCGGCGTTGTTAACCGCTAAGTCAGAAAAGCAGTTGGCGGATATTATCGCTCGCGCATAATTATTCTCTCCTTTACAGGACATTATTATGGAACACAAGTCTGCTCGTGCAAAGGTCCAGGCTTTTGGGGGCTTTTTGACTGCAATGGTCATCCCGAATATTGGCGCTTTTATTGCCTGGGGATTTATTACCGCATTATTTATTCCAACCGGCTGGATGCCAAATGAGCATTTTGCCAAAATTGTCGGTCCGATGATCACCTATTTATTGCCGGTGATGATTGGCTCTACCGGTGGACACCTGGTTGGTGGCAAACGTGGGGCGGTGATGGGGGGAATCGGCACTATCGGCGTGATTATCGGCGCGGATATTCCTATGTTCCTCGGCTCAATGATCATGGGGCCACTCGGCGGTCTGGTGATTAAGCACATCGATCGGCTGCTGGATAAACGCATTCCCGCTGGTTTTGAGATGGTCATCAACAACTTCTCGCTGGGTATTGCGGGCATGCTCCTCTGCCTGCTGGGATTTGAAGTGATCGGCCCTGCGGTGTTAATTGCCAATAACTTTATCAAAGAATGTATTGAAGCACTGGTGCATGCGGGCTATTTGCCGCTGCTGTCGCTGATTAACGAACCGGCAAAAATCCTGTTTTTAAATAACGCTATCGATCAGGGTGTTTATTATCCGCTGGGAATGCAGCAGGCTTCCGAAACGGGTAAATCCATCTTCTTTATGGTGGCCTCCAACCCCGGGCCGGGATTAGGTCTGCTGCTGGCTTTTACTTTTTTTGGCAAAGGGATGGCAAAGAAATCAGCCCCTGGCGCGATGATTATTCACTTCCTGGGCGGCATTCACGAGCTCTATTTCCCTTACGTACTGATGAAACCGCTGACGCTGATTGCGATGATCGCTGGCGGCATGAGCGGAACGTGGATATTTAATTTGTTGGGCGGCGGGCTGGTTGCTGGCCCAAGTCCGGGTTCGATTTTCGCCTATCTCGCTTTAACGCCTAAGGGTGCTTTTCTCGCAACGATTGCTGGCGTAACGGCAGGCACGCTGGTCTCTTTTGCAGTCACCTCCCTGATCTTAAAAATGGATAAAAGCCATGAAGCTGAAACGGAAGATACTTTCAATGATTCTGCCAAAGCCGTAAAAGCCATGAAGCAGGAAGGCAAGTTTTCTTATCGGGATATTAAGCGCATCGCTTTTGTCTGCGATGCCGGAATGGGCTCCAGCGCTATGGGCGCGACGACATTCCGGAAACGTCTGGAAAAGGCCGGGCGAGATATCGACGTAAAACATTACGCCATCGAAAATGTGCCTGACGATGCGGACATTATTGTTACCCATGCCAGCCTGGAAGGGCGCGCTAAACGGGTCAGTGACAAACCGTTAGTGCTGATAAAAAACTATCTCGGCGATCCGCAGCTTGACGATCTCTTTAAGCATTTAACGGCGAATTAATCTATCTGGTTCCTGGAGTCATTATGAAAACGAAAGTGGCTGCCATTTATGGCAAGCAGGATGTTCGTATCCGTGAATTTGAACTGCCCGAAATAAGCGACAATGAACTGCTGGTGAGCGTAATTTCTGACAGCGTTTGTTTATCAACCTGGAAGGCAGCGAAATTAGGCAGTGAACATAAACGTGTGCCGGACGATCTGGAAAAACATCCGGTCATCACCGGACATGAATGCGCCGGGGTGATTGTTGAGGTCGGGAAAAATCTGACCGGAAAATATAAAAAAGGTCAGCGCTTTGTTTTACAACCGGCAATGGGATTACCGACCGGTTATTCTGCTGGCTACAGCTATGAATATTTTGGCGGCAATGCGACGTATATGATTATTCCAGAAGTCGCGATTAATCTGGGCTGCGTTTTACCTTATCACGGCTCCTATTTTGCGGCGGCTTCGCTGGCGGAACCCATGTGCTGCATTATCGGCGCGTATAACGCCAATTATCATACGACGCAATATGTCTATGAGCACCGGATGGGTGTGAAGCCGGGAGGTAATATTGCGCTTCTGGCCTGCGCCGGGCCGATGGGAATTGGCGCTATTGATTATGCGATTAACGGCGGGATTCAGCCGTCGCGCGTTGTGGTGGTGGATATTGATGAGGCCCGCCTCGCGCAGGCAAAAAAATTACTGCCGGTTGAGCTGGCGGCACAAAAGGGTATTGAGCTTATCTATGTCAATACCTCCGAACTGGAGAACCCTGCCGCTACGTTACGCGCATTAACTGACAATGCAGGCTTTGACGACGTGTTTGTCTATGCCGCGGTTCCGGCGGTCATTGAACTGGCAGACGATCTTCTCGCCGAGGACGGGTGCCTGAATTTCTTCGCCGGACCAACGGACAGCAATTTCAAGGTGCCATTTAATTTTTACAACGTCCATTACAACAGTACCCACGTGGTGGGCACCTCCGGCGGTTCGACGGAAGACATGAAAGAGGCGATTGCGCTGAGTGCAACGGGTCAGCTCCAGCCGTCGTTTATGGTGACCCACATCGGCGGCCTTGATGCGGTGCCGCATACGGTGCTCAATCTGCCGGACATTCCTGGTGGCAAGAAGCTTATCTATAACGGTGTCACCATGCCGTTAACGGCCATTGCCGATTTTGCCGAAAAGGGTAAAACCGACCCGCTTTTCCGGGAGCTGGCAAGGCTTGTGGAAGAGACTCACGGCATCTGGAATGAAAAAGCAGAGCGCTATCTTCTGGCGCAGTTTGGGGTGGATATTGGGGAGGCTGAGGCATGATGTCTCTGGCGTGGCCGCTCTTTCGCGTGACCGAACAGGCGGCGCTGGCCGCCTGGCCGCAAACCGGGTGCGGCGATAAAAACCGAATCGACGGGCTGGCGGTAACCGCCATGCGTGAGGCGCTAAACGCGATAGCGATTCGCGGGCGTATCGTTATCGGCGAAGGTGAGATTGACCATGCGCCAATGCTGTGGATTGGCGAGGAGATCGGCAGCGGCGTCGGCCCGGCGGTGGATATTGCCGTCGATCCCATCGAGGGCACCCGCATGGTGGCGATGGGGCAAAGCAATGCGCTGGCTGTGATGGCGTTTGCGCCTGAGGGCAGCCTGTTTCATGCCCCTGATATGTACATGAAAAAACTGGTGGTTAACGCAGCGGCAGCCGGGGCAATCAGCCTCGCTCTCCCGCTGGCAGAGAATCTTCGCAACGTTGCCCGGGCGCTGGGCAAGCCGCTGGAGCATCTGCGGATGGTGACGCTGGACAAACCGCGCCTGCAAAATGCAATTGTCGAGGCGACGCGGCTGGGCGTGAAAGTGTTTGCGCTGCCCGATGGCGACGTCGCTGCCAGCGTTCTGACCTGCTTACAGGATAATCCCTATGATCTGATGTACACCACAGGCGGCGCGCCGGAAGGGGTGATCTCCGCCTGCGCGGTGAAAGCGCTGGGTGGCGATATGCAGGCGGAGCTGATCGATTTTTGTGAAGCGAAAGGGGAGAGTCCTGAGAACCGTAGGGTCGCCGTGCAGGAGCACCGTCGCTGTGCGGAGATGAAGGTGGAAGTCAATCGTATCTATACCCTTAGCGAACTGGTAAAGGGCAATGACATCCTGTTCAGCGCGACGGGCGTGACTGGCGGCGAACTGGTTAAAGGTATTCAACAGGTTGCGAAGGGTGTGCGCACGCAAACTTTACTGATCGGCGGCGCAGATCGAACGTGTAATATAATAGACTCTCTGCATTCACGGTGATTTATCGAGATACAAATGACGACACTGACAGAAGACGATGTGCTTGAGCAACTGGATGCTCAGAATAACCTCCTCGCATTTATGACGACGGCACAGTCTTTTTTACTCCAGGGCATTAAATGTTTTCTGCCGTCGCTGTTTGTCGATAACGATGAAGAGATCGTGGAATATGCAGTGAAGCCGTTACTCGCCCGGAGTGGGCCGCTTGATGACATCGATGTGGCGTTACGCCTGATCTATGCGCTGGGGAAAATGGAAAAATGGCTCTACGCCGACATAACGCATTTTTCGCAGTTTTATCAGTATCTGAACGAGCAGGATACGATCCCTGGCTTCGCCGATGACATCACCTGGGATTTTATCAGCAACGTTAATTGCATCACCCGTAACGCGACGTTATTCAGCGCGCTGGAGTCGATGAAATTTGCTGACTTTGCCGCATGGTCTGAGGTGCGCTTTACCGCAATGATCAAGACGGCGCTCACCCTGGCGGTAACGACAATTTTAAAGGAACTTACGCCGTGAAAATTGGGCTAACGGTCAATGGGCTATATGTAGAAGCACATTATCCTGACGACGAAATTGAAAATGTTCATAAGCCTTTGCTGCGGCAACTGGCGAAACGGCATTTCGCCAGCGCCAGCAGACGTACGATTGTTTTTCTCAGCGCCCCGCCCGGTACGGGCAAGTCCACGCTGACCGCCTTCTGGGAATATCTCTCTCGTCAGATGGAGGGGCTCGCTCCGATTCAGACGTTGCCAATGGATGGATTTCATCACTACAACGTCTGGCTGGAAGCGCATAACCTGCGCGCGTACAAAGGCGCCCCGGAGACCTTTGATGTCGACAGGCTGGCGCAACATCTGCGGCAGATAAAAGAGGGCGACGGTACCTGGCCGCAGTATGACCGGCAAACGCACGACCCTGTCGAAGATGCAATCGTGGTAACGGCCCCTGTCGTGATTGTTGAGGGGAACTGGCTGCTGCTTGATGACGAACGATGGCGAACGCTGATGGAATACTGTGATTTTTCATTGTTTATTCGCGCCCCCGCCGAAGCCTTACATACGCGCCTGGTTGGACGTAAGCTGGCCGGCGGACTCTCTCAGGCCGACGCCGACGCGTTTTATGCGCGCACCGACGGGCCAAACGTGGAGCGTGTTTTGCGTCACAGCCGTCCTGCCAATGTTGAACTGATGATGTCGGCAAATGGCGAATACCGACTCGTCTGATCCTCAGCGGCTTTCAGTAGGGGCTCCGGTCGACCCGCCGCGTTTTTACGTGGCGGGATGAAAAGGGATTATTCCGGAAAAATGTGATGGAGATCAGATAAAATCGCTCTTAATCTGGACAGAGATTCCTTTTATTCCCCGATTCGCTTATTCTTGCTGAAGCGTTTCAGTCGATTAAATGTTCGACAATTGACCAATCAATCGCAGTTTGTGACAGCAAGGATTCCCCTTCGGGCGTCGCTGGATTACTCTTTCAGCCACCTCAAACTCAGGGATAGCTTTGCAGGAGATCTATGACCGTACGCGTAGCGATTAATGGCTTCGGTCGCATCGGACGCAACGTGGTTCGTGCTTTATATGAATCCGGGCGTCGTGCGGAAATCACCGTGGTGGCAATCAATGAACTGGCGGATGCTGCGGGCATGGCGCATTTGTTGAAATATGACACCAGCCACGGTCGCTTTGCCTGGGACGTTCGCCAGGAAAGGGAACAGCTGTTCGTCGGTGACGATGCCATCCGCGTGCTGCATGAGAACAGTATTGAAGGGCTGCCCTGGCGCGAACTGGGTGTGGATGTGGTTCTGGACTGTACCGGCGTGTACGGTAACCGTGAACATGGCGAAGCGCATCTGAATGCTGGCGCGAAAAAAGTGCTGTTCTCCCATCCCGGCAGTAACGACCTCGACGCCACCGTCGTGTTTGGCGTCAACCAGCATGAGCTGCAAGCTGAACACCGCATTGTCTCAAACGCCTCCTGTACCACCAACTGCATTATTCCGGTCATTAAACTGTTAGACGATGCGTATGGCATTGAATCCGGCACCGTGACCACGATTCACTCCGCCATGCACGATCAGCAGGTAATCGACGCCTACCATCCGGATTTACGGCGCACTCGCGCGGCGAGCCAGTCCATCATTCCGGTGGATACGAAACTGGCTGCCGGGATCACCCGTATTTTCCCGCAGTTTAACGACCGTTTCGAAGCGATTGCCGTGCGCGTGCCGACGATAAACGTCACCGCAATCGATCTTAGCGTGACGGTGAAAAAACCGGTAAAAGCCTGTGAAGTCAACCTGTTGCTGCAAAAAGCGGCACAGGGAGCATTTCATGGTATAGTTGACTATACGGAATTACCGTTGGTCTCAGTAGATTTTAACCACGACCCGCACAGCGCCATCGTGGATGGCACGCAGACGCGAGTCAGTGGTGCGCACCTTATCAAGACGCTGGTCTGGTGTGATAACGAATGGGGCTTTGCTAACCGAATGCTCGACACCACGTTAGCCATGGCCGCAAAAGGTTTCAGGTAGAGCGCACCTTGCGCTTGCAAAACTTTAAGAATCAACGAGAGGATTCACCATGTCTGTAATTAAGATGACCGATCTGGATCTGGCAGGTAAACGCGTTTTCATCCGTGCCGATCTGAACGTACCGGTTAAAGATGGCAAAGTGACCAGCGACGCGCGTATCCGTGCATCTCTGCCAACCATTGAACTGGCGCTGAAGCAGGGCGCTAAAGTGATGGTCACCTCCCACCTGGGCCGTCCAACTGAAGGCGAGTACAACGAAGAGTTCTCTCTGCTGCCGGTTGTTAATTACCTGAAAGACAAACTGTCCAGCCCGGTTCGCCTGGTGAAAGATTACCTGGACGGCGTGGAAGTTGCCGAAGGTGAGCTGGTTGTTCTGGAAAACGTTCGCTTCAACAAAGGCGAAAAGAAAGACGACGAAACCCTGTCCAAAAAATACGCTGCGCTGTGCGACGTATTCGTGATGGATGCATTCGGTACGGCTCACCGTGCGCAGGCATCTACCCACGGTATCGGTAAATTCGCAGACGTCGCCTGTGCAGGTCCGCTGCTGGCTGACGAACTGGAAGCGCTGGGTAAAGCTCTGAAAGAACCTGCTCGTCCAATGGTCGCTATCGTTGGTGGTTCTAAAGTTTCTACCAAACTGACCGTACTGGATTCCCTGTCCAAAATCGCTGACCAGCTGATCGTTGGTGGTGGTATCGCGAATACCTTCGTTGCTGCGCAAGGCCACAACGTGGGTAAATCCCTGTACGAAGCGGATCTGGTTGACGAAGCCAAACGTCTGCTGAGCACCTGTGATATCCCGGTTCCAACTGACGTTCGTGTAGCTACCGAGTTCTCAGAAACTGCTACTGCAACCCTGAAGTCTGTTAACGACATCAAAGATGAAGAGCAGATTCTGGACCTGGGCGACGTTTCTGCACAGAAACTGGCTGAAATCCTGAAAAACGCAAAAACTATCCTGTGGAACGGTCCTGTCGGCGTGTTCGAATTCCCGAACTTCCGCAAAGGGACTGAGATCGTGGCTAATGCTATCGCAGACAGCGAAGCGTTCTCTATCGCAGGCGGTGGTGACACCCTGGCAGCTATCGATCTGTTCGGTATCGCTGACAAGATCTCCTACATCTCCACTGGTGGCGGCGCATTCCTCGAATTCGTGGAAGGTAAAGTCCTGCCAGCAGTAGCAATGCTCGAAGAGCGCGCTAAGAAGTAAGCCATTCAGGGGCAGGGAAACCTGCCCAATTTTCAGCGCGCTTATCAGAGCTCGCACCTTTTCTAACGGCCGAAGATACAGGACTAAGCAACATGTCTAAAATTTTTGATTTCGTAAAACCTGGCGTTATCACTGGTGATGACGTACAGAAAGTGTTCCAGGTAGCTAAAGAAAACAACTTCGCTCTGCCAGCAGTTAACTGCGTAGGTACCGACTCCATCAACGCCGTACTGGAAACCGCTGCAAAAGTTAAAGCACCGGTTATCGTTCAGTTCTCTAACGGCGGCGCTGCGTTCATCGCAGGTAAAGGCGTGAAAACTGACGTTCCTCAGGGCGCTGCTATCCTGGGTGCTATCTCTGGCGCACATCACGTTCACCAGATGGCTGAGCACTACGGTGTTCCGGTTATCCTGCATACTGACCACTGCGCGAAAAAACTGCTGCCATGGATCGACGGTCTGCTGGACGCAGGTGAAAAACACTTCGCAGCAACCGGTAAGCCACTGTTCTCTTCTCACATGATCGACCTGTCCGAAGAGTCTCTGGAAGAAAACATCGAGATCTGCTCTAAGTACCTGGCGCGTATGTCCAAAATGGGCATGACCCTGGAAATCGAACTGGGTTGCACCGGCGGTGAAGAAGACGGTGTGGACAACAGCCACATGGACGCTTCTGCTCTGTACACTCAGCCAGAAGATGTTGATTACGCTTACACCGAGCTGAGCAAAATCAGCCCACGCTTCACCATCGCAGCGTCCTTCGGTAACGTACACGGCGTATACAAACCAGGTAACGTGGTTCTGACCCCGACCATCCTGCGTGATTCTCAGGAATACGTGTCTAAGAAACACAACCTGCCGCACAACAGCCTGAACTTCGTCTTCCACGGCGGTTCCGGTTCTTCTGCTCAGGAAATCAAAGATTCCGTAAGCTATGGCGTAGTGAAAATGAACATCGATACCGACACCCAATGGGCAACCTGGGACGGTATCCTGCAATACTACAAAACCAACGAAGCTTACCTGCAAGGTCAGCTGGGCAACCCGAAAGGCGAAGACCAGCCGAACAAGAAATACTACGATCCACGCGTATGGCTGCGCGCTGCCCAGACTTCTATGATTACTCGTCTGGAGCAGGCATTCAAAGAACTGAACGCGGTTGACGTTCTGTAATTTGAGCTGTTCATAGCGTCAAGAAGGTCCGCATATGCGGGCCTTTTTTATGCCTTTTCAATAGCCTGATGCCTCTGTTTTTGTGATCTGTTTGGCAATATCATGGCTTTTTGTTTACCCTTTACTGACCTGCCTGTCTCCGTGTGGGATAGATTTTGTGGTTTTTATGAGCATAAGGAAAGATAAATGGAAGATCTCGGTGTTGTAGATAGCATCAATAACGCTGGCTCCTGGCTGGTGCGCAACCAGGCGCTCCTGATTAGTTACGCTGTGAATATTGCGGCAGCAATTGCCATCATTGTCGTGGGGATGATTATTGCCCGTACGGTTTCCAGGGGCGTTAATCGCGTAATGCTATCCCGTCATATCGATGCAACCGTTGCTGATTTCCTTTCTGCGCTGGTGCGTTACGGGATTATTGCGTTTACCCTCATTGCGGCAATGGGGCGGGTCGGTGTACAAACCGCTTCGGTCATTGCCGTACTTGGTGCCGCTGGTCTGGCCGTAGGTCTCGCTCTTCAGGGCTCGCTGGCTAACCTTGCAGCTGGCGTACTGTTAGTGACGTTCCGTCCTTTCCGTGCCGGAGAGTATGTTGATCTCGGTGGCACTGCGGGCACCGTGCTGAACGTGCAGATTTTCTCCACCACGCTGCGTTCGGCAGACGGCAAAATCGTCATTGTGCCAAACAAGAAAGTGATTGATGGCAACATTACTAACTTCTCTCGTGAGCCGGTTCGCCGTAATGAACTCATTATCGGGGTTGGCTATGATTCAGATACTGAGCTGGTGAAAAAGCTGATTACCGATATCATCGAATCAGATGACCGCATTCTTAAAGATCGCGAAATGACCGTTCGCCTGAACGAGCTAGGCGCGTCATCCATTAATTTTGTGGTGCGCATCTGGAGTAAAAGTGGCGATCTGCAAAACGTTTACTGGGACGTGCTGGAACGCATCAAGCGTGACTTTGACGCCAACGGCATCAGCTTCCCTTATCCGCAGATGGATGTGAACTTCAAAAAAGTGAAAGAAGCTGACTAACGCCCGTCAGTTCAGACAACGCCCGCATTGTATGCGGGCGTTGAGCCTATCGCTTTTGCCGGGCGTTAGCCTCCAGCAATAAACGTAGCTCATGCATCAATTTGCCTGCGTCCGTATTACCCTTACTTTCCTGTTGCCGTACCCATTCCTCCTGAACCTCTTGATATCGCGTTGCTTTCTGCCATTCCAATTGCTCATCACGGCTCAGAAGATGAAGCTTAGCGCCTTCGTTTTCCAGACGCGTGGTGAGAGAAGCCAGCCCGCTGTCCAACGCCGCACCGAGTTGTTTCTCCGTGGTTTCGGCTGCACGACGAATAGCAAGACGATCCCGCTCGTCCAGTGCGTTTAAGGTGTCCTTATTTATAACCAGAAGGTAGACATGCCCCAGCCAGAGCGCAGGAGAATAATGAATGTAGGGCGCCGCGCGCTGCGCATGTATGTCATCTCCGCTGTCGAGATTCACCATAAGGCCATTCAACTGTCCCGTGCGCAACGCGTCGGTAATCTTGTCATTCCAGGGCATTGCCAGGGTAGCTCCGCCAGCATTGCGCAAAAATGACTGGTGCCAGAAGCTGGCGGTTCGCCATTTTGTTCCCTCTAGCTGCTTCAGCTTAACGTCTGGCTGACGGGTAAAGAACCCGACCGGATAACCCAGGAAGAACTGCAAATTCACCAGGTTATTCTGCCCAAGCTCGCGGGCAAACTGTGGATATTGCTGGAACACGCGATGAAAGAAGCGCACCTGGGCCTCGCCGTTTGCAGGCCCCAGGGGAAAGCTTTTGAATATTTGATGAAGCGGCAGTTGCTCAGCTGTATATTCAGGGACAACGATGCCAATATCAGCTCTGGTGCCCTGGCCAAGCGTACTTAGCGCATTGTAACTACTTGATATATCACCTTTCCAGTGGGCTTCAATTTTCAGGCGGCCTTGCGATTCTTTTTCAATCTCACTAAAGAAAACGTTTTTGATAAATTGCGTACGCATATTGCCGTACGGTTCGTGGTCCGTGTAGCGAAGTATCTTTTCTGCATTCGCTATGGCCGGAAATGCCGTTAAGAGCGCAAATATGGCGGAGATGACCATTGCAACGCCTTGATGTTTCATATGATTTCCTGTGAGAATTTTTCGGCCTGGGGCAATACAGCATACGCCGGGTCGCGAGAGGGCAGGTTTTATAAAATCTTAATATTGTATACAGCAGGGTTTTATTAGTGATTCTAATTAACCATTAAAATTTTAAATTTTATCTAATGATGGTCACGCAGTATAGTCTGCACGTAGAGAAAACTGCCTGAGAGTTATCAATGTTAACTTACTATTTTCAAGGGCTTGCATTAGGTGCGGCCATGATCCTTCCCCTTGGTCCACAAAATGCGTTTGTGATGAACCAGGGCATTCGCCGCCAGTATCATCTGATGATTGCCCTGCTGTGCGCGGTGAGCGATTTGCTACTGATTTGCGCCGGGATTTTTGGCGGCAGCGCCTTGCTGATGCAGTCGCCGTGGCTGCTGGCGCTGGTTACCTGGGGCGGCGTAGCGTTTCTGCTGTGGTACGGGTTTGGCGCCCTGAAAACGGCCATGAGCAGCAATCTTGAGCTGGCGAGCGCCGAAGTGATGAAGCAGGGGCGCTGGAAGATTATCGTCACCATGCTCGCCGTGACGTGGCTTAACCCGCACGTCTACCTTGATACCTTTGTGGTGCTCGGCAGCCTGGGTGGACAGCTGGACGTTGAGCCCAAGCGCTGGTTTGCGCTCGGTACGGTCAGCGCCTCCTTCCTCTGGTTCTTCGGTCTTGCGATCCTGGCGGCGTGGCTGGCGCCACGGCTGCGGACTGCCAGAGCGCAGCGCATCATTAACACGCTGGTGGGGCTGGTGATGTGGTTTATTGCCTTCCTGCTGGCGAAAGAGGGGATTCATCACGTACAGGGACTGTTCAACTAAGCGTTGTCTTATGGACATCTGAACAAGACCCGCTAAGCTTGCTGGCATGAGCCCTGTTAACAGGGCACTCTTCGCAACATGGAGGAATGACAGTGAAGTTTAAGGTGATGGCCCTGGCGGCATTAGTAAGTTTAGGTACGGTGTCGGTGCAGGCGAATGAACTGCCAAACGGCCCGCACATTGTCACTTCAGGCACGGCAAGCGTGGATGCGGTACCGGATGTTGCAACCCTGGCAATTGAAGTGAACGTGGCGGCGAAAGATGCTGCTTCCGCCAAGAAACAGGCAGACGATCGTGTTGCGCAATACCTCTCTTTCCTGGAACAGAACGGTGTCGCGAAAAAAGACATCAGCTCTGCGAACCTGCGTACCCAACCGGATTACGACTACCAGAACGGCAAAAGCATCCTGAAAGGCTATCGCGCCGTGCGTACTGTGGAAGTGACTGTACGCCAGCTTGATAAGCTCAACGGATTGCTGGATGGTGCGCTGAAGGCTGGGCTGAACGAAATTCGTTCCGTCTCGCTGGGCGTTGCGCAACCGGAGAAATATAAAGACGAAGCGCGTAAAGCGGCGATTGATGATGCCATTCATCAGGCGCAGCAGCTGGCATCCGGCTTCAAGACCAAGCTCGGTCCGGTTTACAGCGTGCGCTACCACGTTTCAAACTACCAGCCAAGCCCGATGGTTCGGATGATGAAGGCGGACGCCGCGCCGGTTTCTGCTCAGGAAACCTACGAGCAGCCAACCATTCAGTTCGACGATCAGGTTGATGTGGTGTTCCAGCTGGAGCCGACTGAAAAGCCCGCTCAGTAACCCGTAGGCCGGGTAAGGCGAAGCCGCCACCCGGCTAGTTTTTCAATCCTGTCTTAACACCTTATGCCCAAACGCCAGCAGCGCGTCAGTGACGTTGCGCATCATGCGGCTTTCCGGCGCAAAACGGTGCCAGTACAGCATCCGGCGCTGATACAGCCCCGGGGTTAAATCAATCAGCTCACCGCTTTTCAACTCTTTCTCAATCTGCAAATGCGGGATCATGCAGCAGGTGGTTCCCTGACGCGCGAGCTGTACGAAGGCTTCGGACGAGTTAACGATATGACACGGTACGCTGCCCGGCGGCAGATCGAAGTTTTGTTGCAGGAAGGCCTGATGCATATCGTCCAGATGGTCGAAAGCGACGGCAGGCGCTTTCAGCAGCGCGGCGCGGGTCACACCGTTCGGGAAGTAGCGCTCGGCAAAAGCTTTTGAACCGACAAACAGGTAATCCAGCGCGCCCAGCTGATCCACCAGACAGCTTGGCAACGCCTGAGGCTGAATACTGACCGCACCAACCACTTCGCCGCGACGCAGGCGCTCCTGGGTGCGGGTTTCGTCTTCAACCTGGAGATTCAGGCGGATAGGGGAGTCGGCCAGCACCGGCGCAAGGGCCGGCAGCAGCCAGGTCGCCAGACTGTCGGCGTTCACCGCCAGCGACAGCAGCAGCGGCGTGGAGCCGGTCTGTTCATCGCCCAGCCACTCATCTTCCAGCAGTTCAACCTGCCGCAGCAGGGCGAGGAGCTTTTGTCCTTGCTCCGTCGGACGCGGCGGTACGGTACGCACCAGCAGCGGCTGCCCGAACATGTTTTCAAGCTGTTTGATACGCTGTGATACGGCGGACTGGGTGATGCACAGCTTTTGCGCCGCGCGCTCAAAACCGCGTTCACGAATAACTGCATCAAGTGCCTGTAGTGTTCTGTAGTCCGGACGTTTCATTGCTCTGGCTGACTCCTTAATTTTGCTTAATCTGCACTATGACACAATTTTCCCTTCGTGGCAGACGAAATCCATTCGACGTGTTCTATAATGCGCCCTGAGTTTTCACACCACAGGCAAAACGATCATGACGCAGGATGAACTGAAAAAAGCAGTAGGATGGGCCGCTCTCCAGTACGTACAGCCGGGTACCATTGTCGGTGTTGGTACGGGGTCGACGGCGGCGCACTTTATCGATGCGCTGGGCACGATGAAGGGGCAGATCGAGGGCGCGGTTTCCAGCTCCGATGCTTCCACGGAAAAGCTGAAAAGCCTCGGCATCACCGTTTTCGACCTCAACGAAGTGGACCGTCTGGGCATTTACGTTGATGGCGCGGATGAAATCAACGGCCATATGCAGATGATCAAAGGCGGCGGCGCGGCGCTGACGCGCGAGAAGATCATTGCCTCCGTTGCGGATAAGTTCATCTGCATCGCGGACGCCTCCAAGCAGGTCGACATTCTGGGGAATTTCCCGCTGCCGGTCGAAGTGATCCCGATGGCGCGCAGCGCCGTGGCTCGTCAACTGGTGAAGCTGGGCGGTCGTCCGGAATACCGTCAGGGTGTGGTGACCGACAACGGCAACGTGATCCTCGACGTTCACGGCCTTGAGATCCTCGATGCCATTGCGCTGGAAAATGCGATCAACGGCATTCCAGGCGTCGTTACCGTAGGGTTATTTGCCAACCGTGGCGCGGACGTGGCGCTGATCGGCACGGCTGACGGTGTAAAAACCATCGTAAAATGATCTGACGGGGGGAACGCTCCCCCCGCTAAAAAATTTTTGAAAAGCTAAATTCGGTGACTTGTGTCACGTTTTTCCGCCTCTTTTGCCGATCCTGCCACGTTCGTAATTTTCCGCAGCATTTTCCTCTGCCATTTTGCTCTGTATGACTTTTCTTCAGAGTGCCGACGCAAACGTTCATATTGCTGCAATAGTTTTTTTTGATATGTTGGCTGCACGGGATTTAAATCCAGCACAACATCAGTTCAGATAAAAACAGGGTCGGGTAAATGGCAAAGGTATCACTGGAGAAAGACAAGATTAAATTCCTGCTGGTTGAAGGCGTGCACCAGAAAGCGCTCGATAGCCTTCGCGCAGCAGGCTACACCAACATCGAATTTCACAAAGGCGCGCTGGACACTGAAGAGCTGAAAGCGTCCATCCGTGATGCCCATTTCATTGGCCTGCGATCCCGTACCCAACTGACTGAAGACGTTATTGCTGCGGCGGAAAAGCTGGTGGCGATTGGCTGTTTCTGCATCGGCACCAACCAGGTTGATCTGAATGCCGCCGCCAAACGCGGTATCCCGGTCTTTAACGCGCCGTTCTCCAACACCCGTTCCGTGGCGGAGCTGGTGATTGGCGAGCTGCTGCTGCTCCTTCGCGGCATTCCGGAAGCTAACGCTAAAGCGCACCGCGGCGTGTGGAATAAGCTGGCTGCGGGCTCCTACGAAGCGCGTGGTAAAAAGCTCGGGATTATCGGTTACGGCCATATCGGTACGCAGCTCGGTATTCTGGCGGAATCCCTCGGCATGCACGTGTTTTTCTACGATATCGAAAGCAAGCTGCCGCTGGGTAACGCGACGCAGGTGCAGCATCTCTCTGATCTGCTGAACATGAGCGACGTGGTCAGCCTGCACGTGCCGGAAAATGCGTCCACCAAAAACATGATGGGGGCGGAAGAGCTGGCGCTGATGAAGCCGGGCTCTCTGCTGATCAACGCCGCGCGCGGCACTGTGGTTGACATTCCTGCGCTGTGCGACGCGCTGAAGCGTAAGCATCTGGCGGGTGCGGCGATTGACGTATTCCCGACGGAACCGGCCACCAACAGCGATCCGTTCACCTCTCCGCTGTGCGAGTTCGACAACGTGATCCTGACGCCGCACATCGGCGGTTCTACTCAGGAAGCGCAGGAGAATATCGGCCTGGAAGTGGCGGGTAAGCTGAGCAAATATTCCGACAACGGTTCAACGCTCTCTGCGGTGAACTTCCCGGAGGTGTCTCTGCCGCTGCACGGTGGGCGTCGTCTGCTGCACATCCACGAAAACCGTCCTGGCGTGCTGACCGCCATCAACCAGATCTTTGCCGAGCAGGGCGTTAACATTGCCGCGCAGTATCTGCAAACTAACTCGCAGATGGGTTATGTGGTGATTGATATCGAAGCGGATGAAGACATCGCCGAGAAAGCATTGCAGAGCATGAAGGCCATTCCGGGGACGATTCGCGCGCGCCTGTTGTACTGATGGTGCGGTTTGTGGCGTCGGGTGGCGCTACGCTTACCCGACCTACAATGTTCGTGCGGTCTGCGTGTCGGGTGGCGCTTACGCTTACCCGACCTACAATGTTCGTGCGGTCTGTGGCGTCGGGTGGCGGCTGCGCCTTACCCGACCTACAGTTGTCGTGCGGTTTGTGTGTCGGGTGGCGCTTACGCTTACCCGACCTACAATGTTCGAGGATTTATGTAGGCCGGGTAAGGCGTAGCCGCCACCCGGCTTTGTTCTACCAGGTCCAGGTTTTACTGGGCGTCACTACCGCCGGTAACGGCACATCCCATTTCTCTACGGGTAATGCCTCCACGCCCTGGCAATCATGCGCATAGCCCACCGGCTGCAACCCGTACTGCTGCCAGTTTTGCAGCGTCCTGTCGTAGAACCCCCCGCCCATGCCTAATCGCTGGCCCTGCTCGTCAAACGCCACCAGCGGCGCAATCAGCACATCCAGCCCGGAAAGCGGGAGCACGTCGCGCACGTCCAGTTTGGGTTCGGTGATTTTTAGACGATTCACCACCAGCTCGCTGTGCGGATGGTAGTGCAGAAACAGCAGATTGCCCGGGCTAAAGGGATGCAGAACCGGCAGGTAAACTTTTTTCCCGGCGCGCCAGAGCTGGTCGATAAGCGGTTGGGTATCCAGCTCACCATCAAACGAGAGAAACAGGGCGACGGTGTTTGCCATCACCACAGGGGGATAGGCCATCATGCGGGCGGCGGCCTGCTGAGCAAACTGTGCCTGTTGCTCGGCGCTTAGGGCGCGACGACGCTGGCGAATAAGCTGACGGATGTCCTGGCGTGAAGCAGAAACTTCAGGGAGTTGAGTCATGGTAGTCGGTAGAAGAAAAGAGAGGGAATCTCCGAGATGCCGCCGCAGGCTGTAACCCTTGAACCCTTGGTTCAAGGTGAATGTGTCGTCATAGTTTTAAGGCTTCTCGGACGAACCGAGCATGCTCACCAACCATGGAGCGCCACATTCTTGTGGTATGAAATATCGGCTCAGGGGACTGGCCCGCTTGCGAACATCTCAGAGAAATTTTGTCTTCACAGTTACTCTACCATAGTCAACTGAGAAGTGTTATTCAAACTTTGGTCCCGGTCTTTCGGGACTGCGACCTTGATCAAGCAATGCCTGTTCTATGGTCTGCTGGAGCATTTTAATGCGCTGCTCCATGCTTGCCGCGTAATCGCGGGTCTTCGCTTTTTCCTGAGTCAGTTCATAGCTGATGTTCAACGCGGCGATGAAAACCAGCTGCTCAGTATTTGTGACTCTAGTGCGTTCTTTTAGATCTTGCAACCGCTGATTCAAATCGTCCGCAGCCTGATTCAAGGCATCCCTTTGTTCAGGCGGACAATTCACTCGCAGTGAACGGCCAAAAATCTGGAGATCGACGGGTTGTGCAGACATGCCACCTTCCTGCTGATTGACTGCGCTGCCTTCGCTTACTGCCCCGGGGGCTGCGAAGGGGCGACACTATAGCTACCCTGATGTGAAGATACAAGCCCTTTTCTGGTATCACCAGGGTCCAAAGTGGTAGCATATCATGAATATCCTCCCTTTGATGACGAATGCGTATGTCTATACAGAACGAAATGCCTGGTTACAAGGATTTAAACCAGTTACTGAACCAGCAGGGAGTCGGTCTGACCCCTGCCGAAATGCACGGTCTGATCAGCGGCATACTGTGCGGCGGAAACAGCGACAGCTCATGGCAGCCGCTGATCCACGACCTCACCAACGAAGGGCTGGCGTTTGGCCACGAACTGGCGGAAGCGCTGCGTAAAATGCACGCCGCAACCAGCGATTCCCTGGAAGACGATGGCTTTCTTTTTCAGCTTTATCTGCCTGAAGGCGATGATGTCAGCGTCTTCGATCGCGCTGATGCGCTCGCGGGTTGGGTAAACCACTATCTGCTTGGCCTGGGCGTAACCCAGCCTAAACTGGATAAAGTGACCGGCGAAGCGGGTGAAGCGATCGACGATCTGCGTAACATCGCCCAGCTCGGCTACGATGAAGACGAAGACCAGGAAGAGCTGGAGATGTCTCTCGAAGAGATTATCGAGTACGTGCGCGTGGCGTCTCTGCTGTGTCACGACAACTTTACGCGCTCGCAGCCGACCGCGCCGGAAGTTCGCAAGCCAACATTACACTAAGAAAAATAACGCACAGGAGGGTGTCATGGTTATCTCCAGTCAAGAGTATTCTCGCCGTCGTCAGGCGCTGCTGGCAAAAATGCAGCCGGGAAGCGCTGCTCTGATTTTCGCCGCGCCGGAAGTGACGCGCAGCGCCGACAGCGAATACCCCTATCGCCAGAGCAGTGATTTCTGGTACTTCACCGGGTTTAACGAGCCGGAAGCGGTACTGGTGCTGATTAAAAGCAATGACACCCACAACCACAGCGTGATTTTCAACCGCGTGCGCGATCTGACCGCGGAAATCTGGTTTGGTCGCCGCTTAGGGCAGGAGGCGGCGCCAGAAAAACTGGGCGTGGACCGCGCGCTGGCCTACAGCGAAATCAACCAGCAGCTCTACCAACTGCTGAACGGCTTGGACGTGCTCTATCACGCGCAGGGCGAATACGCGTATGCGGATGACATTGTCTTCACCGCGCTGGATAAGCTGCGTAAAGGCTCACGTCAGAATTTGTCTGCACCCGCCACCCTGACGGACTGGCGACCGATGGTGCATGAGATGCGCCTGTTTAAGTCTGAAGAAGAGCTGAATGTAATGCGCCGCGCGGGCGAAATCAGCGCCCTGGCGCATACCCGCGCCATGGAAAAGTGCCGTCCCGGCATGTTCGAGTACCAGCTTGAAGGCGAAATTCACCATGAATTTAATCGTCACGGCGCGCGCTTCCCGTCCTATAACACCATCGTAGGCGGCGGGGAAAACGGCTGCATTCTGCACTACACCGAAAACGAAAGTGAACTGCGCGACGGCGATCTGGTGCTGATTGACGCCGGCTGTGAATATCAGGGTTACGCGGGCGACATCACCCGTACCTTCCCGGTGAACGGTAAATTCACCTCCGCGCAGCGTGAAATCTATGACATCGTGCTTGAGTCTCTGGATACCGCGCTGACGCTGTTCCGCCCTGGCACCTCCATCCAGGAGGTTACGGGCGAGGTGGTGCGCATCATGATTACCGGGCTGGTGAAGCTCGGCATTCTGAAAGGCGATGTTGACACCCTTATAACCGAAAACGCCCATCGTCCGTACTTTATGCACGGCCTGAGCCACTGGCTGGGGCTGGATGTGCATGACGTCGGGGCATACGGTCCGGAACGTTCGCGCGTGCTGGAGCCTGGCATGGTGCTGACCGTTGAGCCGGGGCTGTACATCGCGCCGGATGCCGACGTGCCGGAACAGTACCGCGGGATTGGCATTCGTATTGAAGATGACATCGTCATCACGGAAACCGGTAACGAAAACCTGACCGCGACCGTGGTGAAAAAAGCCGACGACATCGAGGCGCTGATGGCGGCGGCACGCGGATGAGCGTAATCATTGTTGGCGGAGGCATGACCGGCGCTACTCTGGCGCTGGCTATTTCGCAGTTAACCCAGGGGCAGCTTCCGGTGCATCTCGTCGAGGCGGTCGCGCCGCAGGCTGCCGATCATCCCGGTTTCGACGCCCGCGCTATCGCGCTGGCGCAGGGAACCTGTCAGCAGCTTGCGCGTATTGGGATCTGGCAGGCGATAGCGGATTGCGCAACGGCGATCGGCACCGTTCACGTCAGCGATCGCGGGCATGCCGGGTTTGTGACGCTGGATGCCCACGATTACCGGATCGAGGCGCTGGGGCAGGTTGTCGAGCTGCATGACGTAGGGCTGCGGCTGTTCCGTCTGTTACAGGACGCGCCTTGCGTCACGCTGCACTGTCCGGCGCGCGTCGCCAGCTTTACCCGTCGTGACGAGGCCGTCAGCGTGACGCTGGACAACGGCACCACGCTGGAGGGGCAACTGCTGGTGGCGGCAGATGGTTCACGCTCCGCGATCGCCACGCAGTGCGGCGTCGAATGGCGCTCTGAACCCTATGGGCAGGCGGCGGTCATCGCTAACGTCTCCACGGCTGGCGCGCATAACGGCAGGGCATTTGAGCGCTTCACGGAGCACGGCCCGCTGGCCATGCTGCCGATGTCGAACGGGCGCTGCTCGCTGGTATGGTGCCATGCGCAGGATCGGGCCGATGAAGTTCTCTCCTGGTCCGACGAACGTTTTTGTTCCGAGCTGCAAAAGGCCTTCGGCTGGCGGCTTGGGCGCATCACCCACGCCGGAAAACGCGTGGCCTATCCGCTCGCGCTGACGACCGCATCGCAGATTGTCTCCCATCGTGTCGCTCTGGTCGGCAACGCCGCGCAGACGCTGCACCCCATCGCCGGGCAAGGCTTCAACCTTGGCCTCCGTGACGTGATGAGCCTGGCCGAGCTACTGGCCCGGACGTGGAGCGAACAACAGGATTGTGGCGCATACTCGGTGCTGAGCCATTACCAGAAACGACGCCATGCGGACAAAGCGGCGACCATTGGCGTCACCGACGGTTTAGTCCACCTGTTTGCCAATCGCTGGGCACCGCTGGTTGCGGGTCGCAACCTTGGGCTGATGGCGATGGAACTGTTCATTCCGGCACGTGACGTGCTGGCGCAGCGGACCCTGGGTTGGGTCGCGCGTTAAGGAGTATTGACCGTGCAAAATGTTGATGTCGCCATTGTGGGCGGCGGAATGGTAGGGCTGGCGCTGGCCTGCGGTTTACAGGGCAGCGGCCTGCGCGTGGCCGTGCTTGAGCAAAAAGCGCCGCAGCCTGTGGCGCAGGATGCACAGCCGGAGCTGCGCGTCTCGGCGATCAATGCCGCCAGCGAAAAGCTACTGACGCACCTTGGCGTCTGGTCTGAAATCGTGGCGCTGCGTGCCAGTTGCTATCACGGGATGGAAGTGTGGGACAAAGACAGCTTCGGCCATATCGCGTTTGACGATGAAAGCATGGGTTACAGCCACCTTGGACACATCGTTGAAAACGCGGTGATCCACCACGCGCTGTGGCAGAAAGCACAGCAGTGCAGCGACGTCACGCTGATCGCACCGGCGAAACTCCAGCAGGTGGCGTGGGGCGAAAACGACGCGTTTATCACTCTTGAAAGTGGCGACATGCTGACCGCGCGTCTGGTGGTGGGTGCCGACGGCGCCAATTCCTGGCTGCGTAACAAAGCGGATATTCCGCTGACCTTCTGGGATTACCGCCATCACGCGTTGGTGGCCACAATCCGCACCGAAGAGCCGCACGGCGGCGTGGCGCGCCAGATTTTCCATAATGACGGCATTCTGGCCTTCCTGCCGCTTGCCGATCCGCATCTCTGCTCCATCGTCTGGTCCTTAGAGCCGGAGAAAGCGCAGCAGATGCAGGAGGCGACGCCGGATGCCTTCAGTCAGGCGCTATGCGTGGCGTTTGATAACCGTCTGGGCCTGTGCATGCTTGAAAGCGAACGCCAGACGTTTCCGTTAACCGGTCGCTACGCGCGTCAGTTTGCCGCGCACCGGCTTGCGCTGGTGGGAGATGCGGCTCACACCATTCATCCGCTGGCCGGGCAGGGGGTGAACCTCGGCTTTATGGACGCGGCAGAGCTGGTGGAAGAACTGCGTCGCCTGCATCGCGAAGGGAAGGACATCGGCCAGCATCTCTATCTGCGTCGCTACGAGCGCAGCCGCAAACACAGTGCGGCGATGATGCTGGCGGGTATGCAGGGCTTCCGCGAGCTGTTTGCCGGAGCGAATCCGGCGAAAAAACTGCTGCGCGATATTGGCCTCAAGCTGGCCGACACCCTTCCCGGCGTGAAACCGCAGCTTCTTCGTCAGGCAATGGGCCTCAACGATCTTCCCGACTGGTTACGTTAATCTCGATCCCCGTCACACTTTATTTTCCCGGCCTCCGCGCCGGGGAAATTTCCTCGTTTGAAATAATCTAATTTCACGTCATTTTTCGCATTAGAAAATCTAATCTAACTATTTTTATGTTACGGAAATTCGGCCCGTTTTTCCGCATGAAATATCACCATCTGCTAAATCCTGTTAGATCATTGTTAATTTTATGCGGGTTTAATCGCATTTTCCCAGTGAATAACTCTGTAGGCTTTTCAGCGATTTTTGGTCATAAGCTAATGTGATGACCCGTTTTACCTTATGGTTAACCGCCGGTTTCGGTGGTAAGTTCAGGTAAAAGAGAACGTTTGCGTCGGCCCCCGATCGCGAGGCCGACACCGGGATTCACGGTGAATTTTTCAACGAGGAAAAGATGGCTCAACAGACTCCTTTGTACGAACAGCACGTGTTGTGCGGCGCCCGCATGGTGGACTTCCACGGCTGGATGATGCCGCTGCACTACGGCTCGCAGATTGATGAGCACCACGCGGTGCGCACCGATGCCGGTATGTTCGACGTGTCTCATATGACGATTGTCGACCTGCGCGGTAGCCGCACCCGGGAGTTTTTGCGTTATCTGCTGGCAAATGACGTCGCCAAACTGAAGACGCCGGGCAAAGCGCTCTATACCGGCATGCTCAATGCCTCTGGCGGCGTGATTGACGACCTCATCGTCTACTACTTCACCGAAGATTTCTTCCGCCTTGTTGTAAACTCCGCCACCCGCGAAAAAGACCTCTCCTGGATTTCCCAACACGCTGAACCTTACGCCATAGACATCACCGTTCGTGACGATCTGTCGCTGATTGCGGTGCAGGGGCCAAACGCCCAGGCGAAAGCCGCCTCTCTGTTCAGCGACGAGCAGCGCAAAGCCACCGAAGGCATGAAGCCATTCTTCGGCGTGCAGGCGGGGGATCTGTTTATCGCCACCACCGGCTACACCGGTGAAGCGGGCTACGAAATTGCCATGCCAAACGAGAAGGCCGCTGATTTCTGGCGTGCGCTGGTGGAGGCGGGCGTGAAGCCTGCGGGCCTGGGCGCGCGCGATACGCTGCGTCTGGAAGCGGGGATGAACCTCTACGGTCAGGAGATGGACGAAGGCGTCTCTCCGCTGGCGGCCAACATGGGCTGGACCATTGCGTGGGAACCGGCTGACCGTGATTTTATTGGTCGTGAAGCGCTGGAGATGCAGCGCGAGAAGGGCACTGAACAGCTGGTAGGCCTGGTGATGAAAGAAAAAGGCGTTCTGCGCGGCGAGCTGCCTGTACGCTTCACCGATGCCGATGGCAATCATCGCGAAGGCGTGATCACCAGCGGAACGTTCTCCCCGACGCTCGGCTACAGTATTGCCCTGGCACGCGTGCCGGCGGGGATTGGCGAAACGGCGGTGGTGCAGATCCGCAACCGCGAAATGCCGGTCAACGTGACCAAACCGATTTTTGTTCGCGCCGGTAAGCCGGTCGCCTAACTATTTTTATCAGGAGAACTTCAATGAGCAATGTGCCAGCAGAACTGAAATACAGCAAAGAACACGAGTGGCTGCGCAAAGAGGCGGACGGCACTTACACCGTTGGGATCACCGAGCACGCGCAGGAGCTGCTGGGCGACATGGTGTTTGTTGACCTGCCGGAAGTGGGCGCAACCGTGAGCGCAGGCGACGACTGTGCGGTGGCGGAATCCGTTAAAGCGGCCTCTGACATCTACGCCCCGGTGAGCGGTGAAATTGTTGCCGTGAACGACGCGCTGAGCGACTCCCCGGAGCTGGTCAACAGCGAACCGTATGAAGGCGGCTGGATCTTCAAGATCAAAGCCAGCGACGAAGCGCAGGTTGCCGCGCTGCTGGATGCGACCGCGTACGAAGCACTGTTAGAAGACGAGTAATCAGTAATCCCCCTCTCCCTTTGGGAGAGGGCAGGGGTGAGGGTGCCAATCTTCCCCTCACCCTAACCCTCTCCCAAAGGGAGAGGGAACTTAAATTCACTGCACGTTTCAGGAACCATCGCTCATGACACAGACTTTAAGCCAGCTTGAAAACCGTGGCGCTTTCATTGAACGTCACATTGGGCCGGATGCTCAGCAACAGCAGGAGATGCTGAAGACAGTTGGCGCGGACTCATTAAACGCACTGATCGGCCAGATCGTGCCAAAAGACATCCAGCTTGCTGCGCCGCCGCAGGTAGGCGAGTCCACGACGGAGTTCGCCGCGCTGGCGGAGCTGAAGGCCATCGCCGGCCTTAACAAGCGCTATAAGTCTTACATTGGCATGGGCTACACCAACGTGCAGTTACCGCCGGTGATCCTGCGTAATATGCTGGAAAATCCGGGCTGGTACACCGCTTACACCCCGTATCAGCCAGAAGTCTCCCAGGGCCGTCTGGAAGCGCTGCTGAACTTCCAGCAGGTGACGCTGGATCTGACCGGTATGGATATCGCCTCTGCCTCGCTGCTGGATGAAGCGACCGCCGCCGCCGAAGCGATGGCGATGGCGAAGCGCGTGAGCAAGCTGAAAAACGCCAACCGCTTCTTCGTGGCGGCGGACGTGCATCCCCAGACGCTGGACGTGGTGCGCACCCGTGCGGAAACCTTCGGCTTTGAGGTGATTGTCGACGACGCTGAAAAAGTGCTGGATCACCAGGACGTCTTCGGCGTGCTGTTGCAGCAGGTGGGCACCACCGGGGAAGTGCACGACTACGGCGCACTGATCGCCGAACTGAAATCCCGTAAGGTTATTGTTAGCGTCGCCGCTGATTTTATGGCGCTGGTGCTGCTGACGGCGCCAGGCAAACAGGGCGCGGATATTGTCTTCGGCTCAGCTCAGCGTTTCGGCGTGCCGATGGGCTACGGCGGCCCGCACGCGGCGTTCTTTGGCGCGAAAGATGAATTTAAACGTTCCATGCCAGGCCGTATTATCGGCGTATCGAAAGATGCCGCCGGTAACACCGCGCTGCGCATGGCGATGCAGACCCGCGAGCAGCATATCCGCCGCGAGAAAGCGAACTCCAACATCTGTACCTCGCAGGTGCTGCTGGCTAACATTGCCAGCCTGTACGCGGTGTTCCACGGTCCGGCTGGCCTGAAACGTATTGCCAGCCGCATCCACCGTCTGGCCGATATCCTGGCCTGCGGTCTGCAACAGAAAGGTCTCAGACTGCGTCATGAACACTATTTCGATACCCTGTGCGTCGAGGTGGCAGACAAAGCGGCCGTGCTGGCGCGCGCCGAGGCAGCGCAAATCAACCTGCGCAGCGACATTCACAATGCGGTCGGCATTACGCTGGACGAAAGCACCACCCGTGACGATATCCTGACCCTGTTCAACGTATTGCTGGGTGACGCACACGGTCTGGACGTTGATACGCTCGACAAAGAGGTTGCGCTCGACAGCCGCTCCATTCAGGAAAGCATGCTGCGCGACGACGCGATCCTGACTCACCCGGTGTTCAACCGCTATCACAGCGAAACCGAGATGATGCGTTACATGCACTCTCTGGAACGTAAAGATCTGGCGCTGAACCAGGCGATGATCCCGCTGGGCTCCTGCACCATGAAGCTGAACGCCGCGGCTGAGATGATCCCAATTACCTGGCCTGAATTCTCTGAGCTGCACCCGTTCTGCCCGGCTGAGCAGGCGGAAGGTTATCACATGATGATCAACCAGCTCTCCGACTGGCTGGTGAAGCTGACCGGGTACGACGCGCTCTGCATGCAGCCGAACTCCGGTGCGCAGGGTGAATACGCCGGTCTGCTGGCGATCCGTCACTATCACGAAAGCCGCAACGAAGGCCACCGTGATATCTGTCTGATCCCAAGCTCTGCCCACGGTACCAACCCGGCTTCTGCCCAGATGGCAGGAATGGAAGTGGTGGTTGTGGCGTGCGACAAAAACGGCAACATCGATCTGGCCGACCTGCGCGCCAAAGCCGAGCAGGCGGGCGACAAACTCTCCTGCATCATGGTGACCTACCCATCCACCCACGGCGTGTACGAAGAAACTATCCGTGAAGTGTGTGAAGTGGTGCATCAGTTCGGCGGCCAGGTTTACCTCGACGGCGCAAACATGAACGCCCAGGTGGGCATCACCTCTCCGGGCTTTATTGGCGCGGATGTGTCGCACCTGAACCTGCATAAAACGTTCTGCATTCCGCACGGCGGTGGCGGCCCGGGGATGGGTCCTATCGGCGTGAAAGCGCACCTGGCACCGTTTGTGCCGGGCCACAGCGTGGTGCAGATTGAAGGCATGCTGACCCGTCAGGGCGCGGTCTCCGCGGCACCGTTCGGCAGCGCCTCTATCCTGCCAATCAGCTGGATGTACATCCGCATGATGGGCGCGGAAGGGCTGAAGCAGGCCAGCCAGGTGGCGATCCTCAACGCCAACTACATCGCAACGCGTCTGAAGGACGCCTATCCGGTGCTCTATACCGGCCGCGACGGTCGCGTGGCGCACGAATGCATCCTCGATATTCGTCCTCTGAAAGAAGAGACGGGCATCAGCGAGCTGGATATCGCCAAGCGTCTGATCGACTACGGCTTCCACGCGCCAACCATGTCGTTCCCGGTAGCGGGTACGCTGATGGTTGAGCCGACCGAATCTGAAAGCAAGGTGGAGCTGGATCGCTTTATCGACGCCATGCTGGCGATCCGCAGCGAAATCGACCGCGTGAAAGGCGGGGAGTGGACGCTGGAAGATAACCCGCTGGTGAACGCGCCGCATACACAGAACGAACTGGTGGCAGAGTGGAACCACGGTTATACCCGCGAGCTGGCTGTCTTCCCGGCAGGTGTGGCAAACAAATACTGGCCAACCGTGAAACGTCTTGATGATGTTTACGGCGACCGTAACCTGTTCTGCTCCTGCGTGCCGATGAGCGAATACCAGTAACGTTGTTCCTGTAGTAACGTAGGCCGGGTAAGGCGAAGCCGCCACCCGGCTTTTTTATTGGGAGAAAAGAATGGCAATTGCACTGGTCACCGGCGCCAGCCGGGGTATTGGTAAAGCCACCGCGCTACAGCTGGCAAGCGAAGGCTACACCGTTGCGGTGAATTTTCATCACAACATCAAAGCCGCGACGGACGTCATTAATCAGATCGTGGACGCGGGCGGTAAAGCCTTTGCCGTACGCGCGGACATCAGCGATGAAGCGCAGGTGATGGCGATGTTCGACAGCATCGATCGCGAAGGTGAGCTGCTCGCCGCGCTGGTGAACAACGCCGGGATTTTGTTTGAACAATCCACCATCGAAAACCTCTCCGCTGAACGTATTAACCGCGTGCTGGCTACCAACGTCACCGGCTATTTTCTCTGCTGCCGTGAAGCGGTTAAGCGCATGTCGCATAAACACGGCGGCAAGGGCGGCGCGATTGTGAATGTCTCCTCGGCGGCATCACGGCTGGGCGCGCCGGGGGAATATGTGGATTATGCCGCCTCAAAAGGGGCGGTGGATTCCCTGACCACCGGCCTCGCGCTGGAGGTGGCGGCGCAGGGCATTCGCGTTAACTGCGTGCGGCCAGGCCTGATTTATACCGATATTCACGCCTCCGGCGGCGAGCCGGGGCGTGTGGATCGGGTGAAGTCGATGTTACCGATGCAGCGTGGCGGTCAGCCGGAGGAGGTCGCCCAGGCCATTGTCTGGCTGCTGAGCGACAAAGCCTCCTATGTCACCGGTAGCTTCCTGGAGCTGGCTGGCGGGAAGTAACGCTACGACGCCAGCCACAGCCGCAGGCGCATTCCCCAGCCGCTGGTCCAGCCGGTGGTGATCGACTTCACTTCACCGTGAGAGATCACCACCAGCGTTGGCGTAACCTTAACGTCCCACTCACGCGCCAGTTCTCCGCTGGCGTCGTTGACCGTGGGCATCGTCGCCTTCTTCTTCCTCATCCAGGTTTCGAGCGTCGCGTTATCGCCCGAGCGCAGCGCAACCGACATCACGTTACCCCCGTCCGCGGCAAGCGCCGCCACCGACGGCGTGGTGTAGCGGCAGACGCCGCACCATGTCGCCCAGACGTAGACCAGCAGCGGTCGCTCCTTACTCATGGCGATAAGATCGACGGGCTGACCGTCGAGGGTGTGCAGTGCCGTCGCGGAGAAATTCTGCGGCAGCGCGGGCTGGCGGAAATAGTCCACCGCCAGGCTCACGGCTATGCCAATCAGCAGCCACACGCCCAGCTCGCGCAGCAGGCGCGGAAGCTTACTTGCCACGGGCGTTTGCCAGCTGTTCTTTGACCAGCCCCTCCAGGTCGTCATACGGAATTGCGCCCGCCACCATCTGGTCGCCGATAATGGTCGCCGGGGTACCCTGAATATTCAGCACCTGCGCCAGGATGAGGTTCATCTTTAGGCTGTCCATGGTTTTATCATCCGTTTTAATGCTGTCCGTTCCGGTCTTTGCCTTCGCGGCGGCGATGCTGGCGTCATCGTGATAGCCCTTTTTCATCATCAGCCGCTGGTGCAGCGCCCAGAATTTATCCGGCGCCTGCTGCCACGTTGAGAGTGCCGCTTTCGCGGCATTTACCGAGCTTTGTCCCTTGAACGGCAGCAGTTTGACGATGAGCTGCACGTCGGGATTTTCCTGCACGATTTTCTCAAGCATTGGGTCGAACTGCTTGCAATACGGGCAGTTGTAGTCAGTGAAGGAGACGATGGTCAGCTTCGGCGATGTCGCGCCGGTTCGCGGGCTGTTGGGGTCGTTAAACAGCAGTTTTGCCAGCTGGTCGCTGGAAGCGTCATCAGAAGGTGCGGCGAAACCGAACGTTGATAACGACAGCAGAAGTAAGGCAACGAAGGCTCTCATGTTATTTTCCTTTTGCATCGGACAGGTTGCTCAGCACCGCTTCGCGGCTTAACAACGCAGGCAGCACGTGGCCCTGCGGTAATCCCGGTCCGTAGATCTGGTTAAACGGCACGGCGGCGCTGCCGCGCGTGGTTAAGAACTGGCTGATGGTATCTGAGGGGCGGCTCCAGTCGCCGCGCAGGGCGACAACGTCCGGGGCGGAGAGCGCATCCTGCACGTCGTCGCGTAGCAGCACGTTGTATTTATTGGCTTTACAGGTCACGCACCAGTCGGCGGTCACGTCGACGAACACCCGTTTGTTCTCCGCCAGCGCGCGGGCAATGGCCTGCTCGCTGAGCGGCTGCCAGTGAATACGATCGCGGCGGGAACCCTCGCCGCCGGAACCGGATACAAACGCGACCGCCCCGGCCACCACTACAGCTAATACCCCGGCGCGCAGTGCCGTTTGCCAGCGGTAGCGCCAGGCGGTGACCAGCAGCAGCGTAAGGATCAGGAACACGCCCAGCGTGATGACGGGCAGGCTGCCAATGTGCACCGTCAGCAGGCTCAGCAGCCACAGCGATGAGCCGAGCATCATCATCCCCAGCACTACGCGTACGACGTTCATCCAGCGTCCCGGACGCGGCAACCGCTGGGCCAGCCCCGGCCAGGCCGCCACCAGCAGCCACGGCAGGCTCATGCCGATACCCATCGCCAGGAAGATCCCCCACAGCAGGGGAAGCGGCGCCGCCAGCGCGACCGAGACCGCCGTACCCAGGAACGGCGCGGTGCAGGGTGTCGCCAGCAGCGTGGCAAACGCGCCTTGCCAGAAATGACCCGCAAGCCCGTTGCCGCCGCGCGTGGCGAGGAAGGTGCTGGCGCCGGAAGGGAGACGGATTTCAAACAACCCCAGCAGGCTGGCGCTGAAAAGCACCATCACCAGCGCCATCGCGCCAATAAACCACGGATTCTGGAACTGGATCCCCCAGCCGAGCGCCTGATTGCCTAAGCGTAAAACCGTCATCATCAGCGCCAGCGCGAGGAACGAGATCACGATCCCGGCTACCGACGCAAGAAACTGTCGGCGTACCTGACCCCGCGCCTGCCGTTCGGTTTGCATCAGCGTGCCTAGCTTCATGGCCAGCACGGGCAGTACGCAGGGCATGACGTTAAGGATCAGACCGCCCGCCAGCGCCATCAGCAGCACCCAGCCTAACGAGAGCGTCGGCGCGGCGTTCCCCGGCTGAATGCTCAGGCTGGACTCCTGCGCCTGCCCGCTATCGGCCAGAACCAGCGACAGGGTTTTGCCGCTGAGGTTGGGCGCGGCCTCGCCCCAGCTGTCCGTCACGGGCACGGTGGCGACCAGCGAGTCACCGCGCACGGTGAGGGCCGGTTTGCCGAAATCAACATCATCCATACCGTCGATAAACAGGGACGGCGCCTGCCAGCCTGCGTCACGCTGCGCCGTTACGGTCAGCTTGCCGGGGGCATAGGTGGCGTTAAGCGTTGAGGTTAACCCGCCGCTGAGCGGAAGGGTGCCCATGGCCCGACTGAAATCGTAATCAAAACCGGCACCTGCGGATGCGGTCATGTTCAGCGAAAACGGGTAGTCGGTAAGAATACAGACGTTGCTACAGGTGGAGAGCGTCAGTACGCCGCTCAGGATCTTCGGGACGTCGCCCCGCAGAGTGATGGGAAAGCTGACATCGCCGTGGTAGCCCTGCGTGGTGATGCCCGCGACGTCGAAACGCTGCGGCACAGGCCAGCGCCAGATCGCCTCGACGGGCTGATGCCATTTAATCGCGGGTGCGACGCCGCCTTCACCCGGCGAGCGCCAGTAGGTTTTCCAGCCTTTTTGCAGGGCGACGTCCAGCAGCAGGCGGGTTTCGCCAGTGCTTTCGGGTTGCGTACGCAGCCTGACGCTGGCGTGCTGATTATCGGCGGCGCGCAGCCAGCCGCTGTCGGCAGCCTGGCTGAGGGGCAGCCATAGCCAAAGCAGGCAGACCAGCAGTCGCCTGAATACAGTAAACATAAATTTTCTCCGTAAATGATGAATTAACCTGAAGTAACAGGCGAAGGCTCATTCACGGAAGACGCATAATCGCAGATGCACCCTTAACCGGGGCGGGGAGATAACGCGGGGAGGCCACTGTCGTTCGCGGCGCGGTGGACTGGCTGCCAGCAACGCCAGCAGCAGGGTGACGGCAATCAGGGCGCCTTCAAACAAAACAGGCGGGACCGACATCAGCGACTTGGCGCTAAGCTCACACGGGGTTACCGGTGCGTCGGTACTCTCCTGCCCCTGCTGGACAGACTGGCTCGTGGCGGTGACGTTCATGACAAGCGCGTGCATCCCGGCCATCCGCTGGGCGGTGCATATAAGCACCACCAGGCAGGCCAGGGCTACAAGCAGGATAGCGTTGCGTTGTCGCTTGATCATGTTCGCCTCAAATATTCAGGACGCCTATATTATCGGGCGAACATATTTTGGCAACGCAAAAGCTGTAAAGAAGTGTCTGGAAGATAAGCGGTTTGCCCTCTCCGCTTGCAGAGAGGGCGAGCCATTACAGCGTTTCGCCGTTGCTGGCAATGACGGTTTTATACCACTCAAAGCTCTTCTTACGGGAGCGGGACATGTCACCGGTACCGTCGTCGTGCTTGTTGACGTAGATAAAGCCGTAGCGCTTACTGTACTGGCCGGTGGTGAAGGAGACGCAGTCGATGCAGCCCCACGGCGTGTAGCCCATCAGATCCACGCCATCCCAGGTCACCGCCTTCATCATCTCTTCCACGTGGGCGCGCAGGTAGTCGATGCGATAGTCATCGTTGATGCTGCCGTCCTCTTCCACGGTGTCGTAGGCGCCGAAACCATTTTCCACGATAAACAGCGGCTTCTGATAACGTTCGTACAGTTCACACAGCGAATAGCGCAGGCCTACCGGATCAATCTGCCAGCCCCAGTCGGACGCCTTGACGTGTGGGTTCGGCACGCTGCCCTCGAAGCCGGAAATGGCGTCACCGGTACCGCCTTCCGCTTTGACCGCGTTGGTCATGTAGTAGCTGAAACCTAAGTAATCGCAGGTGCCTTCACGCAGGATCTGCTCGTCGCCCGCTTCCATTTTGATGGAGAAGCCACGGCGCTCCCACTCGTTCAGCACGTAAGACGGGTAATAGCCGCGCAGCTGTACGTCGGTAAAGACGTAGCGCTCGCGCATGGATTCCTGAGCGAACATGACATCTTCTGGCTTGCAGGAGTACGGATAGAGCGCCACCATCGCCAGCATGCAGCCGACTTTCATTTCCGGGTTAATGCGGCGTGCGGCTTTCACCGCCAGCGCGCTGGCCACGAACTGGTGGTGCAGCACCTGGTACATGGTCTCTTCCGGGTTGTCGTGCTCGGTATAGACCACGCCAGAGCAGCAGTAGCCGAACAGCGGCGCACGCCAGTTGCGCTGGTTGTTGATTTCGTTGAAGGTCATCCAGTATTTGACCTTATTTTTGTAGCGCTCAAATACCACTTCCGAGAAGCGCACAAAGAAATCGACCACTTTACGGTTGGTCCATCCGCCATATTCCTGAACGAGGTGCAGCGGCATTTCAAAGTGGGAGAGGGTGATCACCGGCTCGATGTTGTACTTCAGCAGTTCATCGAACATGTCGTCGTAAAACTTCAGCCCCTCTTCGTTTGGCTGAGTTTCGTCGCCTTTCGGGAAGATGCGCGTCCAGGCGATGGAGGTACGGAAACATTTGAAGCCCATCTCGGCAAACAGCCTGATGTCTTCTTTGTAATGGCCGTAGAAGTCGACGGCTTCGTGGTTCGGGTAATATTTGCCTTCAATCACTTCCTGCGTGATTTCTCGCGGAACGCCGTGTGCGCCGCCGGTGAGCACGTCGCAGATGCTTGGCCCTTTGCCGCCTTTGTTCCAGCCGCCTTCAACCTGGTGCGCCGCTACCGCGCCGCCCCATAAAAAATCTTTCGGTAAGGTGAGTTTTTTCATCTTTGCTATTCTCAATTCAGGACTTATTGATTTCGAGTCTAGCAAAGCGGAATTAAATGTCACGATATAACATTTTGCGGAAATTGTAATTTGTCACATCAAAAAAACAGGATGTTTTATTCTGTTAATTTCTTCGCCAGTTTCCGGCCTAATGATTCCAGAATATAGATGACGGGAATTTGCGTGGTGATATCGTAAACGCCGCCAATGCGCGTTTGCGGGACATGCCAGGAGAGGTTAAAGTCCGCCAGCTTTGCGAGACGTGAATGTTCGTGGCTGGTGACTGAGAGCACCTTGCAGTGGTGCAGGCTGAACTGGCTGGCGAAGCGCAGGATCTCCTCGGTTTCGCCGGAGACGGAGAGTACAATAGCCAGCGCATTTTTAGCCATGTCGTTAGTGACCGGGAAATAAGGATCGTCGATATGGTTGCTGAATTTCCCGATATTTGAAAAGAAACGTGCGCCATATTTTGCCAGCGATCCGGAGGTGCCCGCACCGACAAAAATAATTCGTTCAGATGATAAAATAATATCGACCGCGTTATCTAATAGCGCATCAAACTCTTCGTTATTTACGCTTTTAAAGAAGCTGATAATTTCACTGGCACCAAAATTCGCCTGCTGCGGCTCGTTCTGCTCCAGATAGAGTTTAAAGCGCACCCGAAATTCCGAGTAGCCATCGCAGTTAAGCTTGCGGCAGAAGCGCAGGATGGTAGTAGTGGAAACGCCCGCCGCATCCGCCAGCTCGCGGATGGTCATGTACATCACTTTATCGCGGTTCTTAATGACATAGTTGTAGACCATCATTTCCAGATTGTTGAGGCTGGCAATGGCGGAATGGCTGAACATACTCACAATGGCTAAACTCGCTGTCGGACACTATTCCTGAAGCATACCATGATGACGAAGGGCGGGAGACGGATTTATCTCCTTGATTACTTAGATGTTAATGAAATCATTTACACCTGTGCGGTGGATTGTTTTTACATTATGCTGATTTATAAGGATAAATCTTGAATGTGGATTTATTTTAGCTAACAGGTGTTCACTGGAATCATTCTCAGTTAGCATAGACTGGCGATGAATAATCATCTTTTGTTTTCCCGGAGTTAAGTATGGTGAGCAGACCATTAATCGCACAGGGATATTCGCTGGCTGAGGAAGTAGCCAACAGTATAAGCCACGGCATTGGCCTGGTTTTTGGGATTGTCGGCTTAGTGTTATTGCTGGTACAGGCAGTGGATACCAACGCCAGCGCGATGGCCATTACCAGCTACAGCCTGTATGGCGGGAGTATGATCCTGCTTTTCCTGGCCTCAACGCTGTATCACGCTATTCCGCATCAACGGGCGAAGATATGGCTCAAGAAATTTGACCACTGCGCTATCTATCTTCTTATTGCGGGTACCTATACGCCGTTTTTGCTGGTGGGGCTCAACTCACCGCTGTCGCGTGGCCTGATGATTGTGATCTGGAGCCTGGCGCTGCTGGGGATCCTGTTTAAGCTGACCATTGCGCACCGGTTTAAAGTGTTGTCGCTGGTTACCTATCTGACAATGGGCTGGCTGTCGCTGATTGTGGTGTATCAGTTAGCCATTAAGCTGGCGGTGGGGGGCGTGACGCTTCTGGCGGTGGGCGGGGTGGTCTACTCGCTGGGCGTGATTTTCTACGTCTGCAAGCGTATCCCGTATAACCATGCCATCTGGCACGGCTTTGTGCTGGGCGGCAGCGTGTGCCACTTCCTGGCAATTTATCTGTATGTTGGGCAGGTGTAGTTTTTTTGTAAGGTGCGGTCTGATGCCCCCACCCCGACCCTCTCCCACAGGGAGAGGGAGAATATCAACACCGTAGGCCCGGTAAACGCAGCGCCACCGGGCGATACAGCATCAATCTTCCAGAGAATACGGTAGCGGCTCAATGCTGAGCGTGTTTGCATCATCCCGCACGCGGAACACGCTGTCGGGCTCCATATCATTATTCATGACAACCTGCACCAGCAGGCGGCCATCATCGAGCTGGACGGCGGCTAACACGGTGCCGGTACGGCGCCAGTTTTCGCCCATCTTCATCTCAAGATCTTCACCCGCTTCCGGCACACGGCTGGCGTGACCAGCCAGTGTCCACAGGGCGCGTTTGTTCGCGCCGCGGAATTTCGCACGCGCCACCATTTCCTGACCGGTGTAGCAGCCCTTCTTAAAGCTGATACCACCCAGCGCCTGGATGTTTGTCGCCTGCGGGATAAACTGCGCGCTGTTTGCCGCGTCAATCACCGGCAGGCCCGCTTCGATGTTCAGCGCCAGCCACTGCTGGCTGTTGTTGAGCTGTGCTTCACCGCGCAGGGCGTCAGTGACGCGTTCCGCCGTTGCTTCGTCGGTTACCAGCAGGAAGCGCTCCGCCGGGTGTTCGAGCCACAGAATGGAGGTCGCTCCCTCGCTGACCAGCTGTTTTTCAGCATCCGGCAGCTCGGCAAACAGGTTTTTCAGCGCTGCACGCGCCTGGAAACCCGCGACCCCCAGCAGAACGTGTTCATCGTCCGGGGCGATGGTGACTTTAGAAAAGACCGCGTATTTTTTCAGCTCTTTAAGCTGGGCGTCACGCAGGCTGCGGCGCTCAATAAAGGCGAATCCGTCCTGACGGCGGAACAGACGCAGGTTGCTCCACATTTTGCCTTTTGGATCGCAATGCGCGGCCAGCAGATGCTGGTGCTCAGTCAACTGCGCCACGTCCGCCGTGACCTGGCCTTGCAGGTATTTTTCACTGTCCGCACCAGTCAGTGTCGCCAGTGCCCAGTCATCAAGAGTAATCAGCGTCAGCGGCAGACGCGCAGAGGCGGCGGGCTGGCGAGGAGAAAATGGTATAAATGCCATAGTGATGTCCTGAATTGCTTAACGCTTTGATAATACCTAATGGTAAAAGAGACTGTATTCAATGCAAGCGCTTTCAGCAGGCCATTCGTGCCATTACGCGGTTATGCGTGGCGCTACGCAAAATAGTGTAATCCGCTGTCTTTATAAGGATTATTCAGGGAGCCTGCTCGAGGTTCGCAATATTCCAGTAAAGAAACGGTCAAAAACACGTTACACTAGCAGGTGTTCCCGGAGAGCAATAATGAATACCAAACGGGATACCGACTGTGCCAAACGTAATGCAGGAAACAGAACATGGATATTAACAACAAGGCCCGTATTCACTGGGCGTGCCGTCGCGGCATGCGTGAACTTGATATCTCCATCATGCCTTTCTTCGAGTATGAGTACGACAGCTTAAGCGATGACGATAAGCGCCTGTTTGTCCGTCTGCTTGAGTCTGACGATCCGGATTTATTCAACTGGCTGATGAATCACGGCAAGCCCGCCGACACCGAGTTGCAACGGATGGTGCAATTAATTCAAACACGGAATCAGGAACGTGGTCCTGTGGCAATCTGATCTTCGCGTCTCGTGGCGCTCACAGTGGATGTCCTTACTGCTCCACGGGCTGGTGGCGGCACTGGTGTTATTGGTGCCGTGGCCGCTTAGCTATACCCCTCTGTGGTTGCTATTGCTGTCGTTTGTGGTGTTTGACAGCGTGCGCAGCCAGCGTCGAATCAACGCCCGTCAGGGTGAAATTAAGCTGCTGATGGATTCTCGCCTGCGCTGGCAGGGAAAAGAGTGGGAGATGATGGGGACGCCGTGGATGCTTAACACCGGGATGATGCTACGGCTGCGTCGGGTCGAGGATAACCGTCGCCAGCACCTGTGGCTGGCCGCAGACAGTATGGATCCCGCGGAGTGGCGAGATCTGCGCCGGTTGATCGTGCAACAGCCGACGCAGGAGTAAATCAGCTGAATTGCTCGGCCATCTCACCCAGAATCTGCTCGCACCAGCTCTGGAGGCGCTCGTCGCTAAGATCGTACTGGTTGGTTTCATCCAGCGCGAGCCCGACAAACAGCTGACCGTCGGCAATAATCGGTTTTTGACTGGTGAACTCATAGCCTTCCGTAGGCCAGTAGCCGATAAAGGTCGCGCCCTTTGGCGCCAGTTTGTCGTGCAGCATGCCGAGTGCGTCAAGGAACCACTCCCCGTAGCCCAACTGGTCGCCCATGCCGTACATCGCAATGATTTTGCCTTCAAAATTGACTGAATCGAGCTGATCCCAGATGGCTTCCCAGTCTTCCTGAATCTCACCAAAGTCCCAGGTAGGGATACCCAGAATGAGCACATCGTACTGCTCCATCAAGGCAACCGCGTCATCTTTCAGGTTATGCAGCGTCACCAGTTCCGGGCCAATGATGTCACGAATTTTCTCCGCCGCCATTTCGGTGTAGCAGGTGCTGGAACCATAGAACAGACCAATATTCATCGCGTAACTATCTCAATTCTTGCTATGACTTTGCGCGTAGTGTACCAGAAACCGATGGCATTCAGGCATAATGGCCAGATTGCAGAACCAAAGGGGCTGATGTGGAAAAGGATCTCGCACTCATCGAACAGTTTCTCGACGCGCTGTGGCTGGAGAAAAACCTCGCTGAAAATACGCTCAGCGCCTATCGTCGGGATCTCACGCTGCTGGTCGAGTGGCTGGCACATCGTGGGCTGACGCTTGAAAGCGCGCAAAGCGATGACCTGCAAGGGTTACTGGCTGAGCGGATGGAAGGGGGGTACAAAGCCACCAGCTCTGCACGTCTGCTGAGCGCCATGCGCCGCCTGTTCCAGCACCTGTACCGCGAGAAGATCCGCGCGGATGACCCCAGCGCACTGCTGGCATCGCCTAAACTGCCTCAGCGGCTGCCAAAAGATCTCAGTGAAGCACAAGTTGAGAGATTATTACAGTCGCCCGCAGTTGACCTTCCGCTGGAGTTACGCGATAAAGCCATGCTTGAACTATTGTATGCCACGGGCTTGCGCGTTTCCGAGCTGGTGGGCCTGACGATGAGCGATATCAGCCTGCGTCAGGGCGTGGTGCGCGTTATCGGTAAAGGGAACAAAGAACGGCTGGTGCCGCTGGGTGAAGAGGCGGTCTACTGGCTGGAGACGTATCTGGAACACGGGCGTCCGTGGCTGCTGAACGGCGTCTCCATAGATGTATTGTTCCCGAGCCAGCGCGCGCAGCAGATGACGCGACAAACGTTCTGGCATCGCATTAAACATTACGCCACACTGGCGGGTATTGACAGTGAGAAGCTGTCGCCGCACGTTTTGCGTCACGCCTTCGCGACGCATCTGTTAAACCACGGCGCTGATTTACGCGTGGTGCAGATGTTGCTTGGACACAGCGATCTTTCAACGACGCAAATATACACCCATGTCGCGACGGAACGCCTGCGGCAGCTACACCAACAGCACCACCCTCGCGCGTGAGTGCCGACGAATTGTTACAGGAACAAATATGAAAAAGTCTTTAGCGCTGCTCACCCTGCTGGCAGCTTCGATTTCCGGTATTGCCCATGCGGACGATGCCGCCATTAAACAGTCTCTGACGAAACTCGGCGTCGCCAGCAGCGAGATCCAGCCAGCGCCGGTGGCTGGCATGAAAACGGTGCTGACCAACAGCGGCGTGCTGTACGTGACCGAAGACGGCAAGCACATCATTCAGGGGCCTATGTACGACGTGAGCGGCGCGCAGCCGGTGAACGTCACCAACCAACTGCTGATGAAAAACCTGAACGCGCTCGAAAAAGAGATGATTGTCTACAAGGCGGCGCAGGAAAAGCACGTTATTACCGTCTTCACCGACATCACCTGCGGCTACTGCCACAAGCTGCATGAAGAGATGAAAGACTACAACGCGCTGGGCATTACCGTGCGTTACCTGGCTTTCCCACGCGCCGGCGTGCAGAGCCAGCCTGAGCAGGATATGAAAGCGATCTGGTGTGCGAAAGACCGCAACAAGGCCTTTGATGACGCGATGAACGGCAAAGGCGTGAAGCCCGCGTCCTGCGATATCGACATCGCTAACCACTACGCGCTGGGCGTACAGTTTGGCGTGAGCGGTACGCCAGCCATTGTGTTGAGTAACGGCTACGTGGTGCCGGGCTACCAGGGGCCAAAAGAGATGAAAGCGTTCCTCGACGAGCACCAGAAACAGATGGGTGGTAAATAATTCGCGTGAAAGCCCCGATAAAACTGCGCCGCCGCGATGCGGGTGAAACCGCGGATTTACCAGACACGCTTCCGCTGCTGTTAAAGCGGCTGTACGCCAGCCGTGGCGTGCGTACGGCAAGCGATCTTGAGCGCAGCGTCAAAGGCATGCTGCCCTGGCAAGCGCTGAGTGGCATCGAAAAAGCGACTGAAATGCTCTACGACGCGTTCCGGGAAGGCACGCGGATTGTCGTGGTGGGCGATTTCGATGCCGACGGCGCAACCAGTACCGCGCTGAGCGTGCTCAGCCTGCGTGCGCTGGGCTGTGATAACGTGACTTACCTGGTGCCGAACCGGTTTGAAGACGGCTACGGCCTCAGCCCGGAAGTGGTCGATCAGGCCCATGCCCGTGGCGCACAGATGATCATGACCGTGGATAACGGGATCTCTTCTCATGCGGGGGTCGATCATGCCCATGCGCTGGGGATCCCGGTACTGGTCACCGATCACCACCTGCCGGGAGAAACCCTGCCTGCCGCCGAAGCCATCATTAACCCGAACCTGCGCGACTGCGATTTCCCGTCGAAATCGCTGGCCGGAGTAGGGGTGGCGTTTTATCTGATGCTGGCGTTACGCACGTTGCTGCGTGATAAGGGCTGGTTCGAATCGCGTGGGGTTGCCGTGCCGAACCTCGCGGAGTATCTCGATCTGGTGGCGCTGGGAACCGTGGCGGACGTGGTGCCGCTCGATACCAATAACCGTATTCTCACCTGGCAGGGCTTAAGCCGCATTCGGGCAGGTAAATGCCGTCCGGGGATTAAGGCGCTGCTGGAAATTGCCAACCGCGATCCGCTGAAGCTTGCGGCAAGCGATTTAGGCTTTGCCCTCGGCCCGCGCCTGAACGCGGCGGGGCGGCTGGATGATATGTCGGTTGGCGTTGCGCTGCTGCTGTGCGACAACATCGGCGAAGCGCGCGTGCTGGCCAGTGAGCTGGACGCACTCAACCAGACCCGTAAAGAGATTGAGCAGGGCATGCAGGCCGAAGCGCTGACCCTGTGCGAAAAGCTGGAGCGCAGCGGCGATACCCTGCCGGGCGGGCTGGCGATGTATCACCCCGAATGGCACCAGGGCGTGGTGGGCATTCTGGCGTCGCGCATTAAAGAGCGTTTCCACCGCCCGGTGATCGCGTTCGCCCCCGCCGGGGACGGCACGCTGAAAGGCTCCGGTCGTTCCATTCAGGGTCTGCATATGCGCGATGCGCTGGAGCGTCTGGATACGCTGCATCCGAACCTGATGATTAAGTTCGGCGGTCACGCGATGGCGGCAGGCCTGTCGCTGGAAGAGGCGAAGTTCGACGAGTTCCAGCGTCTGTTTGGCGAACTGGTCACCGAGTGGATCGATCCGGCTCTGTTGCAGGGTGAAGTGGTTTCTGACGGTGAGCTTTCACCGGCTGAAATGACCATGGAGGTGGCGCAGATGCTGCGCGATGCCGGCCCGTGGGGGCAGATGTTCCCGGAACCGCTTTTCGACGGACGTTTTCGTTTGCTGCAACAGCGCATCGTGGGCGAACGCCATCTCAAAGTGATGGTGGAACCGGTCGGCGGCGGACCGCTGCTCGATGGCATCGCCTTTAACGTTGATACCTCCATCTGGCCGGACAACGGCGTGCGCGAGGTTGAGCTGGCCTATAAGCTGGATATTAACGAGTTCCGCGGTAACCGCTCTCTTCAGATCATCATCGACAATATCTGGCCAATTTAGCGTCAGTAATCTCTATAAAAAAGGGCGTGGATTCGGTACAATCCCGCTCTTATCACCGCATTTTGACAAGCTCATAAAAGAAAACAGACCATGTTTGAAATTAATCCGGTAAAAAACCGCATTCAGGACCTCACGGAGCGCTCTGACGTTCTTAGGGGGTATCTTTGACTACGATGCCAAGAAAGAGCGTCTCGAAGAAGTAAACGCCGAGCTGGAACAGCCGGACGTCTGGAACGAACCTGAGCGCGCTCAGGCGCTGGGTAAAGAGCGTTCCTCCCTCGAAGCCATCGTAGATACGCTGGATCAAATGGCGCAGGGTCTGGAAGATGTTTCTGGGCTGCTGGAGCTGGCTGTCGAAGCCGACGACGAAGAAACCTTTAACGAAGCCGTGGCAGAGCTCGACGTGCTGGAAGAGAAGCTGGCGCAGCTGGAATTCCGTCGCATGTTCTCCGGCGAATACGATAGCGCTGACTGCTATCTCGATATTCAGGCAGGTTCTGGCGGTACCGAAGCGCAGGACTGGGCGAGCATGCTGATGCGCATGTACCTGCGCTGGGCGGAAGCGCGCGGTTTCAAAACCGAGATTATCGAAGAGTCCGAAGGTGAAGTGGCGGGTATCAAATCCGTCACCATCAAGATTATTGGCGATTACGCCTACGGCTGGCTGCGTACCGAGACCGGCGTTCACCGCCTGGTGCGTAAGAGCCCGTTCGATTCCGGCGGCCGCCGTCACACCTCCTTCAGCTCCGCGTTTGTCTACCCGGAAGTGGATGAAGATATTGATATCGACATCAACCCGGCGGACCTGCGTATCGACGTTTACCGCGCATCCGGCGCGGGTGGTCAGCACGTTAACCGTACGGAATCTGCGGTGCGTATTACCCACATTCCAACCGGGCTGGTAACACAGTGCCAGAACGACCGTTCCCAGCATAAGAACAAAGACCAGGCCATGAAGCAGATGAAAGCGAAGCTTTATGAGCTGGAGATGCAGAAGAAAAATGCTGAGAAGCAGGCGATGGAAGACAACAAGTCCGATATCGGCTGGGGCAGCCAGATCCGTTCTTACGTCCTTGATGACTCCCGCATCAAAGACCTGCGTACCGGGGTTGAAACCCGCAACACGCAGGCGGTGCTGGACGGCAGCCTGGACCAATTTATCGAAGCAAGTTTGAAAGCAGGGTTATGAGGAACCAACATGTCTGAACAACAAGCACAGGGCGCTGACGCGGTAGTCGATCTTAACAACGAACTGAAAACCCGCCGCGAGAAGCTGGCAGCGCTGCGCGAGCAGGGCGTGCCGTTCCCGAACGATTTTCGTCGTGACCACACCTCAGACCAACTGCACGCAGACTTCGACGGTAAAGAGAACGAAGAGCTGGAAGCGCTGAACGTTGAAGTGTCCGTGGCGGGCCGCATGATGACCCGTCGTATCATGGGTAAAGCGTCCTTCGTGACCTTACAGGACGTTGGCGGCCGCATTCAGCTGTACGTCTCTCGTGACGACCTGCCGGAAGGCATCTACAACGAGCAGTTCAAAAAGTGGGACCTCGGCGATATCCTGGGCGCTAAAGGTAAACTGTTCAAAACCAAGACCGGTGAACTGTCTATCCACTGCACCGAACTGCGTCTGCTGACCAAAGCCCTGCGCCCGCTGCCGGACAAGTTCCACGGTTTGCAGGATCAGGAAGCGCGCTATCGTCAGCGTTACCTGGATCTCATCTCTAACGATGAATCCCGTAAGACCTTCAAAATTCGCTCCCAGATCATGGCCGGTATTCGCCAGTTCATGGTTAACCGCGACTTTATGGAAGTAGAAACCCCGATGATGCAGGTGATCCCAGGCGGTGCCTCTGCCCGTCCGTTCATCACCCATCACAACGCCCTGGACCTGGACATGTACCTGCGTATCGCGCCGGAACTGTACCTGAAGCGTCTGGTGGTCGGCGGTTTCGACCGTGTGTTTGAGATCAACCGTAACTTCCGTAACGAAGGTATCTCCGTACGTCATAACCCAGAGTTCACCATGATGGAACTCTATATGGCGTATGCGGATTACAAAGATCTGATCGAGCTGACTGAATCCTTGTTCCGCACCCTGGCGCAGGACATTCTGGGCACCACCCAGGTGCCTTACGGTGAAGAGGTGTTCGACTTCGGCAAGCCGTTCGAAAAACTGACCATGCGCGAAGCGATCAAGAAATACCGTCCGGAAACCAACATGGCGGATCTGGATAACTTCGACTCTGCGAAAGCGATCGCTGAAAGCATCGGTATTAAGGTTGAGAAGAGCTGGGGCCTGGGTCGTATCGTGACCGAGATCTTCGAAGAAGTGGCCGAAGCGCATCTGATTCAGCCGACCTTCATCACTGAATACCCGGCGGAGGTGTCTCCCCTGGCGCGTCGTAATGACGAGAACCCGGAAATCACTGACCGCTTCGAATTCTTCATCGGTGGCCGCGAAATCGGTAACGGCTTTAGCGAGCTGAACGATGCAGAAGATCAGGCGCAGCGCTTCCAGGATCAGGTTAACGCGAAAGCGGCAGGCGACGACGAAGCGATGTTCTTCGACGAAGACTACGTGACCGCGCTGGAGCACGGTCTGCCGCCGACGGCTGGCCTGGGTATTGGTATCGACCGTATGGTGATGCTGTTCACCAACAGCCACACCATCCGCGACGTGATCCTGTTCCCGGCGATGCGTCCGGTGAAATAAGCCGTTAAGACGTAAAAAAAGCCCCGTGCGTTTATCGCCGGGGCTTTTTTATTGCGCCGCGAAGGCGCTGAGTTTTTCACGCGCGGTGTTCGCTTCCTGCACCATCCACGGGCTAAATGCCCACGGTGTGGCGTCCAGCGCGCGGAATAGCGCGTCCAGCTCCACCCACTGATACTCCATCACTTCATCGTCATTGATTGCGAGGGTATTCGTTACGCGGGCGGCATAGACCGGGCAGATTTCGTTTTCAACGATCCCTGACGGGTCGGCTTCACGGTAGCGGAACTCCGGGGCAATGGGGGTGATGTCTGTGATTTCGGCGCCGACTTCAAAGCGGCAGCGGCGGATAATCGCCTGCTCTGTCGCTTCGTCGGCCTGTGGATGGCCGCAAACGGAGTTGGTCCATACGCCGGGCCAGGCTTTTTTACTTAATGCGCGCCGGGTGATCAGACATTCTCCATTAGCGTTAAACAGCCATGAAGAGAAGGCCAGGTGTAGCGGGGTGTGTGACGTGTGCGCGGCGTACTTCTCCTGAGTGCCAATCACCTTTCCCTGGTCATTTACCAAAATAACGTGTTCTTGAATACTCATTGATGCTCCAGTGCCAAAATGCTTAATGGTTCAGCACCACCAGCGGAATTATTATACTGCATTCTTATGCGAACGGTTTGGCCCACAGAGCGGAAAAGGGCATGACCCGCATCAGTTTGGGCTGCTATCATAGTGCGCCATTCACGCTGACCGAGGAGCTGTTTTGTTTGCAGGAAGCCTGACGAGAAACCCGATCATTGCCGTTTTCTGCCTGACGCTGACGCTACTTGTAGCAGGATGCTCGGGGAGTAAATCTTCGGATATGGGCAGTTATTCCGGTGCAGTCTATACCGTTAAGCGCGGGGACACGCTCTACCGCATCTCACGCGCCACGGGAACCAGCGTGAAGGAGCTGGCGCGCCTGAATAATATCTCTCCACCGTATACTATTGAGGTAGGGCAGAAGCTCAAGGTTAACGGCGGTTCCTCCTCAGGGAAAAAGTCCTCAACGCGTAAAACGGCCAAAGTCACGCCATCCTATCAGGTGCCTAAATCATCCTGGCCGCCGGTTGGTCAGCGCTGCTGGATCTGGCCTGCAAGCGGAAAAGTGGTTGCGCCGTACTCGCTCTCGGAAGGTGGCAATAAAGGTATTGATATCGCTGCTGCACGCGGCACTCCGGTTTACGCTTCAGGGGCCGGGAAGGTGGTCTATGTCGGTAACCAGCTTCGTGGATACGGTAACCTGATCATGATTAAGCATGGTGAGGACTACATTACGGCGTATGCGCATAACGACACGATGTTGGTCAATAACGGGCAGAACGTGAAGGCGGGGCAGAAGATTGCGACCATGGGCAGTACCGGGACGGATACGGTTAAGCTGCACTTCCAGATCCGCTATAAGGCCACGGCCATCGATCCGCAGCGTTATCTTCCGGCGCAGGGCAGTAAGCCGAAGTGTTAAGTGATTATTTAATCGCCACTTAGTGGGGTAAAGGCTTGTATGAAGAGGCGTAAGGTCTATAATGCCTTACGCACCTCAAAGCGGGCGTAGTTCAATGGTAGAACGAGAGCTTCCCAAGCTCTATACGAGGGTTCGATTCCCTTCGCCCGCTCCAGAATTTCCCCAAGTAGAACCGTTCAAAAACTTTCTTTATTTCAGTAGGTTGCTCAGTAGCGCTGACTAACTTGTTTAGGCGTTATGTCCTGTAGAGCATTGACGTCCTCCCTGCACACGAAATGCAGGTAACCCTCTGACAGTCTTATGAAATCGCTGTGCTTCGCTTGTCTTCTAACCTCTAAGGGGCTTAATGGTTTCTGTTGTCTAAAACCAGAAGAGAAAGAGCCAGCGTGGCAGCTGGCTATGTTTTTAGTATGGTGATGCGGTTAAATAGACAGGGACGGAGTAGATCGAGCCACCTGCCAGATAATCCGCAGGGCTGTGAAAGGTGTAAATGGTTCCCTTCACGGAAAGGTAGATCGCGTTATTCTCGACCTTCTTCAATGCATCTTTGTCCGTGGTGATCATGAAAGGCTGGTGATCGTTCTCCAGACTCGCCATAAACGCTTTATCATCTTTGGTTACATCATAGAGATAGAAACGGTAGGAAAAGCCTGTGGTGGCTCCTGCACTCGCTTCTGTGATGTAAAGATTAGCCAGATTGTTAACTTTCACCTTCTTAATAATCACTTGCTCAAGTGGTGAGAAGTGCAGCAAGTTGTATATCCCATAGGCGACAACAGCCAACAGGATCAGAAGTAGATACCGCTTCTTAAAAACCTGTGCGTTTTGCATAGTCGATACCCGCTCTTATCCAGTACTGGTCGTTAGGATCATCACCGTAAGGCGTTGAGCCAAACCAATCACCAAAAGCCGGATCCGTTGTTCCTGCGCGGCTTTGCGCCCATCCTGCGCCTCTAAGTAATACTTCGCCGGAAATCCCCGCAGCGTGGCCAACAGCACCATAATGGAAGTTTCCGAAGCTCTCGAACTGTCTCCCGTGCTGTTTGTAATCCCACGGACCATGGCCTCTTACCTGCTGATAAAACCATGCATAGGTAAGGGCTGACGGGCCGCGGTGAAAGCGAGCCATCATCATATTATTGACGATATTCACACCTGGCGGGGCGAAAGATGACACATCAAAAGGCGGATGAGGTGATGCTGCTAATGTTGGGTATCTCACGCTTGCGCTCTCTCATTCCATGCATCGGTAAACTGAACGTTGCCATCGCAGTATTTCCACGTGATTTTTTCATAGCGAAGTTCTACACACTCGAGGTGGTTGTGCTTCTCTTTGGTCGGATCTTTGGTGTCATGCATCACTGGAGAAACGCCGACAACTCTCACACTTTCAAGCAGGATGTTGAAGTATTCCGCTTCCTGTCCTGCGTCGTTGATCTTATACCATTTGAACTCAGCAGATTTAAGCGTCTGACCAGTAGCAACAGCTTTATAAAGATAAGGGGAGGAGCTATCAAACTCTTTTTGAATTAGCACGGCAGAGTGCTTGCGGGTTCCTGTGATCTTTCCAGCCATTAAGTCCGTTGGAATGCTGAGATTATGGGAAAATCCAGTGATCTCAATGCTGCCCTCACGATCCTGAACATCTACAGACCCTTTAATATCTGCGCCACCGTCATCTTTAAGCCATAGGTAAGCTGGAATAGCCATTTTCACTTTTTCCTCATGCTGTTATAAAAAAACCATAGAGAAAGTGTACCTATATGTGAGAGGGCAATAAACGATTAAATCTAACAAAATCATTAATTTAAATGTGATTAAATTTGAGTTAAGTTAAACTAAAGGGAAGGTAGGCATTGCACCCTCTCGATTATTGCAAAGCCCGTATGTAATCTGGCAAGGCTTTCAATTGGCTATCTTTCATCGCCGGAACAGGAATACCCCTATCAGTCTTTCCTGTACTGGCGTACCTGCTTCCCCCTTTCGTTCATTGTTATGATCGGTTGTCGGCATAACACGCTAAGTTGCACATTTCCTGTACCCTGGATACCCTGAGATTAATCCTAATAACTCAAGGGTGAGTATGGCTACCGGGAAGAGAAAGAACCAAAAGGAATCACCTGAAGAAGAGTTAGATCGCTTGCTGGATGAGCTTGAACTCACAGAGGAGCAACGGGAGTTTATCGAATCCATGCGGGAGGATAAGGGCGATCCCAGTAGTGAGTAACGCTTGCCTTCAGCCGAACGAATACGAATGGCCGCATAACGGCATTGTAAAGATCTCTTCTCCTCACGAGGGCTTTCCGTCAGCGTCGATGGCTCAGCGTACCGTGCCAGAAATTGTCCTGAAATGATGCGGTATTCAGACCGGATCGGACTACTATTCATTATGATTTATCAATGCATTATACCCTGACCATGTGCATGTAAAATCGCGGAGCCGGGAGAGTTGACGGCAATGTAAAAGAAATCATGAGGAAAGAAATATGGCTGCTACAAACGGTATGATTGATACTGATGACGCTGTAATTTTACTCATCGACCATCAGAGTGGCTTATTCAACACGGTACGTGATGTGCCTGTACCAGACCTTCGTAATTATGTGACAGCGATAGCCAAAGTTGCCACGCTTTTAAATATCCCGGTGATCACCACGGCCTCTGTTCCTGACGGTCCCAATGGCCCGCTCATCCCGGAAATTCACAAATATGCACCCCATGCCGTGTATGTTCCACGCACCGGGCAGATTAATACCTGGGATAATCCGGCGTTTGTGAAGGAAGTGGAAAAGACGGGCAGAAAGACCCTGATTATTGCCGGCACGCTTACCAGCGTCTGCATGGCGTTCCCTGCGGTTAGCGCTGTCCAGGAGGGGTATAAGGTTTACTGTGTTGTGGATGCCTCGGGGAACTGGTCCAAAATCGCGACCGATACCACCATCGCGCGCGTGGCTCAGGCGGGGGCGATCCCTACCGATACGTTTGCCATTGTCGCTGAATTAATGAGAACCTGGAACCGCGCGGAAGGTTCTCGCTTTGCTGAGATCCTGGCAGAGCATGTCTGTCCGGAATATAAGTGCCTGATTGAAAGTTTCGGCAAAGCTCAGGAAATTGCCAGAACGGGCCCGGAAACCAATCTGGAGCATTATAAGTAAGGCCGGATAAACCTGAACAAAATTCCTGGATTTTATCGTCCTGTACTTGAACGTATTAAAGGTGCAGGACGTAGCGGCGCCTTATTCCGGACGTCGCTGAATTGTCAGAGATATTAAGAGGGGCTGAACCGCGCATAATTTAAAATTAAACCCTCTTCCTTTTTACGTCATCAGTTGCCCCTGTTATATCTGTCGGCAAATTTTTTATTTCCCGGATCGCAGATGAAAACACGACTCCTCCTGTGCGCGGGCTTATTTGCCGCCTCCAGTGCCCATGCCAGCGCCCTCTATTTTTATGAAGCCGGCACTGAAGATACCGCGCTTGACGTCAGACATTTACCCGAATCATTCTAGCGGAAGTTTAAAGTTAAACAGAAATGGAATTAACGCTGCCGTTAAATTTCTATATCTTTTGCTTTCTCAGATTTAACTTTATCAAGTAAACGGTATATTTATGAAAAAGACAGTTATCGCATTGATTATGGCTAATGCATTTACCGCCACTTCCGCGCTCGCCGCCGCTGATGCGGGCACCTGGTATAGCGGGGCGAAATTCGGCTGGTCTCACTATTTTGATACCAATAGGGGTTCAAAAGCGTTTGAGAACACGCATTCCGATCACTTCGATTTTGACCATGATAATGTCGGCGGGGGTGTTTATACGGGTTATCAGATTACCCCATGGCTTGCGGTAGAAGGTGGTTATGATTATTTAGGCAACATGCAGATTAAAGGTCAACATGGCGCCGGGGCGCAAATGAAGACGCAGGGCCTGCAAATGTCTCTGAAGGCCTGTTATGCCCTGACCAATGACTGGGATATTTACGGCCGTGCCGGCTTGTGCTGAATCCGATGTAAGTGGTCACAATCGCTTTGAAACAGGTGTGCGCCCGCTTGCAACCGTGGGTACTGAATACGCTTTCAATAAAAACTGGGCGGGCCGCCTGGAGTATCAGTGGGTAAGCAACGTGGGCAATGTTAACCAGATCGGCGTGAGCAGCGACCTGAGTTCCGTCACCGCAGGGCTTAGCTATCGCTTTGGTCAGTACGACTGATGCCCGTAATATGCCCATTAATAAAAACCCGGCTGCTTATGTTGCCGGGTTTTTTATTTTCAGCTGGTGAATAACGGTTCAAGAATGATATGAATATTTTGCAGACCCGTGACATTATTATCTTTCAGGTATTGCTGATTAACCATATCTAACTGTTCCAGTTTGGTCAGTGAGGCATCGACGCGTTGAACGGCACTGTCCGCAACAAAAATTTCTTTTGCGGAGGTGCCCTGTAGATACTGTGATTTTACGCTGCGCGTTAAGGTCTCGACCTGCTGTTTATTTTCCTGATAAAGAGACGCGATATGCGATATCTGTACCTGCGGCGCTTTTTCCCCCGGCAACACCAGTGGGATTTGCAGATGATTAATTTTTTCAACATTGTCTGGTTGGGGAGAACTACAGGCTGTTAATGTGCCAGGGTTAATACAGCGAAAAAGAACGGCAGGCTCTTCATCGAATCACTCCGGGGAAATAACTGGAATCAGCATTATCCCTTAAGGCCGCAGCGATCAAAGGTTAAACTTATTTATAAACGTTATTTCTTTAGGTACAAGAAAAGCCTTCGTGATATCTGGTTCTATATTAACGACTAAATGATGGAGTTGGCGAGTAAAGCGGGTGGCATGGGAAATGGTGTGCTGTTTATGATTTACTGTTATTGCCCCTTAAATCTAAAAAAGGCTGCTTTCGCAGCCTTTTTGTTAGATGACGCCATCCCCGCCGTCTGAACACCACACCTGCCCGGAGGTGTATGAACACTCATCCGAGGCCAGGGTGACATACAGCGGTGCGATCTCCACGGGCTGTCCCGGGCGTCCCAGAGGGGTACTCTCGCCAAAATGTTTCACTTTTTCCTGTGGCTGCCCACCGCTGGGCTGAAGCACGGTCCAGTAAGGTCCCGGCGCTACCGCGTTCACGCGGATCCCCTTCGGTCCCAGCTGTTTCGCCAGCGCTTTGGTGAACACCGCGAGACAGGCTTTGGTCTGCGCATAGTCAAGCAGTACGGCGCTCGGTTTAACCGCCTGAACGGAGGAGGTATTAATGATGGAAGCAGGGGCTTTCATATGGCGCAACGCCGCCTTTGTGATCCAGAAAGGCGCATAGACGTTGGTCTTAAAGGTCGCGTCAAAATCTTCCGTGGTCAGTTCTTCCAGCGACTCACGGTACTGCTGGCGGCCTGCGTTATTCACCAGGATATCCAGCCCGCCCAGTTTTGAGACGGCCTGCTCCACCAGGTTCTGACAAAAAGTTTCGTCCCGCACATCGCCCGGAAGCGCGACGGCATTCCGTCCTTCCGCTTTAATCAGGGCGATGACTTCCGCTGCGTCTTCTTCCTCTTCCGGCAAATAGTTAATCGCGACATCTGCCCCTTCGCGGGCATAGGCAATGGCTACCGCGCGTCCGATGCCGGAATCGCCCCCGGTAATTAGCGCCTTCTTACCGGCAAGACGACCATGCCCTTTGTAGCTCTTCTCGCCGTGGTCGGGTACGGGTTCCATCTCTGAGGCCAGGCCCGGTGGCGTCTGGGGCTGCTCCGGGAAAGGTGGCGTTGGGTAAGCGTTCGTACGTTGTTCATTATCACTCATAGCTAACTCCTTGTTAGGGGTGAGATTTGATGGATAGTTACAGCGTTAACGCTTCGCTGAATTATTTTTGCAAGTGGCTGACCCGCACTACGGGTGGGGATGATTTTTTATCGAGCGAGCCGCTAATACTGATCATGTTATCAGGTTCCACGGTTCTGTCGTCAAATACGGCTTTCGGGATAATAACGTCGATTTTCCCGGTTTTATCCTGGAATACGTATTTATCGCCATTGCCATCAATAAGATTGCCGCGCAATGAAATAGAGGCACCATCATGCATCTCTTTCGCCTGAGTAATAGTCATAATGCGCGCATCATCGGTACCACGATAACCGCTGTCCAGCGCATGCGGCGGTGGCGGCGCATCACCCTTTTGTAACCCGCCGTTATTATCTGCCCATGCAGTAGGGATAATTAATATAAACAAGGCTGAAATCACTGATAATTTCATCTGATACCCTTCATTTTGGATGTCTTGACTTATTAAGTATTGTTGCTATTCCTTTATGTGGCAAATGTGATAAGTCTTAAAAGCATTTGCACAGAAAAATCAAAAATTTCGGCAATTAAGCGAAACGGTGACCACAGCCATGGAACCAAAAAATGAAAAAGTGCCTGGGATAAAAGAGAGTAGCCGTTTACTGACGTTTGAGTATGCATTTCGCCAGGTGGGTTTTATTGTGCTGTTAGCTATTATCGTGGCCGCGATAGCCGGCCTGTTTTCCAGCGGCGCGGTCAGCGACGTGGAGAAAACAAACGAAGCAAAATCCCTGACCCTGAGCTATGAGCGCTTCGGTCGCCGCCAGACCGAATCGCGGATGGCACTGACGTTTCCGGTGACGTCTGAGGGGAAATATACCCTCAGCATGACCAGCGAAAGCAGCGACGCGTATGAGCCAGGCAGCGTTTGGCCACAGCCGGACAGCATGTACAGCCGGGGGAATACCCTGTTTCTCGTCTACGATCGTTTACAACAGACCGATAAATTTACCGTTTTGTTATTTACCACGCCGTCAAAAGCAGGGAAGTGGACAAACAGCATCCGCGTAAACAACGAGCCAGATATCCATTTCTGGCAGTTTATTTACCCCTAGGAGTCGAATATGGACATGGTTTTTCGTGCCCTGGCAATTTACCTGTTTCTGGTCATTGTGTTTAAAGTTGCCGGGCGACGCGCTCTGCTACAAATGACCAGTTTTGACCTTATTTTGCTCTTAATTATCAGTGAAGCGACACAACAGGCGCTGCTTGGCGAAGATTTCTCCGTCACCGGAGCAATGATTACAATAACGACGCTGGTGGTTGTGGATATTATTTTTGGCCTGCTGAAAAAATATTTTTCCACTGTTGAGAATATTCTTGATGGCACGCCGGTGATATTGGTGGAGAACGGTGTTCCCCTTGCCGATAAACTGAAAAAGGTCGATGTGTCCTGTGATGATATATTGGTATCAGCCCGTCAGAATCACGGCATTACAGAATTGAAGGAGATTAAATACGCTATTCTTGAGCGTAATGGTCATATTTCTATTATTCCTGACGAAAATTAAGGGGCAACGCGATGAGCAACCTTATTCACGACAGCAACAGCACCATCAGCGAGCTGACGAAAAAGCTCGCCACTCAGCTTACGGACAGAGGTTTGCGGTTAACCACCGCAGAGTCCTGTACCGGCGGCAATCTCGGGGTTGCGCTTTGTGCCGAAGAGAACACGGCGGAATTTTATGACGTTGGCATGGTGGTGTTCAGCGATGCGGCGAAGGAGCGGATCCTCGGCGTGCGGCACGAAACCATTGAGCGCTTCACCGCCGTCAGTGAACAAACGGTGACCGAGATGGCCGCTAAAATTCGCGAAATTGCCGAGGCGGATATCGGCCTTGCCATCAGCGGCTATGCGGGACCGGAAGGCGGCGACGATGGCACCGCAGCCGGTACGGTCTGCTTCGGCTGGAATATTCGCGGAAAGACGGAAACCCGCACCGTGCTGTTTTCCGGTGAATGTCAGGATGTGGTGGATAAAGCGGTGCGTTATTCCCTTTCTGAACTGATCGAAATACTCTCCGGCTGGGATAACGTCTGAAACAAGGGGAAAGGCTATGGCTGTGATCGTTATTACCGGCGGTACGGCGGGCGTGGGGAAAGCCACGGCGCTGCACTTTGCCAAAGCGGGCTACGATGTGGGCATCATTGCCCGCGACGAGCAGAGCCTGCGCTCCACAGAAGAGGAGTTGCGCCGTTTTGGGATCAACGCCCGTGCCGTTCAGGCCGACGTGGCCGACAGCAAGGCGGTGACCGATGCTGCTAACGAGATTGAATACCGGCTTGGGGCCATCGATGTGTGGGTGAATAACGCCATGGGCGGGATGCTGGCGCCGTTTCGCACCATGTCGCCTGAGGAGTTTCGACGCGTCACCGAGGTGACCTATCTGGGCTATGTTAACGGCACCCGCGTCGCGCTGGAGTTAATGACCCCACGCGATCGCGGAACGATTATTCAGGTTGGCTCCGCGCTGGCCTACCGTTCTATTCCCTTGCAGTCAGCCTACTGCGGGGCGAAAGCCGCTATCCGCGGATTTACCGATGCCGTGCGCACCGAACTGATGCATGAAAACAGCCGGGTGCAGATCGCAATGGTACAGATGCCGGGCCTCAATACGCCGCAGTTCGAGTGGGCGAGGAATAAATTTGCCTGGGCGATGCGCCCGGTTCCTCCCGTTTTTCAGCCGGAAGTAGCTGCCAGCGCTATTTTTAAGGTGGCGCAGAAACCGGTGCGGGAACTGTGGGTGGGCAGCAGCACCGTCCAGTCGATTGTCGGGCAATTTCTTTTCCCCGGCTTTCTGGATCGGCTGATGGTTAAAAAGGCCTGGGAAGGGCAGATGACCGATACGTTAAATGCGGATGACCGTCAGGACTATCTGGATCAGCCGGTTAACGACCTGCATAAAATCCACGGTCACTTCACCGACGAAGCAAAAGAGCGCGCCACCAGCGTCACCTCCGGCATGCCGGGGAAAGTGCTGCTCGGCTCCCTTGCCGTCACGGGCGCGATCGTGGCCCGTCTGCTGCTCTCGCGGAGACGATAATCAGCGCAGTGCGGTACGATCGGTCCAGAACCAGCGGTAGCCATAGCCGCTGAGGTTAAGCGCGACGGTTTTACCGCACACCAGCGCGTCGTCGTAGCGTTTGTCCGCCAGGCAGGCGGTCCAGGTCGCATGCCGGATCCCTCTGGCGGTAAAATTAACGGGCTTATCGCTGAAGTTAACGAAGGTCAGAATGCTGCGCGTGTCGGTTTCGTAATAGATCCCCAGCACCGCATCGCTGTCGATATTAATAAGACGAAACGGTGCGACGCCGATCTCAGGGAACTCCGAGCGCGTATTGGCGATATCGATAATGCAGTGCAGGAGTGAGTTGCGGTGCAACAGCGAATCCGCCACGTTGATTTTTTGATAGCGGTACGGGCCGCGGTCAATCATCGGGGCGATAAAGGTTTCCGGGTCGGCGTCTGAGAAACCGCCGCCTTGCGATCCGGCCCACTGCATCGGGGTGCGTACGGCGTAACGCTCCTCCAGATCCAAATCATCCCCCATGCCAATCTCATCCCCGTAGCGCATGACCGGTACGCCCGGCAGCGAAAACAAGACCGCATGGCAAAAGGCCAGCCGCTTTCGATCGCCATTAAGCATCGGCGCCAGACGGCGGCGGATACCTCGCTGATACACACTCATCTCTTCGTCAGGGGCAAAGGTATCGATGACGGTCTGCTTCGCTTTTTTTCCTATCCCTTCCAGATCCAGCTCATCATGATTGCGCAGCCAGTTGGCGAAGCAGCAGGAGTCCGGTGGCACAATCATCTTCTTCACCGCGTTGCGCAGCGGTCGTGCGCTCTTCTCTGCCAGGCTGACGTAAAAGTACTTATTGAGCCAGAAATTCAGCACCAGGTTGAGCCGGTCGTTCTGACCAAAATAATCTTTGTAGGCCTCGACCTCCACGTCGACTTCGCCGAGCAGGATCGCGTCCGGGTTACGCTGCCCGATAAGACGGCGCAGATGCTCCAGGATCCACAGGCCGCGTTTTTCATCCCCATGTCCGGCCTGTTTTGTCAGGTGCGATGCCGCATCCAGGCGAAAGCCCGACACCCCGAGCTTTAGCCAGAAGATGATGATGTTCTCAATCTCCTTTAGCACCGCAGGGGAGGCCAGATTGAGATCCGGCTCGTGGTGATAAAACATATGCCGGTAGTATTGCCCCGCCTCGTCGTCCCATGTCCAGATGCTCTTCTCCACGCCGGGGAACATCGGTGGCGTATCGTCGTCGTCCGTGTCGGACCACAGGTAATAGTCACGGTAGGGTGACTGGGGGTTGCGGCGGGCCTGTTGAAACCAGGGATGCGCATCCGAGGTATGCTGGATCAGCAGCTCAATAATGACCTGCATCCCCAGCTCCCGCGCCTGTTCAATAAAGGCGATGATATCGTTGAGCTTGCCGAAGCGGGGATCGACCTGCAAATGGTCGCTCACGTCATAGCCTTCATCGAGAAAAGGCGTGAGGTAAAACGGGGTGATCCAGATAACCGTCGCGCCCATCCGGCGGATGTAGCGCAGCTTCGCGGTGATTCCGGCGATGTCGCCACAGCCATCGCCGTTAAGATCGTAGAACAGGGCGGTATCAATCTGGTAAATAATGGCGCGTGTATGCCAGCCTGCCATAGCAATCCTTAATGATAACCTTCGGTATCAGACACTTTGCCCCGGAAGACGTAGTAGCTCCAGGCGGTATAAACCAGGATCACCGGGATGATTAACAGCGTACCAATCAGCATAAACAGCTGGCTGGCAGGCGGCGCGGCGGCTTCCCACAGGGTGATGTGCGGCGGAATAATGTGTGGCCACAGGCTGATGCCCAGGCCGCTAAAGCCGAGGAAGATCAGGCCCAGCGTTAACAGGAACGGACGGGCATGGCTGTCGGGATTGCGCGTCAGCCGCCAGATCCACAGGCTGAATACCGCGACCAGAACCGGAACTGGCAGGAACCAGAAGAAGTTAGGCAGAGTAAACCAGCGCTCGGCGACAAACTGCCAGCCGAGCGGGGTCCAGATACTTACCACCGCAATAACGGCAATCAGCGCCAGCAGCACGTGGCGGGTCAGCTCGCGCATCCGGTTTTGCAGCGCGCCTTCGCTTTTCATGATCAGCCACGTGGTAGCCAGCAGGGTATAGGCGACAATTAAGCCCAGCCCGCAGAACAGATTAAACGGGGTGAACCAGTCCAGCGAGGAGCCCACAAAGCGACGCCCTTCCACGTCAAAGCCGTTGATCATCGCGCCAACCACGATCCCCTGGCTGAAGGTTGCCAGCAGGGAACCGCCGGCAAAGGAGTAGTCCCAGAATTTGCGGTGTGAAGGGGTCGCCTTAAAGCGAAACTCAAACGCCACCCCGCGGAAAATAAGCCCGATCAGCATGGCCGTCAGCGGGATGGTCAGGGCATCGATAATCACTGCGTAGGCCAGCGGAAACGCGCCGAACAACCCTGCACCGCCGAGAACCAGCCAGGTTTCATTTCCGTCCCAGACCGGGGCGACGCTGTTCACCATCACGTCGCGCTCTTTGGCATCGCCCACAAAGCTGAACAGCATGCCGATACCGAGATCGAAACCGTCCATGATGATGTACATCAGCGTGGCGAAGACAATAATGGCAAACCAGATGACCGGGATATCGACGCCCATCAGATCTTCTCCTCTTCCGGAACGGACTCGGCGGCGGACAGCGGACGGGCAGGGGTGCCCGACGTATTAGACGTTAGCGTGCCCACAGGCTGCGGACCTTTCTTAATCAACCGGGCGAGATACACATAACCCACGCCAAACACCGAACAGTAGACCACGATAAAGGCCAGCAGGCTGATGCTCATCTGCAACGTGCTGTGCAGAGACACCGCATCTATCGTGCGCAGATAGCCGTAAACGACCCACGGCTGGCGGCCCACTTCGGTGGTGACCCACCCGGCGAGCAGCGCGAGCAGTCCGGCAGGCCCCATACAGAGGGCAAACCAGTGGAATGGCCGCGAGTGATAGAGTCGACGGCGATAGCGCAGCCAGACGCTCAGCACGCCAAGGGTAATCATCAGCAGCCCCATGCCGACCATAATGCGGAAGGACCAGAAGACGATGAGCGAGTTAGGGCGGTCCTCTTTCGGGAAATCCTTCAGCGCCGGGACCTGTTTATCCAGGCTGTGCGTCAGGATCAGGCTGCCGAGCGCGGGAATTTCAAGCCCGTATTTGGTGCGTTCCTCTTCCATATCCGGTACGCCAAACAGCAGCAGCGGGGTGGCCTCGCCGGGCGGGTTTTCCCAGTGGCCTTCAATCGCGGCGATTTTGGCAGGCTGGTGCTCAAGCGTATTCAGGCCGTGCATATCCCCAACCACGGCCTGAATGGGCGCGACCAGCAGCGCCATCCACATGGCCATGGAGAACATTGTGCGAATAGCGGGCGTATCGTTACCCCGCAGCAGATGCCATGCCCCGGATGCGCCCACAAACAAGGCGCTGCACAGGAAGGCGGCGATGGACATATGGATCAGGCGGTAAGGGAATGAGGGGTTAAAGATAATGGCCGGCCAGTCTTCGGGAATGACCTGACCGTTCTGAATACTGAAGCCCTGCGGGGTGTGCATCCAGCTGTTAGAGGAGAGGATCCAGAAGGTGGACATCAGCGTGCCCAGCGCCACCATGCAGGTGGCAAAGAAGTGCAGGCCGGGGCCGACCTTGTTCCAGCCGAACAGCATCACGCCTAAGAAACCTGCTTCCAGGAAGAAGGCGGTTAGTACTTCATAGGTGAGCAGAGGGCCGGTTATGCTGCCTGCGAACTGGGAAAAGCCGCTCCAGTTAGTCCCAAACTGGTAAGCCATGACCAGCCCGGAAACCACGCCCATACCAAAGTTGACGGCGAAAATTTTCAGCCAGAAATGGTATAGCGAGCGCCAGACATCATTTTTGGTGCGAAGCCACATGCCTTCGAGAACCACCAGATAGCTCGCAAGCCCGATGGTGATCGCCGGGAAGAGAATATGAAAAGAGACGGTAAAGGCGAACTGTATCCTGGCCAGATGAAACGCATCAAGCTCGAACATGCTCCGTACCTCTGGAACTGATAGCGCACAAGGCATTGCCAGACAGCCTCAGGCTGCCTGGCAAAACCGGTTACGGTTTTTTCTTACCTGCACCAAGCTCGGCACCGGTAAGCGGATCGGCATTGGGGTCGGATTTCGTGCGTGCGCACATCGCTTTGACCAGCGTTTCCTGCTCTGTAGTGAGCGTTACGCTTGCGCCGCCGTCACCGCCATCGACCGCTGGCTGAGGAGATTCCACGTAGTCGAAGTGCTTATCGCTGTTCCAGCTGCCGCGAACTTCTCCCCCCTCAGACATATTGTAGTACTTGTTGGTGTACTCTTCGATTGGCGGCAATTTACCCGGTGGGAAATTGTTACGGATCGACTGGAGCGCCTTCTCAAACGAGAGCTGGTGTGCTGCCTCACGCGTCATTAAAAACGCCAGCGCATCTTTAACACCTGGATCGTCCGTTACGTTAATAAGCCGTTCGTAGATAATTTTGGCGCGCGCCTCGGCCGCTATGTTAGAGCGCAGATCCGCGGTCGGTTCGCCAATGGTATCCACGTACGCCGCCGTCCACGGTACGCCTGCGGAGTTAGTAAGCGGGGTACCGCCGCCGTAGAGCAGGGAGGTGATATGACTGTCGTTGCCGTTCTCGGTCATGGAGCGGTACAGTTCCGCTTCATTTTCAACGCCTTCCGCCAGTTCGCCTTTTGCACCCTTATTCAGCATACCCACCAGGGTGCCGATAATTTCCAGGTGACTTAACTCCTCGGTCGCGATATCCATCAGCATATCTTTACGACCGGGATCGTCGTCGCTTAATCCTTGCGTAAAGTAACGACATGCCGCGGCAAGTTCGCCCGGTGGCCCGCCAAACTGCTCAAGCAGAAGATTGGCCAGGCCCGGATTCGGTTCGGCTACGCGTACCGTGTATTGCAGCTGCTTTACGTGTCGAAACACACATTCTCCCTATTTCGTTATTTTTTCGCTTCAACGCCGTCCGCGTCGGAGCGCAGCAGGAACTGTTCCGTCGTTTGTGGAATATGCTGGAGCAGCCAGTCTGCCATCTGGCGCTCTTCTTCCAGAATGGATTCAAGGGCTGGAATGGAGGCGGTATCGCCTGCTTGTTTGGCCGCAGCCAGCAGAGAGGTGTAGCAGGCAATTTCAAACTGCTCAAAAACGTAGCCGCTGATGGAGCCTTTAACAATTTCGTCGGAAGGGAACATGCCGCCAATGGACTGGCCGAGCGCCGCCATTTTACTCATGGAATCTTTTATGACCGAACGGGAAATATCATTGCGGTCGAGAATTTCTTCCAGCACGGTAATTTGGTGTTTAGTTTCATTAACGTGTTGTTCAATTCGTGCACGTAAGTCGGGATAATTATCAATACGGCTGGCCATTGATTCCAGCATGGATTCGGCTTGCTTTTCCATCGCATGGGCATCGCGTAGCCAATCATGGTAGTGTTCTACATGATTCATAATTAACTCCTGTGATTTATTTTCTGGTTAATTTTTGGTGCTGATGCTCATCAGATATTAATTATCCTTTCTGAGCTTTTTGATTAATATTACCGACAGCCAGATCGGTTAATTTGAGATCGGTTTCTTTTTCTTCTTCCAGCGTTTCGGCAAGAAGTTTAACGGCTTTTTTATAGCCTAATTGTTCAGCAAGGGTGGACAGGGTGCCGTAGCTGGCAATTTCGTAGTGTTCAACTTTCTGAGCTGCGGCAATTAATGCAGCGTCACGCACTTCATTTTTCTCAGTGCTCTCAATAACTTCGTTGGCTTCTTCAATTAAGCCTTCCATCGCAACGCATTTCATGCGCTTCAGTTTGAGGCCGGATTCCTGCTCAATAATCTGATCGATACGTTCGATCTGTCCCTGCGTCTCTTCGAGGTGAGCCGTGAACGCGGCACTCAGCTTCTCGCTGGATGCGGCGCGAGCTAATTTGCTTAGCGCGCGGGTCAGCTGCTTCTCAGCGCTGTAGGTGTCGGATAACAGGTGAATAAATACATCTTCAACAGTTTTCATATTCATATTTTCGCTCCAGTGAAATAAAGGGAAGGTACTGCGAGCCGACGGGCCCGCAGCATGCTCTCGGTATATTTATTAGAGCTTTAAATAAGATCAGGAGTTATCAGATTTACGGCCTCCGCCGTGACTGCTCTGTCCCCCTTTCTTACCCACTTCAGATGCGCGTTGCGGATCGTTTTTGAAATTACCGCCGCTGTGCTGGCCGCCTTTACGTCCAGCTTCTGATGCCTTTTCACGGTCTTCAGCGAAATTACCGGAACCACCACGATGTTGCTCTGCCATATATCAACCCTCATGTTGCATTTATGTCAGGAGATACGATAAGTAATTCGTATCAGTTGTCGTTCAGAAATTAACATTAGTCGTTATGTGAGAAGAGTCAAATTTCTTGTCTGGGTTGTTTTACGGTAATTTTGCAGGGAATGAAGAAATACCGCTTCGTTACGAGTTTTAAAAACGAATGGGAAATCCATCAGTTAGATGAAAATAAAACCGGAGGTTAAGATTGCGCTTAGCTAATAATCCTAATGTGAACGTGGCGGGAATTATTACAAGAATTGACACAACGCAAAAATATATCTTCGCAGCGGGTGTTCTTGTATTCGGAATAATCCTATGAACGTGACGAAGTCATGCGCTGAAAAGAGTGTGGCTAAACCTCGTTTTTGACGTGGTCAGGTGGATCGGGTGAGGGTATGCTTCTTTTGTCACCACAATAATTACAGAGGCAATGTCATGGATCAGGAGCTACTGGATGCGGGGTACCGGGCCTATACCGGTGAGAAAATCGATGTCTACTTCAACACCGGGATCTGCAAACACTCGGGCAACTGCGTGCGCGGCAGCGCGAAGCTGTTCGATCTGAAGCGTAAACCGTGGATCGCGCCGGATGAAGTAGATGCAGAAACGGTTATGCGCGTAATTGATACCTGCCCGAGCGGCGCGCTGAAGTACCGCCAAAAATAAGTGAGGAACCATGGATATTCTTGAAGGCCATAACAAGTTTTACGTCAACGACGCCGAAGGCAATCAGGTAGCGGAGATCGTCTTTGTCCCGACCGGCGAGCATCTGAGCATCATTGAGCACACCGATGTGGATCCGAGCCTGAAAGGGCAGGGTGTGGGTAAACAGCTGGTGGCGAAGGTGGTAGAGAAGATGCGCGGTGAGAATCGTAAAATTATCCCGCTGTGTCCATTTGCGAAGCATGAGTTTGATAATACGCGGGAGTATGACGATATTCGGGCGTAAAACAGATGCCCGGCATTGCGCCGGGCAGCATACTCAACCCACAAACATCACCGACACACACAGCACACCCACAATCAGCGTCAGCAGGTTACCGATGGAGCGGTACGGTTTTAATGACGGGATCAGGTACGTCGACAGCGTCGGCATGATGAACAGGATCATGGCGATAAGCGGACCGCTGATGGCGTAAATCATTGAGATCGCATTCGGGTTGATGCAGCAGACCGCAAAGGTAATCAGCGACACGCCGAGAATCGAAATCGCGCGGTTAAAGGCGCGGCTTTTCTTCACACCCACCTGATTCAGCGACGATTTCACAATTTCCGTTGCCCCTTCAATCACGCCAAAATAGGTGCCGAGGAACGATTTCGACATCGCAATAATCGCCACGATAATGCCGGAAATGCCCAGCCATGCCGGGGACGATGGCATCATCGACAGCGCGGACAGGATCGTCACCCCTTCCTCTTTTGCCGCCACGATATACGACGGTGGAATCGAAAGCAGGCAACTGAACACAAAGAACAGCACGCTGAGGCAGATGATCAGGTACGCCACTTTCATGATTTTTTTGCATTTACCCATCGCCTCTTCACCGTATTTCTCGCGACGGTCTACGGCGAAGGTCGAGATGATCGGAGTATGGCTAAAAGCGAAAACCATCACCGGGATCGAAATCCACACCTGGTGCAGCGTATGCTGGTCGAAGGCCATCTGGCTGGTCAGCAGCGACGGCTGCCAGCTGCCCGTCAGATACAGCGAGACAAACAGAAAATAGGCGATCAGCGGAAAGACAAGGAAACCCATCACCTTAATGGTGATGTGCCGCCCCATCAGGAAGATCAGATTCAAAATCAGCACCACGCCAAAGCTCACCAGCATCCGCATGCCGGTATCCACCGTCATCCGTTTCGCCAGCTGTTCAGTGAGTGAGTTGGTTATCGCCACCGCGTAAATCAGAACTACCACAAAGAAGGCCACAAAATAGAGCGTGGTGATCAGGTTGCCGATCTTTTTGCCGTAGTAATGGGAAACGGCACCGGTGATCCCTTCGTTGCCTTTCGTCTTCGACGACAGAATAAATTGCGCCAGCGCTTTATGCGGCCAGTAGGTTAAGGGATACGCCACAAGGGCGGTGATCAGCAGGACAATCGCGCCAGCAGAGCCGAGCTGAATGGGCAAGAACAGGGTTCCTGCGCCCACGGCAGTGCCGTAGAGGGCGAAACTCCAGAGAGTCTCTTCTTTTGACCAAATTTTCGACATTAGAGCAACGTATCAACTATAAAACGAACAAAAAGGAGTGCAATTTACCATAATTATGCGTTGAGGTCGCCGTTGCTTCGCAGGGGGGGGCCGGAGCAGGTCTCCGGCCGGAAGGTTATTCGCTTGCCAGGGCGCGTCGTTGCTGGCGGCGCTTGATGATTTTATCCCGCAGGGTGTCGTACGCCCAGTTGTAGAGCATGGTGTACGGCAGGAAGAACAGAAAGAAACCAATTTCCAGGGTAAAAGCCTGGAGCAGCGTCACGCCCAGCACGGCGGCAACGATGGTTACGCCAATCACAATAAAGCCGCATTCAAAACCCAGGGCATGCAGGGCGCGCACTTTCGCCGTGCGCTTCACCCGCTGGACGGGCCAGAAACGGTCGAAGCCAAAGTTATAGATAATGTTCCAGAGCATTGCCGTGGTCGCCAGAATAATGGTGAGACCCCCCATTTCAACCACCGAGCGCTGCATTAGCCACGCGGCCGTCGGGGCGAGGATCGCCGTAGCAATGCCTTCAAAACAGACGGCATGGAAGATCCGCTCCGGCAATTTACGTTGGAGTGCATCCTGATGTTGCATATTTACCTCATATTGACGCCAGTATGGGCGTTGATGCGGCCTATTCTTATCGCTTAAGGTGATATATAAAAGATGGTATCCATCGATAAAGTAGATACATCATGCGATACTCTCCCGAAGCACTGACCGCGTTTGTTGAAACTGTCGCCGCAGGATCGTTTTCTGCTGCGGCACGACGGCTGCGTAAAAGCCAGTCCACCATCAGCACCTCCATCGCCAACCTTGAAGCTGACCTTGGCTTTGAGCTGTTCGATCGCTCGGCGCGTCATCCGGTATTAACCGCCCAGGGTGAACAGGTGCTGGGCTATGTCCAGTCGATACTCGCCGCCAGCGCGCGCCTGGATGAGCTGGCCGTATCTTTAACCGCGCAAACGGAGGCGCGTTTTACCTTTGTTCTCTCCGATACGCTTAACCCGGCCGTGCTGGAAGAGATGATGAGCCAGTTCGACCAGCGTTTTCCGCACACGGAATTTGAGTGCCTGATTGGAGAAGAGGAGGACGTGATCGATCTGCTGCAAAAGGAGCGGGCGCAAATTGGCCTGACGGAAGCGCGCGACAGCTACCCGACCGATATTGGCGCGACCCGTCTGCCTATGCAGACGCGGATGGCCATCTACGTTTCTGCCGGACATCCTCTGGCAGGGCAACATGAGACGCAGGCGGACGAGCTGCTTGGCTGGCGCGAGCTGCGGCTGAGCACCTATCTTGAACGGGAAGCGCCCCTTTCGCGCGGGCCGGTCTGGTCTGCGCCGAATTATCTGTTACTGCTGAGCATGGCGGTACAGGGCTTTGGCTGGTGCGCGTTACCCTGCGCGCTGGTCGACGAATTTGCCGCGTCGAAATCGCTGGTGCAGCTGAACGTGCCGGGCTGGCCGAGGTCGATTGCCATCGATCTGGTATGGAACAAACGAACCCCGCCCGGCGTCGCCGGAAGCTGGCTGCGCCAGTACTTGCAGGACGCACGATAATCCTGTGACTAAACTCACTAATTTTAAACATTTGCGTCAATTGTTGATAACAATCCTCTACTATCGTCATGTCATTTTGCACAGAGGTCGTGATGAAAGATGTCGTTATAGTGGGTGCGTTACGTACGGCTATCGGCTGTTTTCAGGGAGCGCTTGCGCGTCACTCTGCGGTTGATCTTGGCAGCGTGGTGGTAAGAGCGCTGGTGGAACGCAGCGGGATTGCCGCACATGAAATTGATGAGGTGATCCTGGGCCAGGTGCTGACCGCTGGCGCGGGACAAAACCCTGCGCGCCAGGCGGCGCTGAAGGGCGGACTGCCTAATACCGTTTCGGCAATTACCATCAACGATGTCTGTGGTTCAGGTTTGAAAGCGCTCCATCTTGCAACGCAGGCCATCCAGTGTGGTGAAGCGGATGTGGTCATTGCCGGCGGGCAGGAGAATATGAGCCGCGCCCCGCATGTCCTGACCGACAGCCGGACCGGCGCGCAGCTCGGGAACAGTCAGCTGCTTGACAGCCTGGTTCACGACGGGCTGTGGGACGCCTTCAATGACTACCATATGGGCGTAACGGCGGAAAACCTGGCGCGGGAATACGGTATCAGCCGCGAGCTTCAGGATGCTTATGCCCTCAGCTCACAGCAAAAAGCGCGTGCAGCGATCGACTCCGGTCGTTTTCGCGATGAAATTGTCCCGGTCAGTACCCAGCGCCAGAACGGCGAAGCGCTCATCGTCGATACCGACGAGCAGCCGCGCACCGATGCCAGCGCAGAAGGGCTGGCAAAACTCAATCCGGCCTTTGAAACGCTCGGTTCTGTAACGGCAGGCAACGCCTCATCCATTAACGACGGTGCGGCGGCGGTGATGATGATGAGTGAAAGCAAAGCCCAGGAGCTGGCGCTGCCGGTGCTGGCGCGGATCAAAGCGTTTGCCAGCGTGGGCGTTGATCCCGCGTTAATGGGGATTGCCCCGGTCTATGCCACGCGCCGCTGCCTGGAGCGGGCGGGCTGGGAGCTGAACGATGTGGATCTGATTGAGGTCAACGAAGCTTTTGCTGCACAGGCGATCTCGGTCGGGAAAATGCTGGAATGGGAACCGCTGCGGGTCAACGTTAACGGCGGTGCGATCGCGTTGGGCCATCCCATTGGCGCCTCCGGCTGCCGCATTCTGGTGTCTCTGGTCCACGAAATGAAAAAGCGTAACGCCCGAAAAGGGATCGCAACGCTCTGTATTGGCGGAGGGCAGGGGGTGGCCCTCGCTATCGAACGGTAATTTCCCCCTCTGCGCACAGAAAGCCTCCCACGGGAGGTTTTTTTGTGTCCGCAGAATCCTTTTTTAACACTTATGCGTTCTTTCTGAAGCCCGCAATAATTATTGCGCAGTTAATTATTGGCTTTGTGAAGTGCTTAATGTGATCTCACGCCTGAAATTTACGGTTGATACCCTTTTTTTGTTGATGGGGTTCACGTCGATCTTTGCCAAAAAAAATGAAACAAATAATTTCGATCCTTGTCACTAAAATAACGGTGCATAAAAAATAAACTCAAGTTTCATAAAAACGAAACGTTATTTTAATTGAGGGTTTTTTCATGTTTAAGAAATCTCTGCTCCTTGCTTCCCTTATTAGTGCCTCTTTTGCGGCTAGCGCCGTTACCGTCGATCTGCGTCACGAATATATTGACAGCGGCTCGAATGCCGACCGTGTTGCCGTCTCGCACCGCTTTGATAATGGCTTCGGTTTTTCAGTCGAGGCGAAGTGGAAATCAGGCGGGGACAAGGCAGATCAGCCATTCGCGGATGTAGTGGGGAACGGTCACGAAGATCAGATTAGCTGGCGCTGGAAAGCGACAGACAATATCGCCCTGACCCCTGCATTTACGATTGAAAGCACAGACAGCCGCACCATTTATAAACCGAATCTGCATGTGCAATATAGCTTCGATAATGGCTTCTACGTGGCTGCGCGTTACCGTTACGAATATACCCGCTACCCGTCAAGCTCAAATAAGGACGACGATAAAGTTAACCGTGGCGATGCGTGGGTCGGTTGGGTATTAGGTGACTGGCGTACCGAGCTGAACTATGTTTACGCGAAAAGTTCTGAAGGCGTGGCCCGAAATAACAATAAAGATTATTCCAACGAATATAACGCCAAGCTGGCCTACAAATGGGATAAAAACTGGGCGCCGTATGTGGAGGTGGGCAACGTGGGGGTTAAAGACACGGACGAACGCCAGACCCGGTTCCGTTTAGGCGTGGCGTACTCCTTCTGATAATTTATCTTCTTCGCTAAAACCGCCGGGTGGCGCTAACGCTTACCCGGCCTACACCTTCTTATCCGACCTACACCTTCCTTCCACTCCGTCGTTTCGTATGTCGCGCAATCACTCAAAAAAAAGCCCTCCGAATCGGAGGGCAAGGCCAGTTACAGAAACACTAACTCAAGTCAGGCATGCAACATTTCAGGTTGCTCGGGGAGTTTCGCGATATAGAGGGCCGGTTTGCCGTCTTTATCGGAACTGTACAGCACCGCTTTTTCGTCCGGCGTGAAGGACGGATGCGGGTGGGTTACCTGGCGGCTGTTCGCCACCGTAGCCCATGAGGTGTCATGACGGGCGATGCGGTAACAGGCTTTCTTAGCCACGTCAAAGGCATACAGATAAGGATCGTTATCAATGGTGTAGCCGCCGGTGTCTTTCACATCGACAGGCGTACCGGAGCCGTCGCCAACCAGCAGGGTGCCGTCGACGTTGCTCATCAGGTGCGAACAGGCGGGCATATTCATTACCGCTTCATTCACGCCGGTGTCCGGGTTGAAGCGGGAGATTGTGCGCCCTTGCTGACCTTTCAGGTAAGAAACGTAGATCAGCGCGGACCCGTCCGGCACCCAAAATTCATGTGTACAGCTTTCACCTTCCGCGTGCGTTTTCACTTTCCGCACGTTGCTGCCATCTTCGTTCACCAGCCACATGCGGGCGTCGACCAGGTCGTGTGGCCCTTCATGACAGAAGGCCACGGTATTGTCATCGAACGGGCGATATATTGGATGTCCCAGCCAGATCTTCTCGTCATGAATGGTGGTGCTTTCACCCGTTTTCAGATCAACGCGCAGCAGGCGGCAGTGCGGCCCTTTGTGGAAGAAGTCGTGGAAAATTTTCCAGTCGTTGAGTGGCGTCCAGTCGCGTCTGGCAATCTCAATACCCACCAGTTTGGTGCAGTCGCTGTTCGCGACCCAGGTGCCGTAGCCGACCCACTCTTCCGGGACGCGGTACACTTCGCGCTCTGCCAGCGTCTGTAAATCCACCTCCAGCAGGGTGCGATCGTTCTTCACATAGTAGAGGGATTTATCGTCCGGAGAGAGGAACCCGCCAAAGGTGTTATCGCCCGCGCCTTCGGTCAACTGTACCGCTTCGGCGTTTTTCAGATCCAACAGGTAATAGTTCCAGTGACCGTCGAACTCCCCGGCGAACAGCAGGTGGCTGCCATCGTTAAAGAAGCACTTCTGGTAAAAGTAGTTGCGATGACAGGTTACTTCCGGTGGGGTCAGGCGGGTGACTTCCACGCCTGTATCCGGATCGCGGCTGACCTCATAGTTCAGCTTGACCCGCATACCTTTAGCCATAATGCACTCCTTTGAACGCGTAATGTAGGTTGAAAACTAGGTGATAAATTATCAAAACGTTGTTTCATTATATGTGACTGACAGCGCACTTTCTCAGTTTCATTAACCAGATTGAGGGTCTTAAAGATTTATCGTGATCGAAACACCATTTCTGGCATAAACAAGCAGAAAAAATGAAACGTTGTTTTAAATGCAATTGAAAACCCCGTGGTCAGGGGATAATATGTGTTCATCACGAAAACGGAACGTTGTTTCGTTAATTATCTTTGCCTTCGGGCACGATCAATTCTGGAGGTTTACGTGGACGTCAGACAAAGCATCCACAGTGCGCACGCTAAAACGCTGGATACTCAGGGGCTGCGCAGTGAGTTTTTAGTTGAGCAAGTGTTCGAAGCCGACAAGTACACCATGGTCTACAGCCATATTGACCGCATTATTGTGGGCGGGATTATGCCGGTGGCGAAAACCGTCTCCGTGGGCGGTGAAGTGGGCAAACAGCTGGGCGTAAGCTACTTCCTCGAACGCCGTGAACTGGGCGTGATTAACATCGGCGGGCCGGGCACCATTACCGTTGATGGCCAGTGCTACGAAATTGGTCACCGCGACGCGCTGTACGTCGGCAAAGGGGCGAAAGAAGTGGTGTTCGCCAGCATTGATGGCAGCAAACCGGCGAAGTTTTACTACAACTGCGCCCCGGCTCATACGACTTACCCCACCAAAAAAGTCACGCCAGCGGATGTTGCCCCGGTGACCCTTGGCGATAACCTCACCAGCAACCGTCGCACCATCAACAAATACTTTGTTCCGGATGTGCTGGAAACCTGTCAGCTCAGCATGGGGCTGACCGAGCTTGCGCCGGGCAACCTGTGGAACACCATGCCGTGCCATACCCACGAGCGGCGCATGGAGGTCTACTTCTATTTCAACATGGATGAAGACGTCTGCGTGTTCCACATGATGGGACAGCCGCAGGAGACGCGCCATATCGTTATGCACAACGAGCAGGCGGTCATTTCGCCGAGCTGGTCTATCCACTCTGGTGTGGGAACGAAAGCCTATACCTTTATCTGGGGTATGGTCGGTGAAAACCAGGTCTTCGATGACATGGACCACGTCGCTGTTAAGGATCTGCGCTAGTCGCAGGCAGTTAAGTATATATCTGCCTGTTGCTGACAGGCGCTGAACGATTAAGGAATAAACATGATTCTGGATGCATTTTCTCTGCAAGGTAAAGTGGCTGTGGTTTCCGGTTGTGACACCGGGCTGGGGCAGGGTATGGCGTTAGGTCTGGCTGAAGCGGGCTGCGATATCGTCGGGATTAACATCGTTGAGCCAACGGAAACCATCGAGCGCGTTACCGCACTGGGCCGCCGTTTCCTGAGCCTGACCGCGGACCTGCGCAAAATCGATGCGATCCCTGAGCTGCTGGATCGCGCGGTGGCGGAGTTTGGGCATATCGATATTCTGGTCAACAACGCCGGCCTGATCCGTCGTGAAGACGCGATTAACTTCAGCGAAACGGACTGGGACGACGTGATGAATCTGAACATCAAGAGCGTGTTCTTTATGTCCCAGGCGGCTGCGAAGCACTTCATCGCCCAGGGGAAAGGGGGCAAGATCATCAATATTGCCTCCATGCTCTCTTTCCAGGGCGGCATCCGCGTGCCGTCTTACACCGCATCGAAGAGTGCCGTGATGGGCGTGACCCGTCTGCTGGCGAACGAGTGGGCGCAGCACAACATCAACGTCAACGCGATTGCGCCGGGCTACATGGCCACCAACAATACCCAGCAGCTGCGTGCGGATGAAGAGCGCAGCGCGGCAATCCTGGAGCGTATTCCAGCGGGTCGCTGGGGTCTGCCGAGCGATCTGATGGGCCCGGTTGTGTTCCTGGCGTCCCCGGCTTCGGATTATATTAACGGCTACACCGTTGCCGTTGACGGCGGCTGGCTGGCACGATAATTCACCCCGAATAAAGAACCTCTGCCCTCGGGTGGAGGTTTTTTTTGCGCCAAAATTGGCTTTATCCATATCCTTAAAGATGAAAAATCCATACTGAAAAGGAATGAATGACAGGCATCACACATTTATTGCTTAAATATTAACTAATTAATAAAAAATAAGGTTAAACCACCCTGATTTGAAATTGTAATGTCCATCACAGATCGGTATGTCGTAGCGAAATAATCCATATCTTCACCAGTTCCGGCCTGACACTTTCTTCCGGTATCTCGTAATTTCACTTAACGAATTTCGCTGTTGAGGCAGGAAACTATGACATCTGTAAATGACTCTACCCTTATGCCCGCTGCGCTGCGCGATACCCGACGCATGAACCAGTTTGTTTCTGTTGCGGCCGCCGTAGCCGGTTTACTGTTTGGTCTGGATATCGGCGTTATCGCTGGCGCACTGCCCTTTATTACCGACCACTTTACGTTAAGCAACCGCCTGCAAGAGTGGGTGGTGAGCAGCATGATGCTGGGTGCGGCCATCGGCGCACTATTTAACGGCTGGCTGTCGTTCCGTCTCGGGCGCAAATACAGCCTGATGGTTGGGGCGATCCTGTTTGTTGCCGGTTCCATTGGCTCGGCGTTTGCCATCAACGTTGAGGTGCTGCTGCTCTCCCGCGTGCTGCTGGGCGTGGCGGTGGGTATCGCGTCCTACACCGCGCCGCTTTACCTCTCCGAAATGGCGAGCGAAAACGTGCGCGGGAAGATGATCAGCATGTACCAGCTGATGGTGACGCTCGGTATCGTGCTGGCGTTCCTGTCGGATACATACTTCAGCTACAGCGGCAACTGGCGGGCAATGCTTGGCGTGCTGGCGCTGCCTGCGGTGCTGCTGATTGTGTTAGTCATTTTCCTGCCGAACAGCCCGCGCTGGCTGGCGCAAAAAGGGCGTCACGTGGAGGCGGAAGAGGTGCTGCGAATGCTGCGCGACACGTCTGAAAAAGCGCGTGAAGAGCTGAACGAAATCCGCGAGAGCCTGAAGCTGAAGCAGGGCGGCTGGTCGCTGTTTAAGGCAAACCGCAACGTGCGCCGCGCGGTGTTCCTCGGCATGCTGTTACAGGCGATGCAGCAGTTCACGGGGATGAACATCATCATGTATTACGCCCCACGCATCTTTAAAATGGCCGGTTTTACCACCACCGAACAGCAGATGATCGCCACGCTGGTGGTAGGGCTGACCTTTATGTTCGCCACCTTTATCGCGGTGTTCACCGTTGATAAGGCCGGACGTAAACCGGCCCTGAAAATTGGCTTTAGCGTGATGGCGCTCGGCACCTTAATACTCGGCTACTGCCTGATGCAGTTCGATAACGGCACGGCGTCAAGCGGCCTCTCCTGGCTCTCCGTCGGCATGACCATGATGTGCATCGCCGGTTACGCGATGAGCGCCGCGCCGGTGGTGTGGATCCTGTGCTCTGAAATTCAGCCGCTGAAATGCCGTGACTTTGGTATCACCTGTTCCACCACCACCAACTGGGTGTCTAACATGATCATTGGCGCGACCTTCCTGACGCTGCTGGATGCGATTGGAGCGGCAGGCACCTTCTGGCTCTATACGGTGCTGAACGTGGCATTTATCGGCGTGACCTTCTGGCTGATTCCGGAAACCAAAGGCGTGACCCTGGAGCATATTGAACGCAAGCTGATGAGAGGGGAGAAACTACGTAATATCGGCGTGTAATGTCATTGCCCGGTGGCGCTTCGCTTACCGGGCCTACGATAGCCTGTAGGCCGGGTAAGGCGTAGCCGCCACCCGGCTTTGTGTTTACCGCATCGCACGTCTCAAAATACGCTCCGCCTGACGCTGGAAGTCAGCGGCCGTCTCTTCCACGGTTTTCTGCCCGTAGTCGATATACTGCAAAGAAGTACCGAACTGCGCCACAATCTGTGGGTCGTCAAAGTATGGCGAGACGGTGAGTTTCGCCGGCAGCGACTGCGCCAGGCGCAGGCCCGCCACGGATGGATCGTCCTCTTTAATGGTGCCGTCTTCGGTCAGATACTGCACCGCCACTTTGCTCAACGGCACGCCGCGCTCAAGACCCAGCGTATCGACCCCTTCTTTGCTGTTGAGCAGGAAGTTAATCAGCTTCGCTGCCGCTTCCGGGTTTTTGGTCGTCTTACCAATCGACAGCATCTGCGCCGGTTTGAAGAACAGACCCGCGTCGGTGGCGCCCGGCAGCATTGGGTAGCTGCCCAGCTCCAGTTTCGCCGGTGGCTTCAGGTTGTCGGAATATTTGTTGATGGTGGAGTTCCACATGTAGGTGCCGCCCCATTCACCCTGGATCCACGGCTTCATCTCATACATGTTGCTCTTACCGAACGAGGCATAGTATTTGGTGTCCGGCATGACGTGGCTGTCGATCAGCTTTTTGTAGGTCTGGAAAAACTCCACCCACTGTTCCTTTGTGTAGCTGAACTTTTTGGTTTTCTCATCCACCGCAGGAATGTTGTACTTCTGGATCATGTACGAATTCAGCAGCGCCAGCGTATCCTGGTGCTCCAGGATCACCGGATAGTATTGCTTGCCGAGCTTGCTCTCGAAGGTTTTACCGGCCGCCATCAGCTCGTCCCAGGTTTTCGGGTACGCAATACCCGCTTTTTTCCAGGTTTCGTCATTGAAGTAGAACACGCGCGCCGTCACCGAGATCGGAATGCCGTTCAGCTTGCCGTCCACGGTGGTGGTTTGCAGCTCTTTGGGATCGAACTGCGACAGGTCGATCACGTCCTTCATCTTGTTCAGATCGTAGAAGCCGTCACCGGTTTTGGAGAAGATCGGCAGCCAGTTCCAGTTGGTCTGCATCACGTCCGGCTCGGTGCCGCCCGCAATCTGGGTGGTCAGACGGGAGAGGTGACCGTCCCAGCCGGTGTATTCCGCTTTTACGTTGATGTCCGGGTTCTGCTTATGGAACTCTTCCAGCGCTTTCAGAGTGACCTGGTGACGGCCATTGCCGCCCCACCAGGACATCCGTAAATCCACATTCTGCGCCATCGATGGCAAAGCGGTAAGGCCCAGGGTCGCGGAGATTGCTGCGCTTAAAAGCACTTTTTTCATTTTTATCACTCCATCAGAGAGAGAGGTTCTGTTCAGTTTTTGCGTCAAAAATATGACACTTGTTCATCTCAAACGTGAAATACACCTTACGATGAAGCCCTTTATCAATCATTGGCTTAGCTTCATCGGACGGGATTCGGGCGGTCAGTTCGTAGTCCGCGACCTTCAGGTACACAAAGAATTCGTGGCCCATGTTCTCCACGCGCACCATCTCCCCGCTACAGCCGCCATTCGGGAAGGGCTCATCAGAGAGCGACACAAATTCCGGGCGCACGCCGTAGAAGATCTCCTGACCCGCGTAAGCCGCGACTTTCTCCTGCTTCTCCGCGTTCAGCGGCATGGTTTCATCGCCAATGGCGATGTGCAGCTGGCCCGCTTTTTCGACCAGCACGCTTTTGCGTATATTCATCTCCGGCGCGCCGATAAAGCCCGCCACGAACATGTTCTTCGGCTTGTGGTAGAGGTTGTCCGGCGTATCGACCTGCATGATATGGCCGAGCTTCATCACGCAGATGCGGTCGCCCATGGTCATCGCTTCGGTCTGGTCGTGGGTCACGTAAACGGTGGTCGCCGGTTTACCCGATTTCTTCAGCTGCTTGTGCAGGTCAGAAATACGGATACGCATCGAAGCGCGCAGTTTGGCGTCGAGGTTTGAAAGCGGCTCATCGAACAGGAACACATCCGGCTTTTTCACAATCGCACGGCCTACCGCCACGCGCTGCGCCTGGCCGCCGGAAAGCTGGCGCGGCAGGCGGTCGAGCAGCTCTTCCAGCTCAAGAATTTTGGCGGCTTCATTCACCTGAGACTCAATCTGTTCTTTCGGCAGTTTGCTCAGCTTGAGACCAAAGGCCAGATTCTCGCGCACCGTCATGTGCGGATAGAGGGCGTAGTTCTGGAACACCATTGCAATACCGCGCTCCTTCGGCGCGAGGTTGTTCACGATCTTGTCGCCGATGCGCACCTCGCCGCCGCTGATGGTTTCCAGCCCCGCCAGCATGCGCAGGGTCGTGGATTTGGCGCAGCCGGACGGCCCGACAATCACCATGAATTCCCCTTCAGCAATTTTAAGATCGATAGCGTGTACCGCTTTAAAGCCGTTGGAGTAGACCTTTTCCAGCTTGTTGAAAATAACTTCAGCCATGGTATTTCCCTCTTAACCTTTAATTCCGCTGCTGGTGACGCCCTGTACGAAGTAGCGCTGTGCCAGGAAGAAGACAATGATGGATGGCAGAATGGAGATGCTCGCCATTGCCAGAATTTCGTTCCACGGCGCGCCTTCGGTGACGTCGATGGACATTTTCAGCGCCAGTGCGATGGGGTATTTATCCACGCTGTAGACGTAAATCAGCGGCCCGATAAAGTCGTTCATGGACCACATGAACTGGAACAGGGCGACGGAGATAATGGCCGGTTTCAGGATCGGTACCACCACGTACCACAGCACCTGGAAGGAGTTACAGCCGTCAATCTGCGCCGCCTCTTCCATGTCTCGCGGGACGCCGCGCAGGAACTGGATCAGCATGAAGACGAAGAACCCCTGAGTGGCGAAGGCCAGCGGCAGGTACAGCGGCATATAGCTGTTGAGCATGCCCATTTCACGGAACATGAGGTACTGCGGGATCAGCAGCACGGTGCTGGGCAGTAGCATGGTAGTGATGAGCGTGGCGAACCAGAACTTCTTCCACGGGATCTCGAAGCGGGCAAAGCCGTACGCCACGATGGTGGAGGAGATAATGGTCAGGATCACTTTCGGGATCACATACTTAAAGGTATTCAGCATGTAATGGCCGAAGTTGTACTCGGTGCCGGTTTTCCAGCCGTTCACGAAACCATCCCAGGTGGCGTGGGCTGGCCACAGGCTCAGGGTGGTGAAGATCTCGTGGTTCGGTTTGAACGACGCGGAGAACATCCACACCAGCGGGTAAAGCATCAGCAGGCCGACAACCAGCAGGATCACATAGCGAACGGAGGCGTTGATTTTCTCTCTGCGCAGCGTGCGGGCCACTTCGCGTTCGGCGACGCTTCTTGCCGTGGAGAGTTGTTGAATATCAGCCATTTTTGCCTCCTTTATCGGCTGAGTAAAACACCCAGTATTTCGACGACTTAAAGGCGATACCGGCGAAGACGGCCACCACCAGGAACAGGATCCACGCCAGCGCCGCGCCATAGCCCATATCGAAATACTTGAACGCGGTGTCGTAGATGTAGAGCGAGAACAGATAGGTCGAATAGGTTGGCCCGCCGCCGGTAATGACGTACGGCCCGGTAAATTCCTGGAACGCCTGCGTGGTCTGCATGATGAAGTTGAAGAAGATCACCGGCGTAATCAGCGGCACGGTCACCTTCATGAACATCTGCCATTTCGATGCGCCATCGATCATTGCCGCTTCATACTGGGACTGCGGTACGTTTTGCAGCGCGGCCAGGAAGATGACCATCGCGGAACCGAACTGCCAGACGCGCAGCAGGGTAACGGACATCAGCGCCAGCGACGGCTCGCCCAGCCAGTTCACCGAATCAAAGCCAAATACACCGATAAAGCTGTTCAGCAGACCATCAATGGCAAATAAGGCGCGCCACAATACGGCAATGGCGACGGAGCTGCCGAGGATCGACGGAATATAGTAGGCCGTTCGGAAAAAGCCGATGCCGCGTAATTTAAAGTTCAGGACAAAGGCAATTCCTAATGCAAAGGCGAGCTTTAACGGGATGGTTAAAAATACATAGGCAAAGGTCACGCCCATGGATTTCCAGAAGAGCGTGTCTTCGGTAAACATGTAGCGATAGTTTTCAATGCCGTTAAACACCGGCGGACTCATCAAATCGTAATCCGTAAAGCTGAGGAAAAACGATGAGACGAAGGGGAATGCCGTAAAGAGTATCAGCCCGATGATGTAGGGTGATATCCATGCGAGCCCCAGCAGCTTGTTTTCATTCATACATACCTACCTGGCAATCAATGGTTTAATACGAAATCTGCTTTGTTACATTTTCCCAGGCCTGCGATGCGCGGCATGAGAGCTGAAATTCAGGGTGCAACGTCTGGCAACGGCGAAATCTACGTTTGTTTTTTAACGCTTTTTTGTCTTTCTTTGTGCTGTAAGCGCTTCTGGTTTCAAAAGAGCTGAACCGGCGTTCTTGGATACTAAAACATCGTTTTATTTTATATTATTGCGATTTATTTCTGCGTCATTCGCTTAATGGTGGAAATGTGATCGGCGTCGAAACGCTGTTTCAATATAGTGAGGGAGGTGGCATTTTTGACTTTTCACGAAGCTTTGCCGCCGGCCATGAGGAAGAGATAACGAAGCAAAAAGGGAGCGGGAATAAGAATAGTCACGCAGCGTGGCTAACTACCAGATCTGATAGCAGGTCTACAGATGTACCAATTCGTCATTCAGATAATTCTTACATTCTTGTATGATTTGTTACACCGGAACCAGTCAGGCAGAATTTCACTGCATCCTTAAAAGAAGAACAGTTATGTCAGCGATGGATTTCAAAAAACATACGGATCTCAACTTTCCTCACTATGCTCCCCCGGCGGTCAGCGCTAAAGAAATAGATCTTCTGGGTCTGCTGGACGTCCTGCTGGCAGCAAAAAAACGCATCATCACTATTGTCTTTGCATTTGCACTGGTCGGCCTGGCAATCGCCTTTCTGATACCGCAAAAATGGACCAGTAAAGCGGTCATTACGCCCGCGGAACAGACGCAGTGGAGTTCGCTACGCCAGATGATGGTGGCGCTCCAGGTGCTTGATGTCGACGTGAAAATTACCCGTGCGGATGTGTTTAATCTGTTTGTTAAAAAGTTTCAGTCCCAGTCTCTGCTTGAAGAGTACATGAAGAGCTCACCTTACGTGATGGCTCAGCTCGATGGCGCTCAGGTTGACCCGCTGGAGCTGCACCGCGCGGTGGTCAATATTGCCGAAAAGATGAAAGCCGTTGATAACACGCAGGAAAAAAATGCCGATAAAGCACCGTACCTCTCCTGGACGTTAAGCTTCACTGCCCCAACGGCAGAGGACGCGCAGAAAGTGTTGAAGGGTTACATTCAGTACATCTCCCGCATCGTCGAGCAGGAGACCATGCAAAACATTCGCGATCAGCTGATCCTGAGAACCAAAACGGTTCAGCAGCAGCTGGAGCTGGATCGGGTCCGTCTGACAAATATCCATAATACCAACCTGCAACGCCTGAACTACTCGCTGGAAGTGGCGAACGCGGCGGGGATCAAAAAGCCGGTCTACAGCAATGGACAGGCGGTGAAAGACGATCCGGATTATTCCGTCGCCCTCGGTGCGGACGGGATTGCGCAGAAATTGCAGATTGAAAAAAATCTGAAGGACGTTTCTGAGCTGAACGCCGATTTCCAGAACCGCGAATACTATCTGGCACAGCTGCAAAAACTTTCCTTCGAAGATGTGAGCCTGGAGCCGTTCAAATACCAGCTTTCACCTTCTATGCCGGTGAAAAAAGATGGCCCGGGCAAAGCCCTGATCGTGCTGCTGGCGTGTATTCTGGGTGGACTGTTCGCCTGTGGCAGCGTGCTGCTGCGCGAGGCAATGAGCACCCGCAACCCGCTGCCGGAACAACTTCCTGAGCCGGTTACGGAATAACATCAAAAAAGGCGCTCAACTGAGCGCCTTTTTTTATTTCAGGAAATCTTCGCGAACCGGCGTAAAGGTATCCAGCAGGGTGCCGGGTTTCAGGCAAACGCAGCCGTGCATCACGTGCGGCGCTTTATAGAGGGTGTCGCCCGCCATCACCACATGCTTCTCCTCGCCGATGGTGAACTCAAATTCCCCCGAGAGAACGTAGGTGAGCTGCTCATGCGGATGGTTATGCATCGGGCCAATTGCGCCTTGCTCGAAATTCACTTCCACCGCCATCATCCTGCCGTCGTGCGCCAGAATACGACGCGTCACGCCGTGGCCCAGATCCTCAAGCGTGGTCTCTTTATGGAAAATAAACATATTTTCGCCCTGTTATGTAATGAAACATTGTTTCAATTAATTTATCTCACCCGCGGCGAAAAGGAAACGTTTAGCCAAATAACTGGAAAGGCGATCACAAGTTTGCTTCACTGGGTGAAACGCACAGGAGGAAAGATGAAAACGATCGGTCTGTTAGGGGGCATGAGCTGGGAATCAACGATCCCGTACTACCGCCTGATTAATGAAGGTGTCAAACAGCGTCTGGGCGGTCTGCATTCGGCCAGCCTGCTGCTGCACAGCGTGGATTTCCATGAAATAGAAGCCTGCCAGTCGAGCGGGGAGTGGGACAAAGCCGGGCAGATGCTGGCGGACGCCGCGCTCGGGCTGGAGCGTGCGGGCGCGCAGGGTATTCTGCTGTGTACCAACACCATGCATAAGGTGGCGTCGCACATTGAAGACCGCTGTTCGCTGCCGTTCTTACATATCGCGGATGCCACCGGGCGTGCCATACGTGCCGCCGGCATGACGCGCGTGGCGCTGCTGGGGACGCGCTACACCATGGAGCAGGATTTTTACCGCGGGCGGCTGAACAGCCAGTTCGGGATTGAAAGCCTGATCCCTGTAGAGGCTGACCGGGCGCGCATTAACCAGATTATTTTTGATGAGCTGTGTCTGGGCACCTTCAGCGAAACGTCGCGCGCCTGGTATGCCAGCGTGATTGAGAAACTGGCGCAGCAGGGGGCGGAAGGGGTCATCTTCGGCTGTACCGAAATTGGCCTGCTGGTGCCGACAGACCAAAGTCCGATACCGGTCTTCGATACTGCGGCCATCCATGCTGCCGATGCGGTGGAGTTTATGCTGTCATAAAGGTTTTTGCAGGTCAGGTAAGCGAAGCGCCACCTGACGCGCGTGCGCAATCAGATGTTCACTAAAGGCATCAACCAGCGCTGAGGCGGGCCGGTGCAGTGGGCGGATCAGGCTCACGGTAAAGGGAACCGAAACGCTAAAACGGCGCAGAACCACGCCGCTGCTGGCGTAGTCCATGGCCGTGAGCGGGTTCACCACCGAAATACCCACGCCTGCGCGCACCATCGCGCAAATTGACGCCGCACTGTGCGTTTCCATCACCATCCGCCGCTTCACCTGATGTTCGGCAAACAGGCCATCCAGAAGCTGCCGGTAGCTGTCGGTCTGCGACAGGCTGATATAGTTCTCACCGTGAAAATCCGCCGGGGTCAGCTCCGCTTTGTGGGCAAGCGGGTGGCTGGCAGGTAGCACGCAGACCTCATCCAGCGACAGCAGCTCCGTGCGTTCCGTTCCCGCTGGCGTGACGAGAGTTTCGGTCAGACCCAGATCGTGGCGCTGGGCCGAAAGCCACTCCTCCAGCAGCGGCGACTCCTGCGGCACGATGGTCAGGCTGACCTCCGGATAGCGGGCCAGAAACGGCTGTAACAGTACCGGCAGGAATGACTGGGAAAAGACCGGCAGGCAGACGATGGACAGCTCGCCCTGGCGGAACTCCCTCAGGCTCTCTGCCGCGCTCACGATCCTGTCCAGCCCGTACCAGGAGCGCTGAACCTCCTCAAACAGGCGTAAACCCTGCACCGTTGGATGCAGCCTGCCGCGGGCGCGTTCAAACAGCTTCAGCCCCAGCACTTTCTCAAAACGCGCCAGCTCGCGGCTGACCGTCGGCTGCGAGGTGTGCAGCATGTGCGCGGCTTCAGTGAGATTGCCGGTGGTCATTACCGCATGAAAAATCTCGATATGGCGTAGGTTAACGGCGGGCATAGGGCACCTGATGGCTGAGCGTAGTCCATATCATTTTTGCATAGACTCACGATAAAACGATATTTTTTATTCTCTCCAGGCTATGGCGTAATGATAAAAAACAGATTTCCGGAGACGACCATGCCACGCCCACTCAACCAGACTGAGACCGATTTAAACGCCGATAACCTGCTGCGCTTGCCTGCCGAATTCGGCTGCCCGGTGTGGGTCTACGATGCGCAGATTGTCCGCGAGAAGATCGCCGCGCTGCATCAGTTTGACGTGGTGCGTTTTGCGCAGAAGGCCTGCTCCAATATTCATATTCTGCGCCTGATGCGCGAGCAGGGCGTGAAGGTTGACTCCGTATCGCTGGGTGAAATCGAACGTGCGCTGGCGGCCGGGTTTGATCCGAAAGCCGACAGCGACGCGATCGTCTTCACCGCTGACCTGATTGACGACGCCACGCTGGCGCGCGTGCACGAGCTGCAAATCCCGGTCAATGCCGGTTCGGTGGATATGCTGGAACAGCTTGGGCAGGTCTCTCCTGGCCATCGCGTCTGGCTGCGCATCAACCCGGGCTTTGGTCACGGTCACAGTCAGAAAACCAACACCGGGGGCGAAAACAGCAAGCACGGGATCTGGTATGCCGATATGCCTGCGGCGCTGGAGGTTTTACAACGTTACAACCTCAAGCTGGTGGGCATTCACATGCATATCGGGTCCGGCGTGGATTATGGCCATCTTGAGCAGGTCTGTGGCGCCATGGTGCGTCAGGTTATCGATTTTGGTCAGGATCTGGAGGCGATCTCCGCCGGGGGAGGGCTTTCGATTCCTTACCGCGAAGGGGAAGAGGCGATCGACACGGATCACTATTACGGCCTGTGGAGCGCCGCGCGTGACAGCATCTCCGCCCATCTGGGCCATGCGGTGAAGCTGGAGATTGAGCCGGGTCGTTTCCTGGTTGCCGAGGCCGGCGTGCTGGTGGCGCAGGTGCGGAGCGTGAAGGAGATGGGAAGCCGTCACTTTGTGCTGATTGATGCTGGCTTCAACGATCTGATGCGCCCGTCCATGTACGGCAGCTATCATCACATCACCGCACTTGCCGCCGATGGCCGCGATCTGGTTAACGCCCCGCGCATCGAGACCGTTGTTGCCGGCCCGCTGTGTGAATCCGGTGACGTCTTTACTCAGCAGGAAGGCGGGAAAGTCGAAACCCGTTCGCTGCCAGAGGTAAAACCGGGAGATTATCTGGTGCTGCATGATACCGGTGCGTACGGGGCGTCTATGTCTTCCAACTACAATAGCCGCCCGCTGCTGCCGGAAGTGCTGTTTGATAACGGCGTGGCGCGGCTGATTCGCCGTCGCCAGACCATTCAGGAGCTGCTGGCGTTAGAGCTGGTCTGATTAAACCAGGGCCCCGTCGTCACCGAATCGCGTAACACCAGGGTGCCGGTGAACGGCGGGATCGCTTCAACCGGCTGGTTTTTTGCCAGCCGGATCGCCTGGTCGATCGCCGTGACGATCATGTTGTCGATCGGCAGATACACCGACGACAGGGCAGGCTCCAGCCACTTTGCGCTGGGGGCATCGTCAAAACCAAACAGCGAAATATCCTGCGGGATCTTCAGCCCGGCCTGGTGTAATGCTTTGGAGGCGCCCAGGGCCATATCATCGTTACAGGCAAACAGGGCGCTGAACGATGTCTTTTCCGCAATCAGCTCCTTGCACAGCTCGTAACCCCGCGTCATGCCTGCATCGCCGTATTTAATCCGCCGCTCGTCGAGACGAATACCGTGCTTCTCCAGCGCCTTACGGTAGCCCATCAGTCGCGCTTTACCCGTTGGCGTGTGGATCGGAACGGTGATACAGGCGATCTCCCGGTGGCCCTGGCTTATCAGGTAATCCACCGCTTTGAAGGCTGCGTCCTGCTGTTCAAAGAAGACGCAGCGATCCGCCGCCTGGCTCACTTCACGGTTAATGATCACCAGCGGCGTCTGCACGCTGTTGATCAGCTTCAGGATCGTCTTTTCGCTCATGTAACGCGTATACAGCACGATGGCGTCGCACTTGCGATCGGCGAGCATCTGGACCGCCTGTTCTTCCTGCTCAGGGGCGTCGTGACCGTCGGTAACAATCAGCTGTTTTCCGTGCTTTTCGGTCTGCCGTGACGCCTGCTGTAGCAAACGACCAAAGTAAAAACCGTCGAACGTCGAGACGACCAGACCAATGCTGTTGCTGGTCTGGTTAGCCAGCGAACGCGCGAGAAAGTTCGGACGATAGCCCAGCTCCTCCATCGCGCGAAATACCTGCTGACGCGTGCTCTCTTTAACCTGACCTGTGCCGTTCAGCACGCGCGAAACGGTGGCCTTCGACACGCCCGCACGCAGTGAGACATCCAGCATTGTTGCCATTCGAAATTCCTGTTTCCACGTAATGGTTTGCAGTTTAACACAGACCATCCGGCGCATAAGCGACGTGGGAAGGGCAAAACCCCATAACGATCACGCTTTTCGGTAACGATCCTCGCCCGCGGGATAAATGCCTGTCATTGGCATGCCAAAATGGTGATAAATCGCAATCTGGAATACCTCTTACCTCATTGAGAGCTTAATCACAGAACAAAGCGCCTGTGGGCGCTATTTTTGGCATACCAATAGTATCCGGCTGTCCATCTTATTCAATAAAAGCCCTTTTACTGAGGTATTACCCTATGGCATTTCAGGAAAAACTGATCGACGCTCTGGGCAGTTTTGCCACCACCTTCAACAGCTATCGCTATATCCAGGCGATTAAGTCTGCGTTTATTACCTTAATGCCGGTCATCATTGTGGGGGCGTTCTCGGTACTGATCTCCAATATGGTGCTGGATCCGAAAAACGGCCTGGCGAGCTTTCAGTCGCTGTCGTTTCTGGCGGCGTTAAAGCCGATCACCAGTGCGCTGAACTATGCCACGCTCAACTTTCTCAACATCGGCGCGGTGTTTTTAATCGGCATTGAGCTGGGGCGTATTAACGGCATTAAGTCCCTGTTCCCCGGCCTGCTGGCGGTGATCTGCTTTATCTGCGTGACGCCGACCACGGTGGAAATGCTGGTGGACGGCGAGATGCACGTGGTGAAAGACGTGCTGCTGCGCCAGTTCTCGGATACCCGCAGCCTGTTCCTCGGCATGTTTATCGCCATCCTGTCAGTGGAGATTTACTGCTGGCTGGAAAACCGCAAGGGGCTGAAAATCAGGATGCCAGACACGGTGCCGCCGAACGTCGCCGCGTCGTTCTCTGCGCTGATCCCGGCCATTATCACCACCACCGCCATCGCCACCTTTGGCTTCGTGTTTCATCGGGTTACCGGAATGTATCTCTACGACGCGGTTTACCAGGTGGTGCAACAGCCGCTGGAGCGCGTGGTGCAAAGCCTGCCGGGGATCCTGCTGCTGATGTTTGTCGCCCAGCTGTTCTGGGTGATTGGTATTCACGGCAACCAGATGATCAAGCCGATCCGCGAGCCGCTGCTGCTGGGGGCGATCACTGTCAACATGAGCGCGTTCGAGCAGGGCAAAGAGGTGCCAAACATCATCACCATGCCGTTCTGGGACGTCTATATGAGCATCGGCGGCTCCGGCCTGACCATCGGCCTGCTGATAGCCGTCATGATTGCCACCAAACGTAAAGAGATGAAGGAGATCGCTAAGCTCTCCATCGGCCCGGGTATTTTTAACATCAACGAGCCGGTGATCTTCGGGATGCCAGTCATGCTCAACCCGATCCTGGCTATCCCGTTCATCATCACGCCGCTGGTGACGGGCTCGATTGGCTACTTTGCCACCGTGACCGGATTTGCCGGGAAAGCCGTGGTGATGGTGCCCTGGACCACGCCGCCGCTGATCAACGCCTGGCTGTCAACCGCGGGCTCCATGGGGGCGGTGATCACCCAGTTTATCTGCATCGTGACTGCGGTGATCATCTATCTGCCGTTTGTGAAAATTGCCTCACGCCGCGCAGATCAGGCCGCACTGCAACAAGCCACCGATAACGCATGAGGACAGGATGAGCATAAAACAGATAACCATACCGCCAGATTTTATGCTGGGCGCGGCGGCATCGGCCTGGCAGACCGAGGGCTGGAGCGGCAAAAAGCCGGGGCAGGATTCGTGGATCGATCTCTGGTACAAGAACGATCGTCACGTCTGGCACAACGGCTACGGCCCGGCGGTGGCAACCGACTTTATCAATCGCTTTCGCGAAGACGTGGCGCTGATGAAGCAGGCGGGACTGACGCACTATCGCACCTCGATCAACTGGTCGCGCTTTTTGACCGACTATGAAAACGCCACCGTAGATGAAGAGTACGCCGCCTATTACGACGCGCTGTTCGATGAAATGCACCGTCAGGGCATTGAGCCGATGATCTGCCTGGAACACTACGAATTGCCGGGCGTGCTGCTGGAGACCTACGGCGGCTGGGCGTCGAAGCACGTCGTCGAGCTGTTCGTTCGCTATGCGGAAAAGGTGTTTGAGCGCTTTCACGGCAAAGTCACCCGCTGGTTTACCTTCAACGAGCCGATTGTGGTCCAGACGCGCGTCTACCTTGACGCACTGCGCTGGCCCTATGAGCAGAACACCAGCACCTGGATGCAGTGGAACCACCATAAGGTGCTGGCGACGGCGAAAGTGGTGAAGCTGTTTCGCGAGAAAGGGTATGACGGCTCGGTGGGCTGTATTCTTAACCCGGAAGTGACCTATCCGCGCTCGCGCGCGCCGCATGACGTGCGGGCGGCAGAGATGTACGATCTGTTCTATAACCGCGTCTTTCTTGACCCGCTGGTGCACGGGCGCTATCCGCAGGCGCTTTTTACCCTGCTGGCGCAGCATCAGGTGCAGTGGGATTACACGGCTGACGAGCTGGCGCTGATTGCCGACAACACCGTCGACGAGCTGGGCATTAACCTCTATTACCCGCATCGCGTCAAAGCCCCGTCCCGCGCCTGGCACCCGGAGACGCCGTTCCACCCGGCGTACTACTACGAGCCGTTCGAGCTGCCGGGGCGGAGGATGAACACCTCCCGCGGCTGGGAGATCTTCCCGCGCATTATTTACGATATGGCGATGCGGATTAAAAACGACTATCGCAACATTGAATGGTTTGTGGCGGAAAGCGGGATGGGCGTGGAGAACGAAGCGCAGTTTCGCAATCGCGACGGCATTATCGATGACGCATACCGCATTGCGTTTCTCAGCGAACATCTTTATTACACGCTGCTGGCGCGGGAGGCGGGGGCTAACTGCCACGGCTATATGCTGTGGGCCTTCACCGACAACGTCTCCCCGATGAACGCGTTTAAAAACCGCTACGGGCTTATTGAGATCGACCTTGAAAACCATCGCGCACGGCGGGCAAAGAAATCGGCATCCTGGTTTCGCCAGCTGCGCGATGAGCGTGTGCTGACGCTCAGGGTTGACGATGAATGGAAGTAAGCCTTCTGGTAAAATAGCGCACAAACTGGCCGGGAGGACGTCCGGCCCGCGCATTAACTGATAAACACAGGTGAAAACGTGGATAAGGCTGTCATCCTGCCGGAAAAAAAACAGTACCAGGAGATTGGCGAGGATTTACGGGCGCAGATTATCCAGGGGCATTATCCCGTGGGATCGCGTCTGCCGCCGGAGCGCAACATCGCCGAGACGTATGGCGTGAGCCGCACTATCGTGCGCGAGGCGCTGCTGATGCTTGAGCTACAGGGGACGGTGGATATTCGCCAGGGGTCTGGCGTGTACGTGATGCGCATTCCGGAGGAGCATGAAAACGAGGAAGAACGTTTTCTGAACAGTGACGTGGGTCCGTTTGAAATTCTCCAGGCGCGCCAGCTGCTTGAAAGCAACATTGCCGCCTTTGCCGCAAAAATGGCGACGCGGGCGGATATCGACAACCTGCGCCGCATCATCGAGCAGGAGCAACGGGCTATTGCCGCCGACGATCGCAGCCAGGACAACAACAAAATGTTCCACCTGGTGCTGGCGGGAGCCACACAAAACCAGATGCTGCTGGCGACCGTTGAAAGCGTCTGGCATCACATGGACAGCAGCCCGCTGTGGCAGCAGTTTAACGGCCACATCGCCAGCCGCGCATGGCGGCTGAAATGGCTCGGCGACAGGCAAACCATTCTCGCTGCGCTCCGCCGCCGCGACGTGATGGGGGCGTGGCAGGCGATGTTCCAGCATCTTGAAAACGTCAAAAAGAGCCTGCTTGAGCTGTCAGACGAAGACGCGCCAGATTTTGACGGCTATCTCTTTGAATCGGTCCCCCTTTTCCAGGGGAAACTGGTGTGAATATACTGCCGCTTCACGCTGCGCCGCAGTTTACACAGCGGGTGATCGACTGGATCTGGAACGCGTTTGGTGAAGGTATGCCGCGTGCCTTTTTCCAGAGCATTGTTGAGCACAGCCTGACGCCGGGCGAGTTACCGCTCACCTTTATTGCCGTTGAGGATGACCACCTGCTGGGCACCGTTGGGTTGTGGCGTTGCGATTTAATTTCCCGGCAGGATCTCCACCCCTGGCTGGCTGCGCTGTATGTCGATGAAGCCGCCCGGGGAAACGGGCTGGCGGGAAAACTTCAGCAGCATGTTATCGGCTACGCGCGACGCGCCGGGTATCACGAGCTTCATCTCTGGTCTGCCTGCCGCGACTTCTACGAACGTTACGGCTGGCACTACATTGGCGATGCGCTGGAATACCCGGATAAAACCGTCCATCTCTATCGCTGTTCGCTCACGGCTTCCGCGGGCGATACCACCGAGTGACGGCGCACTAAGGTTGGGCTGAACAGGTGGGTAATTTCCGGTGGCGGGCGATGCTCGGCCAGCGCTAACGCCAGTTCTGCCGCCTGCGTTGCCATGGTCACAATCGGGTAGCGCACGGTGGTCAGGCGAGGGCGCACGTAGCGTGACACCAGCACATCATCAAAGCCAATCAGCGAAATTTCTGCCGGGACGTCAATCCCGTTATCATTCAGCACGCCCATTGCGCCGGCGGCCATGGAGTCGTTATAGCTGGCCACGGCGGTGAAATTCCGCCCGCGGCCCAGCAGCTCCGTCATCGCCTGCTCGCCGCCACTCTCATCCGGTTCTCCGTACGCCACAAGACGATCGTTGCACGGCAGACCGGCTTCGCGCAGCGCGTCGTAATAGCCCTGAAGGCGATCTTCCGCATCGGAAATTGGGTGGTTGGAGCACAGATAACCAATTCGGGTATGGCCCTGCTGGATCAGATGACGGGTTGCGAGCCATGCGCCGTAACGGTCGTCGAGCGCCACGCAGCGGGTTTCAAAACCGGGAATAATACGGTTGATAATCACCATCCCCGGCATCTGTTTCATCAGATGGATCAGCTCGGCGTCGGGGATCATTTTTGCATGGACCACCAGCGCCGCACAGCGATGACGGATCAGCTGCTCAATGGCCTGGCGCTCTTTCTGTTCATTGTGGTAGCCATTACCAATCAGCAGGAAATTTCCGGTGTGATAAGAGACTTGTTCTACGGCTTTGACCATCGCACCGAAAAACGGATCGGATACATCTCCGACCACCAGCCCGATGGTTTCTGTCGACTGCTGGGCAAGGGCGCGCGCGTTGGCGTTAGGGTGATAATTCAGGTTTTCCATGGCGTCCTGCACGGCCTGGCGCGATGCATCACTCGCTTTAGGGGAGTTGTTGATCACGCGGGAGACGGTCGCGACGGAAACACCGGCCAGACGAGCCACATCCTTAATTGTCGCCATTCAATACCTTCTTATTGGGGTAAGCGTTTACACACTAACTAGTGTTGCGGAAAAGCTGCGCGCATTCAAGGGGAGCGGGTGAGTGTCCTCTGCAAACGTGAAGCAGAACATCCCTCGCGGTGTAATCGTTACACGGCCAGTCATGTCTGAATAATGTCAATCTGAACCTTTAGTTACACTTTGCCTCAGGCTGTTGCGATTGTCCGTTAGCAACGATGCGTTGTGAATTGCTAGAGTCGAGATCCCAGAGGTATTGATTGGTGAGAATTCCTGGTACGTTTTCGTACTCTTCTCTTGCACCAACCTGCGCGGATGCGCAGGTTTTTTTTCGCCTCTGTTTTTGCTATCGCTCCCTCACTACTTCTCGTGTAATCTGCCACCATTTATACCTTTCACACTGGCTGGCAAAGGGAGTTGAAATGCTTTTTGGGTTCTTCCGCACACTGTTTCGTGTCCTGTTTCGCATCCGCGTGACTGGCGATACGCAGGCACTCTATGGCGAGCGTGTGCTTATCACACCGAATCACGTCTCTTTTCTTGATGGCGTATTGCTGGCGCTGTTTTTGCCCGTGCGCCCCGTCTTCGCGGTGTACAGCTCCATCAGTGAAAAATGGTACATGCGCTGGCTCAAACCGCTGATTGATTTTGTCCCGCTCGACCCAACCAAACCGATGATGATTAAGCATCTGGTGCGTCTGATTGGGCAGGGGCGCCCGGTGGTTATCTTCCCGGAAGGGCGGATTTCAGTGACGGGCTCCCTGATGAAAATTTACGACGGGGCCGGTTTTGTCGCGGCGAAGTCTCAGGCCACCGTCGTGCCGCTACGCATCGACGGGGCTGAGCTGACCTTTTTCAGCCGTCTGAAAGGGCTGGTGAAGCAGCGTCTGTTCCCGAAAATTACCCTGCATATATTACCGCCGACGTCACTGCCGATGCCCGAGGCGCCGCGCGCGCGCGACCGCCGTAAAATCGCCGGGGAAATGCTGCACCAGATTATGATGGAAGCGCGCATGGCCGTTCGCCCGCGCGAAACGCTGTATGAATCGTTGCTGTCGGCGCAGTATCGCTACGGTGCGAAGAAAAACTGCATCGAAGACATCAATTTTACGCCGGATACCTACCGTAAGCTGTTGGCCAAAACGCTGTTTGTCGGGCGTATTCTGGAAAAGTACAGCAAACAGGGCGAAAAGATCGGCCTGATGCTGCCAAACGCGGGTATCAGCGCGGCGGTAATCTTTGGTGCCGTCTCCCGGGGCCGCATTCCGGCGATGATGAACTACACGGCGGGCGTGAAAGGGCTCTCCAGCGCGATTACCGCAGCACAAATCAACACCATCTTTACCTCCCGCCAGTTCCTGGATAAAGGCAAGCTGTGGCACCTGCCGGAACAGCTGACGCAGGTGCGCTGGGTGTTCCTGGAAGATCTGAAAGCAGACGTCACGACCGCCGACAAGCTGTGGATTTTCGCACACCTGCTGATGCCGCGTCTGGCGCAGGTTAAGCAGCAGCCGGAAGATGATGCCATTATCCTCTTTACCTCTGGCTCTGAAGGTAACCCGAAAGGTGTGGTTCACAGCCACAAAAGCATTCTGGCGAACGTCGAACAGATTAAAACTATTGCTGACTTTACCGCCAACGATCGCTTTATGTCAGCGCTGCCGCTGTTCCACTCATTTGGTCTGACCGTGGGTCTCTTTACGCCGCTGCTGACCGGTGCCGAGGTGTTCCTCTACCCAAGCCCGCTGCACTACCGCATTGTGCCGGAACTGGTTTATGACCGTAACTGCACGGTGCTGTTCGGGACGTCCACCTTCCTCGGTAACTACGCGCGCTTCGCCAACCCGTATGATTTCTTCCGCGTACGCTACGTGGTGGCGGGCGCGGAAAAACTCCAGGACAGCACGCGCCAGATCTGGCAGGACAAGTTTGGCCTGCGCATTCTGGAAGGCTATGGCGTGACGGAGTGCGCGCCGGTGGTCTCCATCAACGTTCCGATGGCGGCTAAACCGGGAACGGTTGGCCGCATTCTGCCGGGGCTGGACGCACGTCTGCTGGCGGTGCCGGGTATTGAAGACGGCGGACGTCTTCAGCTGAAAGGGCCGAACGTCATGAACGGCTATCTGCGTGTGGAAAACCCGGGCGTGCTTGAGGCGCCGACGGCCGAGAACGTCAATGGCGAGGTTGAAACGGGCTGGTACGACACGGGCGATATCGTGCGCTTCGACGATCAGGGCTTCGTGCAGATCCAGGGACGTGCAAAACGCTTCGCCAAAATCGCCGGGGAGATGGTCTCTCTTGAAATGGTCGAAACGCTGGCGACCGCCGTCTCGGCGGAGAAAATGCATGCGACCGTGGTGAAAAGTGATGCCAGTAAAGGCGAGGCGCTGGTGCTCTTCACGACAGACGGTGAACTGAAGCGTGACGCGCTGCTCAGGTATGCACGCGAACACGGTATCCCCGAGCTGGCGGTCCCCCGCGATATTCGTTACCTCAAACAGTTACCGGTGCTGGGCAGCGGTAAACCCGATTTCGTGACCCTGAAGGGCATGGTTGAAGAGGCAGAACAGCAAAATGCGTGAGTCAGTGCACACTAACACTTCAATCTGGTCGAAAGGCATGATGGCGGTTATCGCCGCCCAGTTTCTTTCCGCGTTCGGCGATAACGCGTTGCTGTTTGCCACGCTGGCATTGCTGAAAGCTGAGTTTTATCCCGACTGGAGCCAGCCGATCCTACAGATGGTGTTTGTGGGTGCTTACATCGTATTTGCGCCGTTTGTCGGCCAGGTGGCGGACAGCTTCCCGAAAGGTCGGGTCATGATGTTTGCCAACAGCCTTAAGCTTCTGGGCGCGGCAAGTATCTGCTTTGGTATCAACCCGTTTGTCGGCTACACGCTGGTGGGCATTGGTGCGGCAGCCTACTCCCCGGCGAAGTACGGTATTCTGGGTGAGCTCACCACCGGTGATAAGCTGGTGAAGGCCAACGGCCTGATGGAGTCCTCCACCATTGCGGCTATTCTGCTGGGTTCGGTGGCGGGTGGCGTACTGGCAGACTGGCATGTGCTCGCCGCGCTTGGCATCTGCGCCCTGATGTACGGTGGCGCGGTGATCGCCAACCTGTTTATCCCCAAACTGGCCGTGGCGCGTCCGGGGCAATCCTGGCGCTTCGGGCCCATGACCGGCAGCTTCTTCAACGCCTGCCGCGTACTGTGGCGTAACGGTGAAACACGCTTCTCGCTGATGGGCACCAGCATGTTCTGGGGGGCCGGCGTTACGCTGCGTTTCCTGCTGGTGCTGTGGGTGCCGGTGGCGCTGGGCATTACTGACAACGCCACGCCGACTTATCTGAATGCCATGGTCGCCGTCGGGATTGTTGTCGGGGCCGGGGCTGCGGCAAAACTGGTGACGCTGGAAACCGTCGCGCGCTGCATGCCTGCGGGGATCCTGATTGGCGTCGGCGTTCTGTTCTTCTCCCTGCAACATGCCATATTGCCTGCCTATGCCCTGCTGTTGCTGATCGGCATGTTAGGCGGTTTCTTTGTGGTGCCGCTAAACGCGCTGTTGCAGGAGCGCGGCAAGCAGACCGTTGGGGCGGGTAACGCCATTGCGGTGCAAAATCTTGGTGAAAACATGGCGATGTTACTGATGCTGGGGATTTACTCGCTGGCGGTAAAAGCAGGTGCGCCGGTCGTGGCAATCGGGGTGGGATTCGGCGCGCTGTTCGCGCTGGCGATTAGCGGGCTGTGGGTCTGGCAGCGTCGTCGTTGAATTGTGCGGCCTGATGCCCTCACCCCGGCCCTCTCCCACGGGGAGAGGGTGAAAACCCTAAAAACGGCAACGCACGTTGCCGTTTTGCTTTTATTACGGTGCCGGGTAGGTATAAACCTGATGCACCGCTTCAATCTCCGCTAATACCTCTTCACTCAGGTTCAGATGGAAACTCTCAATATTGGTTTTCAACTGATCCATCGTCGTTGCGCCGAGCAGGGTACTCGCCACAAACGGCTGACGACGCACGAAGGCCAGCGCCATCTGCGCCGGATCGAGTCCGTGGCGTTTCGCGATATCCACGTAGGCCGCAACGGCTTTTTGCGTCTGCTCGCCGCTATAGCGGGTGAAGCGGCTGAAAAGCGTGTTACGCGCGCCAGCCGGTTTCGCGCCGTTCAGGTATTTGCCCGTCAGGGTACCGAAGCCCAGGCAAGAGTAGGCGAGCAGCTCCACCTCTTCGTACTGCGTCACCTCCGCCAGACCCACTTCATAACTGCGGTTCAGCAGGCTGTACGGGTTCTGAATGGTCACGATGCGCGGCAGATCGTGTTTATCGGCCAGATGCAGATAGCGCATCACGCCAAACGCCGTCTCGTTGGAAACGCCAATGTAGCGGATCTTACCCGCCCGCTGGCACTCCGTGAGCGCTTCCAGCGTTTCCAGCAGGGTAACGGCCGGAGCACTTTCGTTCCAGGTGTAGCCAAGCTTACCGAAGCAGTTTGTCGGACGCTGCGGCCAGTGCACCTGATAAAGATCGAGATAGTCGGTTTGCAGGCGCTTGAGGCTGGCATCCAGCGCGGCACGGATATTCTTCCGATCGAGGATCTGGTTAGGGCGGATCCCGGCATCGTTATTACGGGAAGGGCCGCTGACTTTGGAGGCGATGACCAGCTTTTCGCGATTGCCGCGTTTCGCCAGCCAGTTGCCGACATACGTTTCAGTAAGACCTTGTGTTTCCGGGCGGGGAGGAACGGGGTACATCTCCGCAACGTCAATCAGGTTAATGCCCTGGCTGACGGCGTAATCGAGTTGTGCATGGGCATCGGCTTCGCTGTTTTGTTCACCAAATGTCATGGTGCCCAACCCCAGTTGGCTGATCTCCAGAGCGCTGTGGGGGATACGATGATAATGCATAGCCGGTTTCCTTTTTTAGACATACAGACTGCGTCAGGAACCTCCCGACAAAGGAATATAAACATGGCAGAGGGAAGGCAAAAGGGGAAGGAAAAAATCAAAAAGGCCAGCAAGCTACTGACCTTTATCTGTTTAACGCTCGATGATCTGGGAGACTTCGTCGCGATTAATCTGCATTTGATTGCCTTCGCGATCGCGGTAACTCACCAGACCGGTATCGTCGTCGACTTCGGGTTTGCCATCGGTCAGGATCATACGACCATCTTTCGTTGACATGACATAGTCGCTGCTGCAACCCGATACCGCAAACGCTAAACCGACTGCTGAGATAATTACTGCCCATTTTTTCATCGTTCTCATCCTCACCTGGCTCGTATCAAATCATAGTGTAGTAATAACCTGATATTACGACAGGTGAAAGGGGGGAAATCTTAAAAAGGAGGAGAATATGTTAGCCGGAGCGCAAAATTGGTAAAAAACTATGTTTTCAACAGGAAGTGGCGTGCCAGCAGCGCCCCGGTGAAATTCTTTTTAAGATAGAAACCGCGCGGCAGCATCAGGATCGGTTCGCCCTGCGCACCTACCGCTTCAGTGAGCGCTTTGCTGTTGGCGGCTTTGGGACGAAGTTGCAGCACTTCGCCATGCCGGGCGGTGATCCGCTCAACCTGTCCCAGCACAATCATGTCCATCAGCTCTTCCCAGTCCTGGGAAAGCTGTCTCTCCTCTTCTTCATTCGGGCTCCAGAGCAGCGGGGCGCCAACGCGACGCTCTGCCAGCGGGATCTGCCTGTCGCCCTCAACGGGTACCCACAAAACCCGCTTCAGCTTATGCCTGACATGGCTGGTTTCCCAGGTCACTCCGCTGTTACCCGTGAGCGGCGCAACGCAGACAAAGGTGGTTTCCAGCGGCCGCCCCTGGCTATCGATGGGGATCGTCTTCAGTTCCACCCCCAGCGCCGCAAAATCTTGCTCGGGTTTACTGCCCGCGCTTGCGCCCAGCCAGCGCTCCAGCAACACGCCGATCCAGCCTTTATCACGCTTCAGATCGTTGGGTATCGTCAACCCCGCCATCACGGCCAGCTCGCCCAGTGAATAGCCTGCCAGACGTTGTGCCTGCTGGAGCAACTGGGCTTCACTGACGGGAGGAGAGAGCAGTGGGGCGAGAGAATGCATGCTAACGACCTTTTGATTAAAAAATGAGCTGATATTTTATCCCTTGTGGACAGAGTTTACCTTTTTCTGCGTACCTATTCCATGTTGATGATTTATATCATCTTTTTTAGAATATAATCCGTCCCGCGGCGGCTGAAAAACAGGTTGTGCAATTCTGGTCACTGACAATAAACAGGATCTTACACCATGTTATCCACAGAAAAATGGGATAACTGGGAATAACTGCCACTACTGTTTCAATTTACAGCCTTGACGTGCGATGAAAATCGAATTTTCACACAAATTGTGCCTAACTTATTGGCACAAACTGTGGATAAAACCGACGCTGTTCGATCTTTCATCAGCAGGAGGATCTTTGATGTGACGATCGTCACGTTTATCGCCCTGGATACCCTTAATTTCAATATAATAATATGAATTTAAATGATTTATTCTAAGCGGGGTAACTTGGCGACTCGTCGGGTTACAAGGTTGTTCATCGGTAATTCCGTACTTCTTCACAACTATATCCACAGAAAAGGTGAATAAAAACGGTCTCTGTTGCCCGTATCTGTTTATAACTCCTCCCTAAATTGTGAGTTATTCAAATGTTATTAGGTTGCAGGCCTGTAAGAGAGTGGTTTACCGCCTCCCTGTAGTGTGAAACAATCATTCATATATCAGATTTAGTTTGGGGTAGTCCGGTGATTGATGACGATGGCTACCGCCCAAACGTAGGAATAGTAATTTGTAATCGTCAGGGCCAGGTGATGTGGGCCCGGCGATATGGTCAGCACTCCTGGCAGTTCCCGCAAGGCGGGATCAATCCCGGAGAGTCCCCAGAACAAGCGATGTACCGGGAGCTGTTTGAAGAGGTTGGTTTAAGCCGAAAAGATGTTCGCATCCTGGCTTCGACCCGCAACTGGTTGCGTTACAAGTTACCGAAACGTTTGGTGCGTTGGGACACAAAGCCGGTTTGTATCGGCCAGAAACAGAAGTGGTTTCTTTTGCAGTTGGTGGGCAACGATTCAGATATCAATATGCAAACCAGCAGCACGCCAGAGTTTGATGGCTGGCGCTGGGTAAGCTACTGGTATCCGGTTCGTCAGGTCGTGTCATTTAAGCGCGATGTATATCGTAGGGTGATGAAAGAGTTCGCAAGTGTCGTGATGCAGCTTCAGGAGACGCCTCCGAAGCCACAGAGCGCACCTGCCTGGCGACGTAAAAGAGGTTAAGCTACGCAAATCATGCTCACCCGCTTGCGAGAAATAGTTGAAAAGGTTGCCAGTGCGCCTCGCCTCAACGAGGCGCTGAATATTCTGGTGACGGACATCTGTCTTGCGATGGAAACCGAGGTCTGTTCGGTCTACCTGGCCGACCATGACCGACGTTGCTACTACCTGATGGCAACCCGCGGTTTAAAAAAACCACGGGGACGCACCGTCACGCTCGCGTTTGATGAAGGTATTGTTGGCCTGGTCGGGCGACTGGCGGAGCCAATCAACCTTGCCGATGCGCAAAAACATCCCAGCTTCAAATATATCCCTTCCGTCAAAGAGGAGCGGTTCCGCGCTTTCCTTGGCGTGCCGATTATTCAGCGCCGTCAACTGCTTGGCGTGCTTGTTGTCCAGCAACGAGAGTTGCGGCAGTACGACGAAAGCGAGGAGTCTTTCCTCGTCACGCTGGCAACGCAGATGGCTGCGATCCTCTCCCAGTCTCAGCTGGCAGCCCTTTTTGGGCAGTATCGTCATACCCGCATCCGCGCGCTTCCGGCCTCGCCGGGCGTCGCGATTGCCGAAGGCTGGATGGATGCCACGCTCCCCCTGATGGAGCAGGTCTATGAAGCCTCGACGCTGGATGAAGCGCTTGAGCGCGAACGGCTTACCGCTGCGCTGGAAGAGGCGGCGAATGAGTTTCGTCGCTACAGCAAACGCTTTGCCGCTGGCGCGCAAAAAGAGACGGCGGCTATTTTCGATCTCTACTCACACCTGCTTTCCGATGCGCGTTTGCGTCGTGAGTTATTTGCCGAGGTCGATAAAGGTTCGGTGGCAGAGTGGGCGGTTAAAAAGGTCATTGAAAAATTTGCCGAGCAGTTTGCGGTGCTGACTGACGGTTATCTGAAAGAGCGCGCCGGCGATTTACGTGCGCTTGGGCAACGTCTGCTGTTCCACCTTGATGATACTATTCAGGGGGCGAATGCCTGGCCGAGCCGGTTTGTACTGGTGGCCGATGAACTCTCGGCGACGACGCTGGCGGAATTACCGCAGGACAGGCTGGCGGGCGTAGTGGTGCGCGATGGCGCAGCTAACTCCCATGCCGCCATTATGGTGCGCGCGCTCGGTATTCCGACCGTGATGGGGGCGGATATTCAGCCCTCCGTACTGCACCGCCGTACGCTGGTGGTGGACGGATACCGCGGTGAGTTGCTGGTGGATCCTGAGCCGGTTCTCCTTCAGGAGTACCAGCGTCTTATCAGCGAAGAGAATGAATTAAGCAAGCTGGCGGAAGATGACGTCAACCTGCCCGCGCAGCTCAAGAGCGGTGAGCGTGTGAAGGTGATGCTCAATGCTGGCTTAAGCCCCGAGCATGAAGAGAAGCTCGGCAGCCGCATCGATGGCATCGGCCTCTACCGCACCGAAATACCGTTTATGCTGCAAAGCGGCTTCCCGTCAGAAGAGGAGCAGGTGGCGCAGTATCAGGGCATGTTGCAGATGTTTAACGATAAACCCGTCACGTTGCGCACCCTGGACGTCGGCGCGGATAAGCAACTGCCCTATATGCCCATCAGTGAAGAGAATCCCTGCCTCGGCTGGCGTGGGATCCGCATAACCCTCGATCAGCCGGAAATCTTCCTTATCCAGGTTCGTGCGATGCTGCGTGCCAACGCGGCCACGGGGAATCTCAGCATTTTGCTGCCGATGGTCACCAGTATTGACGAGATCGACGAAGCGCGGCGGTTGATAGAACGTGCAGGGCGCGAAGTGGAAGAGATGATCGGCTATGCGATCCCTAAACCCCGTATTGGCGTGATGCTTGAAGTGCCTTCGATGGTCTTTATGTTGCCGCAGCTGGCGACCCGCGTTGATTTTATCTCCGTTGGCACCAACGACTTAACGCAATACATTCTGGCGGTCGATCGCAACAATACGCGCGTTGCCAGCATCTACGATAGCCTGCATCCGGCGATGCTTCGTGCCTTGGCGATGATCGCCCGCGAAGCCGAGCAGCATAATATCGACCTGCGCCTGTGCGGTGAAATGGCCGGCGATCCGATGTGCGTGGCGATCCTGATTGGTCTCGGTTTCCGTCACCTGTCAATGAACGGACGTTCCGTTGCGCGTGTGAAATACCTGTTACGTCACATCGAACAAGATGAGGCGCGCGAACTGGCCGCGCGTAGCCTGGAAGCACAGCTGGCAGCCGAAGTGCGCCATCAGGTGGCTGCGTTTATGGAGCGACGCGGCATGGGCGGTTTGATCCGCGGCGGCCGCTGATCCCCACAAAATAATGACGGCTCGGACGACCCCCTCTCCCTTGAGGGACAGGGATGGGGCGAGGGGGAACAGCGCGCATGAAACCCTATACACATCTTTTACATCTCAGGCGCATCCTCCGCGCCTGCCTTATGCTATGATTCGCAACTTTGGAGCACCTGCCAACGGCGGGAATGCAATTCACCCGCTGTCCACTTTCAGCGGAATAACAACATCTTGTGGTGACAGATGAACAGTGGTTATCTGCATTTTCCGGAATTCGATCCGGTTATTTTCTCAATAGGACCTGTAGCGCTGCACTGGTACGGTCTGATGTACCTGGTGGGCTTCGTCTTTGCCATGTGGCTTGCTGGCCGTCGCGCCAGTCGTCCAGGCAGCGGCTGGACGAAGAACGAAGTGGAAAATCTGCTTTATGCCGGCTTCCTCGGCGTGTTCCTGGGCGGTCGCATCGGTTATGTCCTGTTCTATAATTTCCCGGTATTCCTGAACGACCCGCTTTATCTGTTCCGCGTCTGGGACGGCGGCATGTCCTTCCACGGCGGGCTGATTGGTGTGATCCTGGTCATGGTGATCTTCGCCAGACGCACCAAACGGAACTTCTTCCAGGTGGCTGATTTTATTGCGCCGTTAATCCCGTTTGGGCTGGGCGCAGGGCGTCTTGGCAACTTCATCAACGGTGAACTGTGGGGGCGTGTCGATCCGAGCGTGCCGTTTACCATGCTGTTCCCGGGTTCCCGCGCGGAGGACATCGCGCTGCTGCCTTCGCATCCTGAGTGGCAGTCCATTTTCGATACCTACGGCGTTCTGCCGCGCCATATGTCACAGCTCTATGAGCTGGCGCTGGAAGGCGTGGTGCTGTTCATCATCCTGAATCTGTATATCCGCAAACCGCGCCCAATGGGGGCTGTCTCCGGTCTGTTCCTGATTGGCTACGGCGCGTTTCGTATCATCGTCGAGTTCTTCCGCCAGCCGGATGCGCAGTTTACCGGTGAATGGGTACAGTACATCAGCATGGGGCAGATCCTCTCCATCCCGATGATTGTCGCGGGTGCCATTATGATGATTTGGGCGTATCGTCGTCGTCCACAGCAACAACTTTCCTGAGGAATCATGAAACAGTATCTTGAATTGATGAAAAAAGTGCTCGACGAGGGCACGCCGAAAAACGACCGTACCGGCACCGGTACGCTCTCCATTTTTGGCCACCAGATGCGCTTCAATCTGCAAGAAGGCTTTCCTCTGGTGACAACGAAGCGCTGCCATCTGCGCTCGATCATTCATGAACTGCTCTGGTTCCTGCAAGGCGATACCAACGTTGCTTATCTGCATGAAAACAATGTCTCCATCTGGGACGAGTGGGCAGATGAGAACGGCGACCTGGGGCCGGTCTACGGCAAGCAATGGCGCGCCTGGCCTACCCCGGACGGCCGCCATATTGACCAGATCACGACCGTCATGAACCAGCTGAAAAATGACCCGGACTCGCGCCGTATCATTGTCTCTGCCTGGAACGTGGGGGAACTGGATAAAATGGCGCTGGCGCCTTGCCACGCGTTTTTCCAGTTCTATGTGGCGGACGGCAAGCTCTCCTGCCAGCTCTATCAACGCTCCTGCGACGTGTTCCTCGGCTTGCCGTTTAACATCGCCAGCTACGCGCTGTTGGTGCACATGATGGCGCAGCAGTGCGATCTTGAAGTGGGCGATTTTGTCTGGACGGGCGGTGATACCCACCTCTACAGCAATCATATGGAACAGACGCATCTCCAGCTGACGCGCGAACCGCGTGCATTGCCGAAGCTGGTGATCAAACGTAAACCGGAATCGATCTTCGATTACCGTTTTGATGATTTCGAGATTGAGGGTTACGACCCGCATCCCGGCATTAAAGCTCCTGTCGCCATCTGATACGGCAAATCCTGACACAACCGGTGCTCTTTAGCGCCGGTTTTTTTTCACGCCCGTTTTGTTTTTCGAGCCTGTTTCCAGAGACGATGCAACGCGTTGCAACGGGTGAAAATCTCCTGAAAGCGGCTCGTAAAGTTCTGGTTTGACGCTCGCACCGTTTTTGCTATTCCGCCACACTCCCGCCATGAAAAACGAACAAGGCTTTACGCTTATCGAAACCCTTATCGCCGTTTCGCTGACAGTAATCCTCAGCGCCACAGGGCTCTATGGCTGGGACAGTTGGCAGCAGCGGCAGCGGCTTTGGCAAACCGCCTGCCAGGTGCGGGATTACCTGGTGTTTTTGCGCAATGACGCCAACCGTCACAACAGCGAGCACAGGATCGCGCTGTATAACGACGGTGAAAAGAACTGTCTGGCCAGTTCAGCGGTGACCGGTTGTGACAGCGGCGGACCGTTCGTGATGAAGCCGACGTGGCCCGAGGTCACGATAAGCGACATAACCCCTGCGCTGGGATTTTACGGTTTAAGGGATACCGCATGGGCCGGACATATCCGCGTGCAGAGCCGCGCTGGTGGGTGGTGGGTTATTGTCTCAAATGGCGGACGTATCAGGCTGTGTAATGCCGCAGGAGAAGGTGCATGCCAGTAAATCGAAAAGGGTTTTCCCTGCTGGAAGTGCTTATTGCGATGACGATAAGCAGCATTCTGTTACTCAGCACGTCACGTTTTTTACCGGGGCTACAGCGGGGTGTTTTACTGCAATCCGGACAGCAGGAGCTGGAGGATGAGGTCTGGCAACGTCTGTTCGCGATCGGTAAACAGTTTCAGAGGGCAGGATATTGTGCAGGGCATTGCCAGGGGCAGGGGATGATCATCGGCAGGCAAGGACGATGTGCGATTGTGCTATGGGATGCGAACAGCAACGGCCAGTGGGATAGCACCGCGTCAGAAAACGACAGTACGGGATTCCGGCTTGAGTCCGGATCGCTTGAAACGCTGCGGGGCGCCACATCCTGTGACGGTAAGGGATGGGATAAGCTCACCGACCCGGATCGGGTCCTGATAGAGCAATTTATGGTCACTAAAACCGATCATGATGGCTTTGCGCCGGTCATCAGTATCGAGCTGCGTGCCCGCCGCAAAGGTGAACTGGCCGCACCCTTTTCGGCTCGCCATACCGTAACGGGGTTTAATCTGTGAATCGTCAGCGGGGCATGTCATCGCTGGCGCTGGTCCTGCTATTACTGGTGCTCGGCACGCTGATCCTCACCGGATTAAATCAGCAGCTGCAAACCTTTAGCACGCTGGTAAGTGGCGAGAGTTTGTCTGTTCGCCAGCAGGCTGCCGTGCAATCTGCACTGGAGTGGGGGCGCGTTCAGGAATGGGCTTTACAGCCAGAGGTTCAGTGCAAACAGACACAACGTTTGCGGGTCTGTATAAGGCTGTTTGGGGCGCGTGTGTTGCTTATTGCCGGCAATGACAATCTATTGCTATGGCGAGGCGGGGACATCTCGGAGGGGCAGATACGCTTTTCCGCCCACGGCTGGAGTGATTTCTGCCCCCTTAAGGAAAGTACGCTATGTCAGTTACCCTGAGCAGACAAAAAGGATTTAGCATGGTTGAGGTTTTGCTGGCAATGATGTTGCTGGTTGTGGTTGTGATGGCGTTATCCGGCTATCATCGCGCGCTGGCAGCCCGGTATGCGGCGCTTAGCCAGTATCGTCAGCTATGGCATCATGCGTGGAATCAGTCGCAGATCTCAACATTAACGCTCCCGCCGGGCTGGCAGGTCAGTCGGGGGCAGACAACACAGTCCGGATGTGTCAGCATCACGGTCACACTTATTTCTCCTATGGGGCGGCAGGGCGCGTTGACGCGTCTGCATTGCCCGGTTAGCCGCTAGTCGGGAGCGTTTATGCTAAGGGTTTACCACTCAAATCGTCTGGATGTGCTGGAAGCACTGATGGAGTATATCGTTGAGCAAGAGCGTCTTGACGATCCGTTTGAGCCAGAAATGGTGCTGGTGCAGAGCACCGGTATGGCGCAGTGGCTGCAAATGTCCCTTTCGCAGAAATTTGGCATTGCGGCGAACATCGATTTTCCGCTGCCCGCGAGCTTTATCTGGGAGATGTTTGTTCGCGTCCTGCCGGATATTCCTGAGCAGAGCGCCTTCAACAAACAAAGCATGGCCTGGAAACTGATGACGCTGCTGCCGGACATGCTGGCGCATGATGAGTTTGCCATGCTGCGGCACTACCTGAATGACGACACTGACAAGCGTAAACTTTTCCAGCTTGCCTCACGTACTGCCGACCTTTATGACCAGTATCTGGTTTACCGTGCAGAATGGCTGATTCGCTGGGAAGCGGGAGAATTAGTCGATGGGTTACCGGAAGCGCAAATCTGGCAGGCGCCGCTCTGGAAAGCGCTGGTCGAGCATACCGGGAAACTCGGTCAGCCTAAGTGGCACCGTGCTAACCTGTACGATCGCTTTATCTCAATACTTGAGAACAGCGCAGAACGGCCAGCCCGTTTGCCGTCACGCGTGTTCATTTGCGGTATCTCCGCGCTGCCGCCTGTCTACCTGAACGCGCTAAAAGCGCTCGGTAAGCACACTGATATCCATATCCTCTTTACCAACCCGTGTCGGCACTATTGGGGGGATATTCAGGATCCGCGCTGGCTATCACGGCTGGTCACCCGTCAGAGAAAACGCCTCTTTGAGGAACGCGCCGTGCCGCTGTTTAAAGACAGTGAAAATGCGGCGCAGCTTTTTGATGAAGAGGGGATTCAGAACCTGCCGAACCCGCTGCTTGCCTCGTGGGGCAAGCTCGGACGCGACTATATTTATCTGCTTTCTGAAATCACCTCTTCGGGAGAAGGGGATGTGGATGCGTTTGCGGATATTACGCCGGACAGCCTGCTGCACAATATTCAGCTTGATATTCTGGATTTGGAAAACCGTGCCGTTGCCGGGATCACTGCCGAAGAGTTTGCACGAAGCGACAAGAAGCGAAAACTGGATCCTGACGATCGCAGTATCGCGATCCACGTTTGCCACAGCCCACAGCGTGAAGTTGAAATTCTTCATGACCGCCTGCTGGCCATGTTACAGGACGATCCAACCCTGACACCGCGCGATATCGTGGTGATGGTGGCGGATATCGACAGCTACAGCCCGTTTATTCAGGCGGTATTTGGCAGCGCAACGGGCGACCGCTATCTGCCCTACGCAATCTCTGACCGTCGCGCTCGTCAGTCACACCCGGCGCTACAGGCCTTTATCAGCCTGCTTTCGCTGCCTGATAGCCGGTTTATCTCTGAGGATGTGCTGGCACTGCTGGATGTGCCTGTTCTGGCCGCACGTTTCAACATTAACGAAGAGGGGTTGCGCTATCTGCGCCAGTGGGTCAACGAATCTGGTGTCCGCTGGGGTATCGACGATGATAACGTCCAGGAGTTCGAACTGCCTGCGACCGGCCAGCATACCTGGCAGTTTGGCCTGACGCGCATGCTGCTGGGGTATGCGATGGAGAGCATCCACGGCGAATGGAATGACGTGCTGCCGTACGATGAGTCCAGTGGGTTGATCGCGGAACTGGTTGGTCACTTAGCCTCGCTGCTTATGCAGCTCAACCGCTGGCGCCGTGCGTTGATGCAGCCCCGCCCGCTCGAAGAGTGGCTGCCGATTTGCCGCGAAATGCTGAGTGATTTCTTCCTGCCGGACAGCGAAACTGAAGCGGCCATGGCGCTTATCGAGAAGCAGTGGCAGGCCATCGTTGATGAGGGGGTTAATTCGCACTATCACGAGGCGGTTCCTCTTTCGCTTCTGCGTGATGAGCTGACGCAACGTCTCGATCAGGAGCGCATCAGCCAGCGCTTCCTTGCGGGGCCGGTGAATATTTGTACCCTGATGCCAATGCGTTCAATCCCGTTCAAAGTGGTCTGTCTGCTTGGCATGAACGACGGTATTTATCCGCGTGCGCTTCCACCTCTGGGTTTTGATCTCATGAGCGCACAACCGAAGCGGGGCGACCGCAGCCGCCGCGATGATGACCGTTATCTCTTTCTTGAGGCGCTGATGTCTGCGCAAAGCAGGCTGTATATCAGCTATATCGGTCGTTCAATTCAGGACAACAGCGAGCGTTTCCCGTCTGTGCTGGTGCAGGAGCTGGTGGATTACATCGGACAGAGCCACTATCTGCCGGGGGATGAAGCCTGCAACTGCGACGAAAGCGAACGTCGGGTGATAGCGCATATCACCTGTCACCATAGCCGTATGCCGTTTGATCCTGTCAATTACGTTCCTGATGAACTGCAAAGCTACGCCCGCGAGTGGCTTCCCGCCGCGAAGAAAGCGGGGACGCCGCAAACCGATTTTATTCAGACGCTCGAACCGCGCGTCATAGATACCCTCTCGTTTGAGCAGCTACAGCGTTTTTGGGCGCACCCGGTCCGGGCTTTTTTCCAGCAACGCTTGCAGGTGAATTTCCGCTCTGAAGAGAGCGAAATCCCCGATGCGGAACCGTTTATTCTTGATGGGCTGGAGCGTTTTAAGCTTAATTCCCAGCTTCTGAATGCGCTGGTTGACGAAGAAGACGCCAGTAAACTGTTCCGACGTTACAGGGCGTCGGGATTACTTCCGTATGGTGCATTCGGCGAAATCGTCTGGGATGCCCAGTGCGAGGAGATGCGAGCGCTTGCTGACCGCGTTATCGCGTGTCGGCAGCCGGCGAGCAGCATTGAAATCGATCTCGATTGTAACGGTATGCACCTCAGCGGCTGGCTCACGCACGTGCAGTCTGACGGGCTGCTGCGCTGGCGGCCATCCATGCTCAGCGTTTCACATGGCCTGCAACTCTGGCTCGAACATCTTGTCTACAGTGTGAGTGGTCACGAAGGTGAAAGCCGGTTGTTTGTCCGTAAGGACGGCGAATGGCGTTTCCCGCCGATGGAGCCTGAGCAGGCGTTGACGTATCTGTCGCTTTATATTGAAGGTTACCGTCAGGGCATGAACAAACCTCTGCTTTTGCTGCCTGAAAGTGGGGGGGCGTGGATAAAAGCCTGTTACGACGCGCAGAATGATGCCATGTTAACGGATGAGGCTTCGCTCCAGAAAGCGCGCAGCAAGTTTTTGCAGGCCTACGAAGGGAACATGATGGTACGTGGCGAAGGTGACGATGTCTGGTATCAACGTTTATGGCGCACGCTGGAGCCAGAATATTTCGACATTATCACCCTGGAGGCGCAACGCTACCTGTTACCGTTGTTCAAATTTAATCAGTCCTGAGTGCTGTATAAAAATTGCGCAGTATGAGGTGTTCATTTATGATGCACCTCTTATCACGGACTGATGTACCCAAAGAAAGAGATGCTGGCGTGTCCAGCACGCACGTTGTTAATGATGTAGCCGTGATAAAGAGGTCGTAATGCCAGGCAGCACCTTGTTCAAAGCGTTTGTTTTGTTTATCGCCCTTTGGGCTCCCGTCACTCAGGCCGATTCCGGTTGGCAACCTGTCAAGGAAACAATCCGTAAGAGCGATAAGGACACCCGTGAGTATCAGGCGATTCGTCTTGATAACGGGATGACCGTGCTGCTGGTTTCCGATCCTCAGGCGGTGAAATCGCTCTCCGCGCTGGTTGTGCCGGTGGGTTCGCTGGAAGATCCTGACGCCCATCCTGGACTGGCGCACTACCTTGAGCACATGACGCTGATGGGCTCTAAAAAATACCCACAGCCTGACAGCCTGTCCGAATTTCTGAAAATGCATGGCGGCAGCCACAACGCCAGTACCGCGCCGTATCGCACCGCGTTTTACCTGGAAGTGGAAAATGATGCGCTTGACGGGGCGGTGGACCGTCTGGCGGATGCCATCGCCGCACCGCTGCTGGATAAAAAATATGCTGACCGTGAACGTAATGCCGTGAACGCCGAACTGACGATGGCGCGCACGCGAGACGGTATGCGCATGGCGCAGGTTAGCGCTGAAACCATCAATCCGGCGCACCCGGGTTCGCGCTTCTCAGGCGGCAACCTTGAAACGCTGAGCGACAAGCCAGGTAGCCCGGTGCTCGATGCGCTGCATGCGTTTCGTGAAAAATACTATTCCGCCAATCTGATGAAAGCGGTTATCTACAGCAATAAACCGTTGCCGACGCTGGCAAACATGGCCGCGCAGACCTACGGCAGGGTGCCAAATAAAAATATCGATCTGCCGCAGATTAACGTGCCGGTTGTCACGGACGCGCAAAAAGGCATTGTTATTCACTATGTGCCGGCCTTGCCGCGCAAGGTGTTACGCGTTGAATTCCGTATTGATAACAACACGGCGCAGTTCCGCAGCAAAACCGACGAGCTGGTGACTTATCTTATCGGCAACCGCAGCCCGGGTACGCTCTCCGACTGGCTGCAAAAGCAGGGGCTGGTGGAAGGTATTCGCGCTGACTCCGATCCCGTTGTAAACGGGAATAGCGGCGTGCTGGCCATCTCCGCGACGCTGACCGATAAAGGGCTGGCTCACCGGGACGACGTCGTTGCGGCCATTTTCAGTTATCTCTCTCTGCTGCGCGACAAAGGGGTCGATAAACGCTACTTTGACGAGCTGGCGCACGTGCTGGATCTCGATTTCCGCTATCCCTCTATCACGCGTGATATGGACTACGTTGAGTGGCTGGCAGATACCATGATCCGCGTGCCGGTGGAACATACGCTGGATGCGGTAAATATTGCCGACCAGTATGACGCCGGAGCGCTCAAAGCGCGTCTGGCGATGATGACTCCGCAGAATGCCCGCGTCTGGTATATCAGCCCGAACGAACCGCATAACAAAATGGCCTACTTCGTTGATGCCCCGTATCAGGTTGAAAAAATCAGCGAACAGACCTTCGCGGGCTGGCAGAAAAAGGCGGGGGAAATTGCGCTGACGTTACCGGAACTTAACCCCTACATCCCGGACGATTTCTCGCTGATCAAACCCGCAAAGGCGTATCCGCACCCGGAGCTGATTGTTGATGAGCCGACGCTGCGCGTGGTCTACACCCCAAGCCGCTATTTCGCCGACGAGCCAAAAGCGGATGTTAGCGTGGTGCTGCGTAACCCCAAAGCAATGGACAGCGCCAGAAACCAGGTGCTGTTTGCGCTTAACGATTATCTGGCCGGTATTGCTCTCGATCAGCTCAGCAACCAGGCTGCCGTTGGTGGTATCAGTTTCTCCACCAATGCCAATAACGGCCTGATGGTGAATGCCAACGGCTATACCCAGCGTTTGCCGCAGCTGTTCCAGGCGCTGCTGGACGGTTATTTCAGCTATACGCCTACGGAAGAACAGCTCGAGCAGGCTAAGTCCTGGTATGCCCAGATGATGGATTCTGCCGAGAAGGGTAAAGCCTACGATCAGGCGATTATGCCAGCACAGATGCTGTCGCAAATTCCGTACTTCCAGCGCGAAGATCGCCGCGCGTTATTGCCCTCAGTCACCTTAAAAGAGGTGCTGGCTTACCGTGATGCGCTGAAAACCAATACCCGTCCGGAGTTCCTGGTTGTAGGGAATATGAGCGAAGATCAGGCTAAAACGCTGGCGCAAAACGTCCGTGCGCAACTGGGTTCAAAAGGCGATGAGTGGTGCCGTAACCAGGATGTGCTGGTAGAGAAAAAGCAGAACGTAATCTTCGAAAAAGCGGGAAGCAGCACGGATTCCGCGCTGGCCGCGGTGTTTGTCCCTGTCGGTTATGACGAATTTACCAGCTCTGCCCAGAGTGCGGTGCTCGGTCAAATTATTCAGCCGTGGTTTTACAACCAGCTGCGCACCGAAGAGCAACTGGGCTATGCGGTATTCGCTTTCTCTATGAATGTGGGCCGTCAGTGGGGGCTGGGCTTCCTTCTGCAAAGCAGCGACAAGCAACCCGCTTACCTGTGGCAGCGTTATCAGGCGTTCTTCCCGCAGGCGGAAGCAAAACTGCGCGCCATGAAGCCGGAAGAGTTTGCCCAGATCCAGCAGGCGGTTATCGCCCAGGTGATGCAGCCGCCGCAGACGCTGGGTGAAGAGGCCTCGCAGCTGAGCAAAGATTTTGATCGCGGTAATATGAAATTTGATTCGCGTGATAAAATAGTGGCCGAAATAAAACAGCTGACGCCACAAAAGGTTGCCGATTTCTTCCATCAGGCGGTAGTAAAACCGCAGGGTATGGCCATCCTGTCTCAGGTTTCTGGCAGCCAGAACGGGAAAACGGACTACGTAAAATCAAAAGAGTGGACCGTCTGGAAGAGCGTCAGCGCGCTGCAACAAACTATGCCCTGGAGTAAGAAAGAATGACCCATACCGCTGAGCCGCTTGATCCCCTAAGTTTACCTCTACAGGGTGAGCGACTGATTGAAGCCTCAGCGGGAACGGGAAAAACCTATACCATCGCCGCGCTCTATCTGCGTCTGCTGTTGGGGCTCGGCGGCAACGCCGCTTTTTCGCGCCCGTTAAGCGTGGAAGAGCTGCTGGTGGTAACCTTCACCGAAGCGGCCACTGCCGAGCTGCGTGGCCGTATTCGCAGCAACATTCATGAACTGCGCATCGCCTGTTTGCGTCAGACGACGGATAACCCCCTCTACGCGAGCCTGCTGGACGAGATTGCGGATAAGCAACAGGCTGCGCAATGGCTGCTGTTGGCCGAGCGGCAAATGGATGAAGCGTCCGTCTTCACCATTCACGGTTTTTGTCAGCGCATGTTAAGCCTGAATGCGTTTGAATCCGGCATGCTCTTTGAGCAGCAGCTTATTGAAGATGAATCCGAGCTTCGCTATCAGGCCTGTGCGGATTTCTGGCGTCGTCACTGTTATCCATTGCAGCGCGACATTGCCGAAGCGGTTCACGCCCTGTGGAAAGGTCCGGAAGAGCTTCTTCGCGCCATCGACCGTTACCTGCAAGGCGAAGCGCCGGTCATTAAATCTCCGCCGCCTGCCGATGAAACGCTGGCCTCGCGCCATGAAAAGATCGTCGCCAAAATTGCGACGCTTAAGCAGAAGTGGAATGAGTCGGTTGGTGAAATTGATGCAATCATCGAAAACTCAGGCATCGACAGACGCAAGTTCAACCGTGGGAACCAGGGGAAGTGGATCGAAAAGATCAGCGTCTGGGCCCAGGAGGAGACGCGGGGCTACCAGCTTCCGGACGCACTGGAAAAATTTTCGCAGCGCTTTTTGACTGAGCGAACCAAAGCCGACGGCATTGTGCCTGAGCATTCCCTGTTTGTGGCGATTGATGCGCTGCTTGCGGAGCCATTAACGCTCAATGACCTGATGATCACACGCGCCATGACGGAGATCCGCCAGGCCGTCGCGCGCGAAAAACGTCGCCGGGGCGAGCTGGGGTTTGATGACATGCTGAGCCGCCTGGACGAGGCGCTGTCCAGCGAGAATGGTGAAGCGCTCGCCAGCGCGATCCGTACCCGTTTTCCGGTGGCGATGATTGACGAATTTCAGGACACCGACCCTCAGCAGTACCGCATTTTTCGCCGCATCTGGCGACAGCAGCCCGACACTGCCCTGTTGTTGATAGGCGACCCTAAACAGGCGATTTACGCCTTCCGTGGGGCAGATATCTTCACCTATATGAAAGCCCGTAGTGAGGTTGTCGCGCATTACACGTTAGACACTAACTGGCGTTCCGCTCCGGGGATGGTTGAGAGCGTCAATGCGCTGTTCAGCCGTATGGAGACGGCGTTCATGTTCAATGAAATCCCTTTCCTGCCGGTGAAATCCGCCCCAAAAAACGCATCCCTGCGCTTCGAAGTCAGTAGCGCGGTGCAACCCGCCATGACCTTCTGGCTGCTGGAAGGGGAAGGCTATGGGGTTGCCGACTATCAGGCGGCGATGGCCCAGCACTGCGCCGCGCAAATCCGTGACTGGCTGAGCGCAGGCGCGCGCGGCGAGGCGCTGCTTTGGCAGGGGGAACAGGCAAATCCTGTTAAAGCCTCTGATATTACCGTGCTGGTGCGCAGTCGTCAGGAAGCGGCGCTAATCCGCGATGCGCTAACGTTGCTGGATATTCCGTCAGTGTATCTTTCTAACCGCGACAGCGTGTTCGACACGCTGGAAGCCCAGGAAATGCTCTGGCTGCTTCAGGCGGTGCTGGCCCCGGAGCGCGAAAACACGCTTCGAAGCGCGCTGGCCAGCTCTATGCTGGGGTTGAACGCGCGCGATATAGATGAGCTCAACCATGACGAAAACGCATGGGATGCGGTGGTGGAAGAGTTTGTCCATTACCGTGAACGCTGGCAAAAACGCGGCGTCATGGCGATGCTGCGCGAATTGATGACGCGGCGTCAGATTGCCGAAAATATGCTGGCGTCATCCGGCGGTGAAAGGCGTCTTACCGATATTTTACACATCAGCGAACTGTTGCAGGAAGCCGGCACCCAGCTTGAAAGTGAACATGCCCTCGTGCGCTGGCTGGCGCAGCAAATCGCGGATCCAAACAGTAACGCCTCAAGCCAGCAGATGCGTCTTGAGAGCGATAAGCATCTGGTGCAAATCGTCACCATTCACAAATCGAAAGGTCTCGAGTATCCGCTGGTCTGGCTGCCCTTTATCGCTAACTACCGCGTTCAGGATCAGGCCTATTATCATGATCGCGAGACTTTCGATGCGGTGCTCGATCTCAGCAAGGCGGAAACCAGCGTTGAGCTGGCGGAAGCGGAGCGTCTGGCGGAGGATTTGCGCCTGCTTTACGTGGCGCTGACCCGTTCTGTCTGGCATTGCAGCCTGGGCGTCGCGCCGGTTTTCCGCCGTCGCGGGGAGAAAACAGGGGAGAGCGATTTCCATTTAAGCGCCTTAGGGCGGCTTATTCAGCGTGGTGAGCCTAAAGATGCGGCGGGGTTGCGCCTCTGTATTGAGTCGCTTTGCGGAGACGATATCGCCCTCCATATCCCTTCTCTGCCAGACAACAGCCGCTGGGAAATGGCGCAAGAGCCCGCGACCGATCTTAACGCGCGCCAGATCACACGGGTGCTTGCCGACGACTGGCGCGTCACCAGCTATTCTGGCCTGCAACAGCACGGGCAAAGTATTGCGCAGGATCTCATGCCGAAGCTGGACGTGGATGCCGCAGGGGTGGGCGATGTTCCGGTTGAACCGACGTTAACTCCACATCAGTTCCCACGCGGCGCGTCGCCGGGCACCTTTTTGCACAGCCTCTTTGAAGAGCTTGATTTCACCCAGCCTGTCAGTGAGGAGTGGGTGCTGAAGATGTTGCAGAGCGGAGGCTATGACGCGCACTGGCAGCCCGTTCTCACTGACTGGATCAACGCCATTTTGCAGGCGCCGCTGACGACGCAGGGCTTCTCTCTTCGCCAGTTAACGGCCAAAAATAAGCAGGTTGAGATGGAGTTTTATCTGCCCGTCGCAGGCCCGCTTAAGGCCGACGCGCTCGATGCGCTCATCCGTCAGTACGATCCGCTGTCAGCCGGTTGCCCGCCGCTGAACTTCCGTCAGGTGCAGGGCATGCTGAAAGGGTTTATCGACCTGGTCTTCCGTCACGAAGGACGGTACTACCTGCTGGATTACAAATCGAACTGGCTGGGCGAGAACAGCGAAGCCTATACCCAGCAGGCGATGGCGGCAGCCATGCAAATGCATCGCTACGATCTGCAATATCAGCTCTATACCCTGGCGCTGCACCGCTATTTGCGCCACCGTATTGCGGATTATCGCTACGACGATCATTTTGGCGGTGTCATCTATCTGTTCCTGCGCGGGGTTGATGCTGCCGATCCGCGCTCCGGGATCTTCAGCACTCGTCCGGATGCGGAATTGATTAATAAAATGGATAACCTGTTTGCAGCAAACACGGAGGAGATGGCATGACGATGCAGGACTTATTGCTGGATGCGGTAGAGCAACGCGTGCTGCGTCAGCTGGACGTGCAGTTTGCCATGATGATTGCCGCTGACCAGCCCGCCGTGATGCTTGCCGCTGCCCTGTTGAGTAAAGATGCCGGAGAGGGGCATGTGTGTCTGCCGCTCTCGCGTCTGGTGGTTGACGAGAAAATGCCGCCTGTCCTCCAGTCCTGCTTTGCGCTGCTGGGAGATAAGGTGGACTGGCAGAAAATCTTGCGTGAATCGTCAGCCGTCGGGCCGGGAGACAACCAGGCACCGCTGATCCTGACGGGGGAGCGCTTATACCTGAACCGCCTGTGGCGAAACGAACTGACGGTAGCGCGTTTCTTTAGTGAGACCAATGCGCCGCTTCCCTGCGACGAAGCACAGCTTCGCCAGACGCTGGACAGGCTGTTTGACTCCGGTGAGGCCACAGACTGGCAGAAAGTGGCGGCAGCCGTCGCCCTGACGCGGCGGATCTCGGTGATATCCGGCGGCCCGGGAACCGGGAAAACAACGACCGTCGCAAAGCTGCTGGCAGCCCTGATACAGCTTTCAGGCGAGCAGCGATGCCGTATTCGTCTGGCGGCGCCCACCGGGAAGGCCGCGGCGCGTCTGACCGAATCACTGGGCGGTGCGATGCAACGGCTGCCGCTCACCCAGGAGCAGCTTGCGCTTTTCCCGGGTGAAGCAAGTACTCTGCACCGTCTGCTCGGCGCGCAGCCGGGTAGCCAGCGGCTGCGCTACCATGCGGGCAATCCGCTGCATCTGGACGTGCTGGTGGTGGATGAAGCCTCCATGATCGACCTGACCATGATGTCGCGCCTGATCGATGCGCTGCCACCCCATGCGCGCGTGGTTTTCCTGGGCGATCGCGATCAGCTCGCCTCTGTAGAAGCCGGGGCGGTGCTGGGGGATATCTGTACCTACGCCAGTTACGGTTATACCCCCGCGCGGGCGCAGGAGCTCGCCCGTCTGACCGGTTGCTCGCTTGAACCCGATCACACGCCGATCGCGGGCGCACTGCGTGACAGCCTGTGCCTGCTGCAAAAAAGCTACCGTTTCGGTAGCGACTCCGGCATCGGCCAGCTGGCTGCGGCGGTCAACCGTGGCGACAGGCACGCCACGCGCACGGTGTTTGACGGTTCCTTCACTGACATTGAAAAGAAATCGCTGCAAAGCGGGGAAGAGTATCAGGCTATGCTTGAGGAGGCTCTTCAGGGATACCAGCATTTTCTGAGCTGCGTGCAGCAGCGCAGTCAGCCCGGGCAGGTCATCGCCGCATTTGGCGAATACCAGCTTCTGTGCGCATTGCGGGAAGGGCCGTTTGGCGTCACGGGCCTGAACGACAGGCTGGAGCAACTGCTGGTGCAGAAACGCAAAATTAACCGTCAACAGCATTCGCGATGGTATGAAGGCCGGCCAGTGATGATCTCCCGCAACGACAGTGCGCTGGGGCTGTTCAACGGCGATATCGGCATTGCGCTCGATCGCGGTAACGGACTGCGCGTCTGGTTCCAGCTGCCGGACGGCAGCGTGAAGTCCGTCCAGCCCAGCCGCCTGCCAGAGCATGAAACGGCATGGGCGATGACGGTACACAAATCTCAGGGCTCCGAGTTCAACCATGCGGCGCTGATCCTGCCTACCCAGCTGTCGCCGGTTGTGACCCGCGAGCTGGTCTACACCGCCATTACCCGTGCGCGCCAGCTTCTGTCGCTGTATGCGGATGAGCGCGTGTTGAGTCAGGCGATTGCCACCCGTACCGAGCGCAGAAGCGGATTAAGCGCGATATTTGAATCTGTCTGAGTGAACGCCCTCTCCAGCAGGAGAGGGTGACTGTTATCCCAGGTCCGCCATTAACACCTTCGAGCGGCGCTGGTAGTTGTACATCTCTTTCTTACTTTCCGGCAGGGAATCAATATCCACCGGCGTGAAGCCGCGCTCCTGGAACCAGTGAATGCTGCGCGTGGTAAGCACGAACAGCTTGCTCAGACCCATCTGGCGCGCCTGTGCCGCCACGCGTTCAAGCAGCAGTTCCCCCCGTGAGGAGCTACGGTAATCAGGATGCACGGCGACGCACGCCATTTCGCCAATCTGCTCTTCCGGGAACGGATAAAGCGCCGCACAGGCTATGGTCAGGTTATCGCGCTGAATGATGGTGAACTTGTCGATCTCCATCTCCAGCTGTTCGCGGGAGCGGCGAACCAGAATGCCCTGTTGTTCCAGCGGACGGATCAGCTCCAGAATGCCGCCGATATCGTTGATGGTGGCACGGCGGATCTGCTCGGCGCTCTCCATGACGATCTGCGTACCGATCCCGTCCCGGGAGAACAGCTCCTGCAACAGCGCGCCGTCTTCCTGATAGCTGATCAGGTGGCTGCGGCGCACCCCGCTACGGCACGCTTTAACGGCGCCGCGCAGAAAACGCACGGTACCGGAATAGTAATCGCCTTCTGCTTCCAGCGCTTCGACGCGCGCCTGGGCTTCATTCGGAAAAAGTTCTGGCACAATCACGCCCTCATCGTTCACGACACCCTGTGAGGAGCAAAAGCCGATCATTTTTTCCGCTTTCAGCTTGATGGCCAGCTGGGTGGCAATCTCTTCTGAGGTCAGATTAAAACTTTCACCCGTTACGGAGACAGCAACAGGGCCCATCAGAACGATCGCGCCATTGTCTAACTGGCGGTGAATGGCTTCTTCATCAATACGGCGGATGCGGCCGCTGTGGCAGTAGTCCACGCCATCGTCCACGCCGAGCGGCTGAGCGATGATAAAGTTGCCGCTCACCACGTTGATGTGCGCGCCCTGCAACGGCGTATTGTTCAGGCTCATCGACAGGCGGGCGGTGATATCGAGCTGCAACAGACCCGCCGCCTGTTTGACCAGCTCGAGGGTTTTCGCATCCGTCACGCGCGTGTGTTTGTGGTAGATCGGCTCATGGTGATGGGCGGCCAGGTTGGCTTCAATTTGCGGACGTGCGCCATACACCACCACCAGACGGATGCCGAGGCTGTGCAGCAGGCCGATATCATTGACGATGCTGGAAAAGTTTTCATGCTCAATGGCTTCGCCGCCAAGCATGATGACAAACGTTTTTCCCCGATGGGTGTTGATATAGGGAACAGAATGGCGGAATCCCTGGACCAGTTCGGTTCTACGTTCCTTAACCATGACACAACCCTTAGTGAATGTTTATTCGTAATTTCTGTATTTTTATTCGATTGTGGCCGCGTGTGCAAGCCTAAATTTTCTGCGACCCACAGAAAATAATAAGTAATCCGTGCGTTAACGTATGATTGTTTACCCTTTTATAGATGACAGTTTATGCGTCATTCGTTAAAGTTTTCGGTCAATTTGGGCGTTTTGTTCATCAATCAGATTTCTTGCTCGGGAGAAGCATGTCGGGATCCAATTCAGCAATAAGCCGCCGCCGCCTGTTAAAAGGGGCCGGGGCGATGTGGTTGCTTAGCGTCAGCCAGGTGGGTCTTGCCGCCACAAGCCAGGTAGTCGCGGTGCGCGTCTGGCCGTCGTCGACCTATACGCGCGTGACGGTCGAGTCCAATCGCGTGCTGAAATACAAGCAATTTGCCCTCAGCAATCCTGAACGTGTGGTGGTTGATCTCGAAGGTGTGAACCTCAACTCCGTGCTTAAAGGCATGGCAGCTCAGATCCGTGGCGACGATCCGTTTATTAAATCGGCGCGCGTCGGGCAGTTCGATCCGCAAACCGTGCGCATGGTGTTTGAGCTGAAGCAGAACGTGAAACCTCAGCTCTTTGCCCTTGCGCCTGTAGCCGCCTTTAAGGAGCGTCTGGTGATGGATCTCTATCCGGCGAATGCGACGGATATTCAGGATCCGCTCCTGGCATTACTTGAGGATTACAACAAAGGCGATCTCGACAGCCAGGTTCCGCCAGCGCAAAGTGGCCCACAGCCGGGCAAGGCGGGGCGCGATCGCCCGATTGTGATCATGCTCGATCCTGGCCACGGCGGAGAAGATTCCGGCGCCGTCGGGAAATATCGCACCCGCGAAAAAGATGTGGTGCTGCAAATTGCCCGTCGTCTGAAGGCCTTGATCGACAAAGAGGGCAATATGCGCGCCTACATGACGCGTAACGAAGATGTCTTTATCCCGCTGAAGGTCCGCGTGGCAAAAGCGCAAAAGCAGCGCGCGGATCTGTTTGTCTCTATTCACGCGGATGCCTTCACCAGCCGCCAGCCGAGTGGATCTTCAGTGTTTGCCCTGTCAACGAAAGGGGCGACCAGTACCGCCGCGAGATACCTGGCGGACACGCAGAACGCCTCGGATTTAATTGGTGGCGTGAGCAAAAGTGGCGACCGTTACGTCGACCATACGATGTTTGATATGGTGCAGTCGCTGACCATTACCGACAGCCTGAAGTTTGGTAAAGCGGTGCTGGGCAAGCTGGGCCGGGTCAACAAGCTGCACAAAAACAGCGTCGAGCAGGCCGGATTTGCGGTACTGAAAGCGCCAGATATTCCATCCATTCTGGTCGAAACCGCGTTTATCAGTAACGTGGAAGAGGAACGTAAGCTCAAGACGGCTAAATTCCAGCAGGAAGTGGCGGAGTCGATTCTGGCGGGGATCCGGGCCTACTTCTCAGACGGGGAAACGCTGGCGCGGCGGGGGTAGGGCATTAAGCCGGGTATCATGCCCGGCATTTTCACAAACGCCAGATACAAAAAAACACCCTTCAGGGTGTTTATTGTTTTAAGAAGTGTTGGTTGCGGGGGCCGGATT
>NZ_JADBRE010000004.1:475818-556984 GCF_014930525.1 Enterobacter cloacae complex sp. S1
CTGCTCCACCCCGCGTCCGTGGAAGCGCACTATACTCGGATAGGTTTGTGATGCAACCCCTTTTTCACATAATTCATTATTTTGTATGCAAAATGAACGGCAAAAGCCACTTTGGACTATTTTTTGTGCAGAATTTGCCAAAGGGAAGGCGATTGCATTTCATTAACACGATGGGTTTGTTATCTTCATCTCGCGGAATTGGGCAACTAAAAGACGAGATATAATGAAAGGACGTTGGGCGAAGCATCTGATGACAGGCGCAATGGTGGCGATTCTTGCGGCCTGCTCTTCCAAACCGACCGATCGCGGTCAACAGTATAAAGACGGGAAGTTATCCCAGCCTTTCTCTTTAGTTAACCAGCCAGACGCCGTGGGCGCTCCGATCAATGCCGGAGACTTCTCCGAGCAGGTTTACCAGATCCGCACTGCTTCTCCGCGTTTATACGGTTCGCAGAACAATGTCTATAGCGCCGTGCAGGACTGGCTGCGTGCAGGCGGTGATACCCGCAATATGCGCCAGTTTGGTATCGATGCCTGGCAGATGGAGGGGGCGGATAACTACGGTAACGTCCAGTTTACCGGTTACTACACTCCGGTTGTCCAGGCGCGCCACACACGCCAGGGCGAGTTCCAGTATCCCATTTACCGTATGCCGCCGAAACGCGGTCGTCTGCCGTCCCGCGCCGAGATCTACGCTGGCGCGCTGAGCGAAAATTACGTGCTGGCCTACAGCAACTCGCTGATGGACAACTTCATTATGGACGTGCAGGGCAGCGGCTATATTGATTTTGGCGACGGCTCGCCGCTGAACTTCTTTAGCTACGCCGGGAAAAATGGCCATGCCTATCGCAGCATCGGTAAGGTGCTCATCGACCGTGGCGAAGTGAAACGAGAAGATATGTCGATGCAGGCGATCCGCGAGTGGGGCGAAAAACACAGCGAAGCGGAAGTGCGTGAACTGCTTGAGCAGAACCCATCGTTTGTCTTCTTCAAACCGCAGAACTTTGCGCCGGTGAAAGGGGCGAGCGCCGTCCCGCTGATTGGCCGCGCTTCTGTGGCATCGGATCGTTCGATTATCCCGGCAGGTACTACGCTGCTGGCGGAAGTTCCACTCCTCGACAACAACGGCAAATTCAACGGCAAGTATGAATTACGCCTGATGGTGGCGCTGGACGTGGGTGGGGCGATCAAAGGCCAGCACTTCGACATTTATCAGGGCATCGGCCCGGATGCCGGCCATCGTGCAGGCTGGTATAACCACTACGGACGCGTGTGGGTGCTGAAGGCAGCGCCAGGTACCGGAAACGTATTCAGCGGCTGATTGTGGTATTCTGAGGGCAAGACGGATTACGGTTCAGGGTGAGGAATACCTCACCCTTTTTACATCTGAGGTTTTATGTCTGTGGTAATCAGCGATGCCTGGCGCCAGCGTTTCGGCGGCACGGCACGGTTATATGGTGAAAAAGCCCTGCAACTGTTCGCGGATGCGCATGTCTGCGTGGTGGGCATTGGTGGTGTGGGTTCGTGGGCGGCAGAAGCGCTGGCGAGAACCGGCATTGGCGCAATTACGTTGATTGATATGGATGACGTCTGCGTCACTAACACTAACCGTCAGATCCACGCCCTGCGTGATAACGTCGGTCTGGCGAAGTCCGAGGTGATGGCGGAGCGTATTCGTCTCATCAACCCGGAGTGTAGGGTGACGGTGATCGACGACTTTGTGACGGCAGATAACGTCGCGGAGTACATGAGCAAAGGCTACAGCTATGTGATTGATGCCATCGACAGCGTGCGGCCAAAAGCGGCGCTGATCGCTTACTGTCGTCGTTACAAGGTGCCGCTGGTGACAACGGGCGGCGCGGGTGGACAAATTGATCCGACGCAGATCCAGGTGGCGGATCTGGCGAAGACCATTCAGGATCCGCTGGCCGCTAAGCTGCGCGAGCGCTTAAAAAGCGACTTCAACGTGGTGAAAAATAGCAAAGGCAAGCTGGGCGTGGACTGTGTGTTCTCGACAGAAGCGCTGGTTTATCCGCAGGCGGATGGTTCGGTCTGTGCAATGAAAAGCACGGCGGAAGGGCCAAAGCGGATGGATTGTGCCTCAGGGTTTGGAGCGGCCACCATGGTGACCGCCACCTTCGGCTTTGTGGCGGTCTCTCACGCCCTGAAGAAGATGATGGCGAAGGCGGAACGTCAGACCTGAGTCTGACGGGCGGCATCCAGCACCGCGTCGTTTAGCGCAATCAGTCCCTGACCGCGTGAGGCGCTAAGCTGCGCGCGAAGTCCCAGCTCATCAAACAGCGCCAGCGGAGAATGCGCCAGCAGCTCTGCGGCGCTTTTCCCTTCGATTGCGGTCAACAGCACCGCCAGCAGACCGCGAACAATGCGTCCCTCGCTGTCGCCGAAGAAATGCAGTTTCTCACCGGATACGCTAAACCCAAGCCAGACGCGGTTCTCGCAGCCTGCGATCTCCTTCGCCTGTGATTTCAGCTCGTCTGACAGCGTGGGCAACTGTTTGCCCAGCAGGATCAGCTGACGATATTTATCTTCCCACTGCGTGAGCGGGACGAAGGTCTGTTTTAACGTCTCTTCAGTAATAACGGTGCCGAACGGGTGTCCGGCTAAAGCTGAACTTGTCATTAATCCACCAGTAATTCCAGGGCGCGGTCGACGGCGGAAACCAGCGCATCGACGTCGCTTTTTGTATTGTACGGTGCAAACGAGGCGCGCAGGGTACCGCTCACGCCAATAGCCGCCAGCAGCGGCTGGGCGCAGTGCTGTCCGGCACGCATGGCAATGCCATATCCGGCAAGCAACGTCACCATGTCGCTATGGTGCACGCCCGCGAAATCAAAGGCGAGCAGGCTGGAGTCCTGGACGCGGAACGAGCGAAAACCCGGACGTTTTTTCAGTTCTTCTTCCGCCAGCGTCGCCAGACCCCGGCTCCAGCTTTCAGCCTGAACCACGTCCGTTTCTGCCAGCCATTCGAGCGCTGCGCTCAGACCGATAACCCCGCCCACGTTTGGGGTACCGGCTTCCAGGCGGTAGGGTACATCCTGCGTTTTAAAACCGTCGAAGGTGACTTCGGTAATCATCTTGCCGCCGCCGAGCCACGGCGTCATCCGGGCCAGCAGTTCAGCTTTGCCGTACAGCGCGCCGATACCGGTTGGCCCGTACAATTTGTGTCCTGAGAAGGCATAGAAGTCGATATCCAGCGCCTGAACGTCAGCCGGAAAATGCACCACACCCTGCGCACCGTCGACCATCACCACCACGCCGCTGGCATGGGCAATCTCAATGGCACGCGCCAGATCCGGGCAGCCGCCGGTGACGTTGGACATCTGCCCCAGCGCCAGAATACGGCTGCGCGGCGTAATCAGCTCAGGCAGACGCGCCACGTCAGGCAGGAAGTCCGCACCCAACGGGAGCTTTACAACCTGTGCCCCGGTTTGTTCGGCCACCATCAGCCAGGGTACCAGGTTGGCGTGGTGTTCCGCCTCGCTGACGATGATCTCATCCCCGGGCTGCAACAGCGGACGCGCGTAACATTGCGCCACCATGTTAATGGCCTCGGTGGTGCCCCGCGTCCAGACGATGTTCTTACCGCTGTCAGCATTGATCAGGCGCGCGACCTGATCCCGTGCGGCTTCGTATTGCGCCGTTAAGCGCTGCGCGTCGGCATACTGGCTGCGGTGCACGTTCCCGGCGCTCAGGCTGTAAAACTGGCGGGTTGCCTCAATCACCGCCTGCGGTTTAAGGGCCGTGGCGGCGCTATCAAGATAAATGCCGGCATCGGCCAGCGCAGGAAACTGTGCGCGAAACTGCGCAGGACTGAAAGCGTTCATGGAATTCCTCATATCGATTCTACGATCGTCGCGCAAATTCATCGGCAGGGCAAGGAAGTTGATATCTATCAGATTTGTCTGCTTATCCTGGCGAGTCTGAAAAAGCAGGTTATGCTAAATAGTGTTAGGCGGATGTTTTAGCCTGTTATAAATCGAGGTTTGAATAGCATTAATTGCTAAAGGAGATAATCATGAAAAAGACAGCTGCAATCATTTCTGCCTGTGCGTTGACCTTTGCCCTGAGCGCCTGTTCTGGTAATAACTACGTAATGCATACCAACGATGGTCGATCTATCGTCTCTGAAGGGAAACCGACAACCGATAATGATACCGGGATGATTTCATACAAAGATGCTAACGGGAACAAACAGCAGATCAACCGCAGTGATGTGAAAGAGATGAAGGAAATCGAGCATTAACAGTTAGATAAGCGAAAAAAAAAGCACCGCAAGTTGGCGGTGCTACATTAATCACTATGGACAGACAGGGTAAATGTACAGGAAGTGAAAAATTGGTAGCGTTGCTACCGTGGTCTGAATCGCAGACCAATTGCAAACACAACAACACAACATCACAACCGTAAGCCAAAAGCCCTTCAGAACACGCATTCCAAAAAAAGCTTTTCGTTCCGGCTCAGGAAGTGCCGCCACTATAGGTATTTGCTGGTAGTTCCTCAACGGACAAATTATAATGGCTCAGATAAAAAAAACTAATAGGTTAAACGTTGTTTCCTATATGTTAAATCTCGTTAACATCTAAGCCAGATAACCATGTCCAAGCGATTGCCACCCCTAAATGCATTACGTGTTTTTGATGCAGCAGCACGCCACCTCAGCTTCACCCGCGCAGCCGATGAGCTTTTTGTGACACAGGCCGCAGTAAGTCATCAAATCAAGTCTCTGGAGGATTTTCTGGGGCTTAAGCTGTTCCGTCGACGCAACCGTTCGTTGCTGTTGACCGAAGAGGGGCAGAGCTATTTTCAGGATATTAAAGAGATTTTTTCCCAGCTGACGGAAGCCACTCGCAAGCTTCAGGCCCGGAGCGCAAAAGGCGCTCTGACTGTGAGTTTATTGCCCAGTTTTGCCATTCAGTGGCTGGTGCCGCGACTCTCAAGCTTTAACTCAACTTATCCGGGAATCGATGTCCGAATCCAGGCGGTGGACCGTCAGGAAGACAAGCTGGCAGATGATGTGGACGTAGCGATTTTTTACGGTCGAGGTAACTGGCCGGGCTTGCGTGTGGAAAAATTATACGCAGAATATCTGTTGCCGGTCTGTTCACCGCTGCTGCTGACGGGGGATAAAGCGCTCAAAACGCCCGCCGATCTGGCGCAACATACGCTTTTGCACGATGCTTCGCGTCGCGACTGGCAAACTTATACCCGCCAGTTAGGTCTTAATCATATAAACGTGCAGCAGGGGCCCATTTTTAGCCACAGCGCGATGGTGCTACAGGCTGCCATTCACGGGCAGGGCGTGGCGTTGGCAAACAACGTTATGGCGCAGTCCGAAATTGAGGCAGGCCGTCTGGTTTGCCCATTTAACGATGTACTGGTCAGCAAGAATGCATTTTATCTGGTTTGTCATGACAGTCAGGCAGAACTGGGTAAAATAGCCGCTTTCCGGCAGTGGATACTGGCGAAAGCGGCAAGCGAGCAAGAAAAATTCCGCTTCAGGTATGAACAATAACGTTTGTGTGTCGGGCACGCATCAATTCAGGACTTAAACATGACCAGCCGATTCATGCTGATTTTCGCCGCGGTGAGTGGCTTTATTTTTGTAGCTCTGGGCGCGTTTGGCGCGCATGTCTTAAGCAAATCTCTGGGCGTTGTGGAGATGGGTTGGATCCAGACCGGCCTTGAATATCAGGCGTTCCACACGCTGGCAATTTTTGGGCTGGCGGTGGCGATGCAGCGCCGCATCAGCATCTGGTTTTACTGGAGCAGCGTCTTTCTGGCGCTGGGTACCGTACTGTTCAGCGGCAGTCTTTACTGTCTGGCGCTGTCGCATTTACGCCTGTGGGCGTTTGTTACACCTGTCGGCGGCGTCAGCTTCCTGGCGGGTTGGGTGTTAATGTTTATCGGAGCTATCCGTCTGAAACGCAAGGGCGTTGTTCATGAATAAGGTTGTTTTATATTGTCGCCCGGGGTTTGAGAAAGAGTGCGCCGCGGAAATCACCGATAAAGCGGCGAAGCGTGAAGTCTTCGGATTCGCTCGCGTCAAAGAGAACGCGGGCTATGTGGTATTTGAATGCTATCAGCCTGATGATGCCGACAAGCTGGCGCGCGAACTGCCGTTCAGCTCATTGATTTTCGCCCGTCAGATGTTTGTCGCGGGCGAACTGCTGAAAGATCTTCCGCCGGAAGATCGCATCACGCCGATTGTTGGCCTGTTGCAGGGCGTGGTGGAGAAGGGCGGCGATTTGCGCGTGGAAGTGGCCGACACCAACGAAAGCAAAGAGCTGATGAAGTTCTGCCGTAAGTTCACCGTGCCGCTGCGCGCGGCGCTGCGTGATGCGGGTGTGCTGACAAACTACGAAACGCCAAAGCGCCCGGTCGTGCATATCTTCTTTATTGCGCCAGGATGTTGCTACGCCGGCTACTCGTATACCACCAATAATTCGCCGTTCTTTATGGGGATCCCGCGTCTGCGCTTCCCGGCAGACGCGCCGAGCCGTTCAACCCTGAAGCTGGAAGAGGCGTTTCACGTCTTTATCCCGGCGGACGAGTGGGACGAACGTCTGGCAAACGGCATGTATGCCGTCGACCTTGGCGCGTGCCCGGGCGGCTGGACCTATCAGCTGGTGAAACGCAATATGTGGGTTTCGTCTGTGGATAACGGCCCGATGGCGCAAAGCCTGATGGATACCGGGCAGGTCACCTGGCTGCGTGAGGACGGCTTCCGCTATCGCCCGAACCGCAACAACATCTCCTGGATGGTGTGCGACATGGTAGAAAAACCGGCGAAAGTCGCGGCGCTGATGGCCTCCTGGCTGGTGAACGGCTGGTGTCGTGAGACGATTTTCAACCTCAAGCTGCCGATGAAAAAGCGCTACGAAGAGGTGTCGCAGAACCTGGCTTATATTCAGCAGCAGCTGGACGAACACGGGATTAACGCGGAAATCCAGGCGCGCCAGCTTTATCACGACCGCGAAGAAGTGACGGTCCATATCCGTCGCTGGTGGGCGGCCGTGGGTGGGCGTCGCGACGAGCGATAGTCCCCTCACCCTAACCCTCTCCCCAAAGGGGAGAGGGGACTGCTCCGTGCGGTCTTTTCCCCCTCGCCCCTTTGGGGAGAGGGCCGGGGTGAGGGGCATCAACGTTCTAACCTTAACTGCTGTAAATTCCCGTCCAGCTGTAAATCCGTCTGTAGCGTCGCCACCTCCCGGCAGATAAACGCCATCTCTTTATGCGCCTCCAGCTTTTTGCGCCATTTTTCCGGCACTTCATCAAGCCTGGCGTAAATTCCTTCCAGACTCTGAAACTCCGTCAGCAGCTGTGCGGCGCTTTTGGGTCCAATACCGGCGACACCCGGCACTTTAGAGCTGCTGATCCCCGCCAGCCCCCAGTAATCCGGCAGTTGCTCAGGCGATACGCCAAACTCGCTGGCAATGAATGGCGCGTCCAGCCAGCGTTTTTGAAAGTAGTCCCGGATGCGGATCGTTGGTGAGAGCAGCTGGCAGTAGCCTTTGTCGGTTGAAACGATAGTTGCCTGATGCCCGGCGCTCGCGACTTTAACCGCCAGCGTTGCGGCTAAATCGTCAGCCTCATTACCGTGGGCGCCCCAGCACGGAACGCCGCGCTGCTCAAAGGCCGCGCGGATAGCGGGCATTTCTGCGTGCAGATCGTCCGGCATCGGCGCACGTCCGGCTTTGTAGTCCGGCAGGCGCTGGTGCCGCCAGCCGGTATTGCGTGCTTCATCGTCGAATACGGCAACAGCGTGGGTGGGTTCGCTATGGCGAATGAGCTGCTCCAGCGCGTGTAAACAGGTGTCCTTGCAGGGGGTGCCCTGTACCGCATGAATACGGCGAATCAGGTTAAGTGCATCGACGATAAGCAAATGAACGGCCACAGATAATCTCCCTTCTGTCTAATGGGTGAAGGGTAACACTGAGCGCAGCATGAAACTATGAATGGTGGGGAAAACAGGAAGAAGCCTCGCAAAACGAGGCTTCCTGAGAGGCTTAATCGCAGGTGACGATCTTCATCGCCAGGCCACCGCGGGAGGTTTCGCGGTATTTGGCGTTCATATCTTTACCGGTTTCGTACATGGTTTCGATAACCTTGTCGAGGCAGACGCGCGGTTCGCTGGTACGACGCAGCGCCATACGGGCCGCGTTCACCGCTTTCACAGAGGCGATGGCGTTACGCTCGATGCATGGCACCTGGACCTGTCCGCCGACCGGATCGCAGGTCAGCCCCAGGTTATGTTCCATGCCGATTTCCGCCGCAATACAAACCTGCGCAGGACTTGCGCCCAGTAGTTCGGCCAGACCCGCCGCCGCCATAGAGCAGGCGACGCCCACTTCACCCTGACAGCCCACTTCCGCGCCGGAAATCGAGGCGTTCATCTTGTACAGTGAGCCAATCGCACTGGCGACCAGCATATACCGCGCGAGTGAGTTTGCATTCACTTCACGGATAAACTTGTCGTAATACGCCAGAACCGCCGGAACAATTCCGCACGCCCCGTTGGTTGGCGCGGTGACGACGCGGCCACCCGCGGCGTTCTCTTCGTTCACCGCCAGCGCGAACATGTTGATCCAGTCGACGACGGCCATCGGGTCGGTGGTGGTTTTGTCGGTGCTGACCAGCATGCGGCGCAGCGCAGCCGCACGACGCGGAACACGCAGTTTACCCGGCAGCACGCCTTCGGTGGTGATCCCGCGCTCAATGCCGCTGCGCATCACTTCCCAGACGTTAGCGAAGTGCTGTTCCAGCTCCTCTTTGCTGTGCAGGGCCAGCTCGTTTTTCATCATCAGGCCGGAGAGAGAAAGCCCTGTCTCCTGGCAGTGACGCTGTAAGTCGGCCGCGTTTTTGTAAGGGTACGGCACATCAACGGCAGAATTGGTGCTTTGACCAAAATGGTCCTCGTCGACGATAAACCCGCCGCCGATGGAGTAATACGTCTGGCTGTAAACCGCTTTGTCGCCGGCCAGCGCGGTAATGCGCATGCCGTTTTCGTGCAGCGACAGGTTATCCGCATGGAAATTCATGCAGTGATCAACCGGGAATTCAACCTCATGCTCGCCGTTCGCCAGCAGCAAACGACCGTGGGTGTTCACGTCCTGGATAAAGCCAGGTATTGCATCAATATCAACGGTATCCGGCAGATTACCCGCCAGCCCCATGATAATGGCAATATCGGTATGGTGGCCTTTACCGGTCAGGGAAAGGGAACCATATACATCGACAACCACGCGGGTGATGTCGTGCAAAATGCCGCGTGCAATCAAGTCATCCGTGAATTGTTTACCGGCTTTCATTGGTCCGACGGTGTGAGAGCTGGAAGGACCAATACCGATTTTGAAGATATCGAATACGCTAATCATGATGCGTCCATTGCTTCAGTCAGAGGGGAGAAGTGCGCCGTCCGCAGACGGCGCAGGAGGTATTAGCTGAACAGCGAGTAGAAAATAGCGGAGATGGCAATCAGGCCCATCACAACAACGAACACGTTGCTGATATGGCCGCTGTATTTACGCATCGCAGGCACTTTCTGAATCGCGTACATCGGCATCAGGAACAGGATCATCGCGATAATCGGGCCGCCCAGGGTTTCAATCATGCCCAGAATGCTTGGGTTCAGGGTGGCTACCGCCCAGGTGGTCACCAGCATGAACAGCGCAGTGATTTTGTTCAGACGGTTGATTTCAATGGTCTTGCCTTTACCACGCAGAGATTTAATCACCATGCCGTTGAAGCCTTCACGTGCGCCCAGGTAGTGGCCCAGGAAGGATTTGGTGATGGCGATAATTGCGATGATCGGCGCCATCCACGCAATCAGCGGTGCGTTAAAGTGGTTTGCCAGGTAAGACAGAATAGAGATGTTCTGCTCTTTCGCCGCCGCCAGATCCGCCGGGGAGAGGCTCAGCACGCAGCTGAACACGAAGAACATTACGGTCAGTACCATCATGATGTGCGCGCGAGCCAGGATGCTGGAGCACTTCTTCTCTGCGCCATTGCCGTACTCTTCACGCTTCGCTACTGCGAAGGAAGAGATGATTGGCGAGTGGTTGAAGGAGAACACCATCACCGGGATCGCCAGCCACAGGGTCAGCAGCAGACCGTTGCCGGTCGTGGATGCGCTGCTCAGAGACAGGGTTTCCAGCGCAGCGCCGTTCCACTGTGGGATCAGGTACAGAGCCAGCACCATCAGAGCCGCAACAAACGGGAACACCAGCACGCTCATCGCTTTCACAATCATCTGCTCGCCGAAGCGCACGATGGTCATCATACCGACGATCAGGATCAGGGACAGAATCGCACGCGGCGGCGGGGTCATCTGAAGCTGGTGCATCATAAAGCTTTCTACGGTGTTGGTGATAGCAACGCTGTACACCAGCAGAATCGGGTAAATCGCGAAGAAGTAGAGCAGGGTAATCAGCTTACCTGCGCCGACGCCGAAGTGTTCTTCGACGACTTCAGTGATGTCTTCGCCCGGGTTTTTACCGGACAGCACGAAGCGGGTCAGGCCTCGGTGCGCAAAGAAGGTCATCGGGAAGGCAATGAGGGCCATGATGATCAGCGGGATCATACCGCCGACACCTGCGTTGATAGGAAGGAACAGTACACCAGCGCCGATTGCTGTGCCGTACAGGCCAAGCATCCACATGGTATCCGTTTTGCGCCAACCGCTTCGGGATTCAATCGAAGCAACGGTGCTGGTTTGAGTGGTTTCCATCTGTATCTCCTGGAGGAAGCAAATTGTCAGGTTTTTAGTCAAATCCGATGAAAAAGCGCCTGACGGTAATATGAAATTCGTTCAGTGACGGTTTTTTAATAATTTTTGCCCGTAACTATTGGCGGGCGGAAAGATACATTCTAGTTATGAATCTATCAGTGATCGCGATCCCAAATGCAATAATCCACTTGTGATGTGGGTATCTTTAGACCATTTATCTGTTAAAAAAACATCAAAGAGAATTTACGGGCGCGAAGGCTACCATTAACGACATGTTTTCGAAAAGGTCGACCCGCGAGATAGGTGTCTTTCGCTGTAAAGAAATGGGATTTTAGGATTTTCTGGCGGGTAATTTCGATTAAGACTGATTATTTACGGTTTCAAAAACGAGGTAATCGTTTGCGCAGGCGTCAGATTTGTTAATAACATTGAAGATCGCTATGAATTGCAACACGAATAAAAAAGCCGGATGACGATCCGGCTTGAGAGGAGAGGAATGTCGCTTTACTTGATGATTTCGTAACACGGAATATAGGCAGAGCCTGGAAGCTTCATGCGGTGCTGAGCGACAAAGCCCTGCAACATATCATCCATGCGGCGCATCATCTCCGGATCACCGTGGATCTTATACGGGCCAAACTCTTCAATTGCGCGTATCCCCACCTCTTTCACGTTCCCCGCCACGATGCCAGAGAAGGCGCGACGCAGGTCGGCAGCCAGCACTTCCACCGGCTGATCCGGATAGAGTTTGAGGTTCGCCATGTTCTCATGCGACGGCTCGAAGGGAATCTGAAGATCCGGTGCGATACGGATGGACCAGTTAAAGCTGTAGGCATCCCCGGTATCACGACGATTCTCTTTCACCAGCGGCATTGCTTTTTTCATCTGACGGGCCACTTCTGCGGCATCGTCAATAATAATGCGGTAGTGACGGCGCGCGTCTTCGCCCAGCGTATGCACGATAAACTCGTCCAGCACGCGGAAGTAGTCGGCGCTCTCTTTCGGGCCGGTCAGGATCAGCGGCAGAACCTGATCTTTGTTGGCCGGGTTCATCAGGATCCCGAGCAGATAAAGCAGCTCTTCCGCCGTACCTACGCCGCCCGGGAAGATAATAATGCCGTGCGCGATACGGACAAACGCCTCAAGACGTTTTTCGATATCCGGCATAATAATCAGTTCGTTAACCAGCGGGTTAGGCGGCTCAGCGGCGATGATCGACGGCTCGGTCATGCCGATAAAACGGCCTTCTTTATAGCGTTGCTGCGCGTGACCTACTGCCGCGCCTTTCATTGGTGCTTCCATCGCGCCAGGACCGCAACCGGTACAGATATTCAGTTCGCGCAGGCCGAGCTGCGTCCCCACGCGGCGGGCATACAGGTATTCGGTTTCGTTAATAGAGTGACCACCCCAGCAGACGACCATGTTCGGCGCTTCGCCCACGTGCAGGGCGCGGGCGTTACGCAGAATGGAGAAGACCAGGTTAGTGATATGAACGGAACTTTCCAGGTCAAGATGCTGGAAACGTCCGGCGTTGCTGATCTGTCCGTTAACAAACAGAATGTCGCGCAGCACGGCAAACAGGTTGGCCTGAAGTGAGCGAATAATACGCCCGTCGACAAAAGCGTCTTCCGGCGGGTTGATCACTTCCAGCTTCACCCCGCGCTCGCGGCGCAGCACGTTGATATCAAAACTTTCGAAGCGGGACAGCAGCTCTTTACTGTTGTCGGTCAGGCTTCCGGAGTTCAGTACGGCAAGTGAACAGTTACGAAACAGTTGATAAAGGTCGCTACTGGCGGTGCGTTTAAGCATGTCCACTTCCAGCTGCGACAACATATCCATAGAGCCAAGCGGGCTAATATGTGTAATCAAGTGAGCTCCTTATGGGACGATTATCGTCTTTCCCTGTTGATTACAATAGCCCTGGCTTATGACGTTTCACAACACTTCGGGCGGAATACCGCCCGCATATTGTGAAAATATTTATCTTACTGGCGCACCAGCCGTCCGGTGGCAGGCACAAAATCGGTATTGGTGCGCCACGGATTGATATCCAAACCGCCTCGACGGGTGTAGCGGGCATAAACGCTCAGCTTTTCGGGCTGGCAGAAACGCTGGATGTCGTTGAAGATGCGCTCCACGCACTGCTCGTGAAATTCGTTGTGATGACGGAATGACACCAGGTAACGCAGCAGCTTTTCACGGTCAATCTGCGGGCCGCGGTACTGGATCTGTACCGAGCCCCAGTCCGGCTGATGGGTGATAAGGCAGTTGGATTTCAGCAGATGGCTGACCAGCGTCTCGCTGACCACTTTTCCGCCCGCCGCGTTTTCCAGGTAGTCGGTGCTAAATTCATAGCTTTCCACCTCAATGTCCTGATCGTCGATGCAGGTGCCGTGGAAATGGGCAATGGGCTGTCCTTCCAGCTCATGCAGACGGTATAACGAGACGGTTACGTTGCCCTGCGCGCACGCGCTTAAATCACGTTCAAGCGTCTGTTGTACCTCGTCCCAGCTGTTGAATTTGGTCTGGTTAAAGCTGTTGAGATAGAGCTTAAAGCTCTTGGATTCGACCAGGTTTACGCTGGCGTAATCCAGCTCGACGTGGCCCACGGCCACCTGCGGCAGACCGCGCGCATTCAGCCAGGAGAGTTCGTACAGCGTCCAGATGTCGCCGCCGACAAACGGCAGCGCGTCAGCGTGCAGCCCGAGCGGATCGCGGTTCAGACTGCGCGGCACGCCCTGCAACAGGCTTGCATCGTAGGTGTCGCGGTAATCGGTCGATTTACCCAGCGTTAAGCCCGTTAACGCCTGATGATTTTCGTAAGACATGTTTCATAGCCACTTTACAGGTACACTTATGGGCTGAGTTTATCCTGTCTTACAAGAAGAGAGAAATCGGTGGATATCGAAACTGCAAATGCCCTGACGTCCTTCACGACCCGCTATTGCGATGCCTGGCATGAAAAGCGGGGGACGTGGCCGCAAAGTACTGACTTATATGGCGTGCCGTCACCGTGCATTATCGCTTCGCAGGATGATTACGTTATCTGGCAACCGAAACCGTTCACGGGCGAGCAGAATGTAAATGCGGTTGAACGCGCGATGGACATTGTGATACAACCTGCGCTTCATGCATTTTATACCACGCAGTTTGCCGGGGATATGACTGCATGTTTTGCAGGACAGCCGTTGACGCTGCTGCAAACCTGGAGCGAAGACGATCTGCAACGCGTTCAGGAAAACCTCATTGGTCACCTGGTCACGCAAAAACGCCTTAAGCTCTCTCCGACTCTTTTTATTGCGACGCTCGACAGTGAACTGGACGTCATTTCTGTCTGCAACCTGTCTGGTGAGGTCATCAAAGAGACGCTCGGCACCCGCAATCGCGACGTTCTCGCGCCTTCACTTGCGGATTTTCTTACCCAAATTGAGCCGCTTCTGTAATCCATGATGCTACTGGACGTGTGAGAGATCTCTTACACGCTCTGTGAGACATCGCCGAAACAGTTAGCGTTGCCTTAGGAATTTCAGATTAATATTAACTTTTCTTTCAACAGGTTAGTGGTTTTCTGAAAGGGAATCCCCCGTTTCGCCTGGCTTACATTGCTTACAAGGTGGGTTGTAAGACGAAGCAGAATAGCGGAATCTATCTGTGTCGACAGGATGCCGACACGAGAAACGAACATCAGGATGATGGCGTTTCTTACCAGGGACACGTCAGGATGACGCCGCAGGAAGGCTTCAGGATGAAGCAAAGTGGATCACGCAGGATGCGTAAGGGACACCTCCAGGAAGGAGAACGAGAGCCGGTCAGGATGGTCGGTGGGTCAGGATGGCCAGGACGTTTCAGGATGAAACCTACACATCAGGACGATGTGAGCAGGAAGCAAAAGGTAAAGGGATGACCAGGCCTTCGGGCATCAGGAAAAGTTGTCACGGATGAGCAGGGAGCACGTATTGTAGCTGGAATGCTGCGAAACGAACCGGGAGCACTGTTTTTACAGTGCTCCCTTTTTTTATTTCTGTCGTCCGCAATGCTATGCTTCGCGCCATTCCGTTTTTCAGTTGAGGTATATATGTCGCATCATGACAACGTTCGTGCGCAGTTGCACGCCATCGAAGCCCTTATGCGCCAGCATCAGCTGTGGCAGGATAACGCGCCGCAGCCAGACGCGTTCGCCAGCACCCAACCGTTTTGTCTGGATACGCTGGCCCCGTTCGAGTGGCTCCAGTGGGTCTTAATTCCGCGTATGCACGCGCTACTTGAAGGTGGTCACGCGTTGCCCGCGTCTTTTGCCGTCTCTCCCTATTACGAAATGGCGCTGGAAGCGACCCACCCGGCGCGTGCCATGATGCTGGTGGAGCTGGAAAAGCTCGATGCGCTTTTCGCCGGTGACGATGCATGACGCTTGAGATCCTTTATCAGGATGAGTGGTTAGTGGCGGTGAATAAACCGTCCGGCTGGCTGGTGCACCGTAGCTGGCTCGATCGCGATGAGAAAGTCGTGGTCATGCAAACCGTGCGCGATCAGATCGGTCAGCACGTCTTTACTGCTCATCGTCTGGATCGGCCAACCTCTGGCGTTCTGCTGATGGGGCTTTCCAGTGAGGCGGGTCGACTGCTTTCGCAGCAGTTTGAGCAGCACCAGATGCAAAAGCGCTACCACGCCATCGTGCGTGGCTGGCTGACGGATTCCGCCACGCTTGATTATCCGCTGGTGGAGGAATTGGATAAAATTGCCGATAAATTTGCCCGCGAAGATAAAGGCCCGCAGCCTGCGGTGACCGACTATCGCGGTATGGCGACCACAGAACTGCCGGTGGCGACCAGCAAATTTCCGACCACGCGATACAGTCTGGTTGAGCTTTTGCCCAAAACCGGGCGCAAGCACCAGCTTCGCCGCCACCTTGCACATCTGCGCCACCCGATTATCGGCGACAGCAAGCACGGCGATCTGCGCCAGAACCGCAGCGCGGCCGAGCACTTTGGCTGTAACCGGCTGATGCTGCACGCCAGCGAGCTACGCCTGACGCACCCGTTTACCGGCGAACCGCTGACTATTCGCGCAGGGCTGGACGAGGTCTGGATGCAGGCGCTGTCACAGTTTGGCTGGCTGGGACAACTCCCCGAAAATGAAAGGGTTGAGTTTGCCGCAGGCAACGTTCAGGATGAACAGCAAGCGCAATAATTACGGGAGCAAAGCATGGCTGAAGTAGGCATTTTTGTCGGCACGATGTACGGCAACTCGCTGCTGGTGGCGGAGGAAGCGGAAGCAATCCTTGTAAACCAGGGCCATAAAGCAACGGTCTATGAAGATCCGGAGCTGGCGGACTGGGAAAAGTATAAAGATAAATACATCCTGGTGGTGACCTCCACCACCGGGCAGGGCGATCTGCCGGACAGCATCGTCCCGCTTTTCCAGGGCATTAAAGACCAGCTCGGCTATCAGCCAGATGTTCACTATGGCATCATCGCCCTCGGCGATAGCTCTTACGCTAATTTCTGCGGCGGCGGTAAACAGTTCGACGCGCTGTTGCAGGAACAGAGCGCTCAGCGCGTCGGAGAGATGTTGCTGATTGATGCGGGTGAACACCCTGAGCCAGAAAGCGAGTCAAACCCGTGGGTCGAGCACTGGGCAACGCTGCTTAAATAACCCTGCGCTATACCAATGCCAGGCCGGGTCAGGCGTAGCCGCCACCCGGCATTACACCCCGCCCCAAACGCCATTTCCGTGAACCACCTTCCACTCCTCTGGGCTTATGCCCTAAACAACCTCCCTCACGCCCTTCAATACTGTGTTTTTGCACGGTGAGGTGAAGAGGCACTCCTTCATATACTTTTCCCGTCACTATAAAACGGCTTCTGGCCGTACCAAAACCAAACACAAATCTCTCATTCTGATTACCCTACAGGTGCTGTACAGAATGAACCAGGCGAAAGCTATGTTTCAGGAGTGCAACAATGAGTACATTAAGCCACGCGGCGAGCAGCGCTGAGAAGCGCACCAACGCCCGCTACTGGATAGTGGTGATGCTGTTTATCGTCACCTCTTTCAACTACGGCGACCGTGCCACGTTATCCATTGCCGGCTCTGAGATGGCAAAGGACATCGGACTTGATCCGGTGGGTATGGGTTATGTTTTCTCCGCATTTTCATGGGCCTACGTAATCGGCCAAATCCCTGGCGGCTGGCTGCTGGACCGCTTTGGTTCAAAACGGGTCTATTTCTGGTCCATTTTCATCTGGTCGATGTTTACCCTGTTACAGGGCTTCGTGGATATCTTCAGCGGCTTCGGCATTATCATTGCGCTCTTTACCCTCCGCTTCCTGGTGGGCTTAGCGGAAGCGCCATCGTTCCCTGGCAACAGCCGTATTGTGGCCGCCTGGTTCCCGGCGCAGGAGAGGGGAACGGCGGTAGCCATCTTTAACTCGGCGCAATACTTTGCGACGGTTATTTTCGCGCCAATCATGGGCTGGCTGACGCACGAAGTGGGCTGGTCGCACGTCTTCTTCTTCATGGGCGGGCTGGGGATCGTCATCAGCTTCATCTGGCTGAAAGTGATCCACGAACCAAACCAGCATCCGGGCGTGAACAAGAAAGAGCTGGACTACATTGCTGAAGGTGGGGCGCTGATCAACATGGATCAGAAAACCCAGAAAGCTAAAGTTCCGTTCAGCCAGAAATGGGGGCAGATCAAACAGCTCGTCGGCTCACGAATGATGATCGGTATCTATCTCGGCCAGTACTGCATTAACGCCTTAACCTACTTCTTTATCACCTGGTTCCCGGTTTACCTGGTGCAGGCGCGCGGGATGTCGATTCTGAAGGCGGGGTTTGTCGCCTCCGTGCCGGCCATCTGCGGCTTCGTGGGTGGGGTGCTTGGCGGGGTCATCTCCGACTGGCTGATGCGTCGTACCGGTTCGCTGAATATTGCGCGTAAAACGCCAATCGTGCTCGGCATGCTGCTCTCCATGACCATGGTGTTCTGTAACTACGTCAGCGCGGAGTGGATGATTATCGGCTTTATGGCGATGGCCTTCTTCGGTAAAGGCATTGGCGCACTGGGCTGGGCGGTGATGGCAGATACCGCGCCGAAAGAGATCAGCGGCCTGAGCGGCGGTCTGTTCAACATGTTTGGCAACATTTCCGGCATTGTCACCCCAATCGCTATCGGTTACATCGTCGGCACCACTGGCTCCTTCAACGGCGCGCTGATTTATGTAGGCGTCCATGCGCTGGTGGCGGTACTCAGTTATCTGGTGCTGGTGGGTGACATCAAACGAATCGAACTGAAACCTGTTGGGGAGCGCGGATGATGACAACGCAATCAAGCCCGATCGTGACGGAGATGAAGGTCATTCCGGTGGCGGGGCAGGACAGCATGCTGCTCAACATTGGTGGCGCGCATAACGCCTGGTTCACCCGCAACATTGTGGTGCTGACCGACAGCGCAGGGAATACCGGCGTCGGGGAAGCGCCTGGCGGAGAGGTGATTTACCAGACGCTGGTCGACGCCATCCCGCAGGTGGTTGGGCAGGAGGTCGCCCGCCTGAACAAGGTGGTTCAGCGGGTGCATAAGGGTAACCAGTCGGCGGATTTTGATACCTTCGGCAAAGGCGCCTGGACGTTTGAACTGCGCGTTAACGCGGTGGCGGCGCTGGAGGCGGCTCTCCTCGATTTACTGGGCAAGGCGCTGAACGTGCCGGTCTGCGAACTGCTGGGGCCAGGCAAACAGCGTAATGCGGTAACGGTGCTGGGCTATCTGTTCTACGTTGGCGACCGGACGAAAACCGATCTGCCGTATCTGGAACGCTCGCCGGGCAGCCACGAGTGGTATCACCTGCGTCATCAGGAGGCGCTCTCTGGCGAGGCGGTGGTACGCCTTGCAGAGGCGGCGCAGGATCGCTACGGCTTCAAAGACTTCAAGCTGAAAGGCGGCGTTCTGCCCGGCGAGCAGGAGATTGACAGCGTGCGCGCGTTGAAAAAACGCTTCCCGGAGGCACGCATCACCGTCGATCCGAACGGCGCCTGGCTGCTGGATGAAGCTATCGCGCTGTGCAAAGGGCTGGGCGACGTGCTGACCTACGCGGAAGATCCGTGCGGCGCCGAGCAGGGATTTTCTGGCCGCGAGGTGATGGCCGAATTCCGCCGCGCTACCGGGCTGCCGGTTGCGACCAACATGATCGCCACCAACTGGCGTGAAATGGGCCATGCGGTGATGCTGAATGCGGTGGACATACCGCTGGCGGACCCGCACTTCTGGACCCTTTCCGGCGCGGTGCGCGTGGCGCAGCTGTGCGATGACTGGGGGCTCACCTGGGGCTGCCACTCCAATAACCATTTCGACATTTCGCTGGCGATGTTTACCCACGTTGGCGCGGCGGCGCCGGGCAACCCGACCGCCATCGATACGCACTGGATCTGGCAGGAAGGCGAAGCGCGCCTGACCAAAAATCCACTTGAAATCAAAAATGGCACAATTGCCGTACCGGATGCGCCGGGGCTGGGCGTGGAGCTTGACTGGGATCAGATCCACAAGGCGCATGAAGCGTATAAAAAACTGCCGGGCGGCGCGCGCAACGACGCAGGCCCGATGCAGTACCTTATCCCCGGCTGGACATTTGACCGTAAGCGCCCTGTATTTGGACGTCACTGATAAAAGGATCGAACGATGAGCACATTTTCTACCCCTGTAGTCACCTCCATGCAGATCATTCCTGTCGCGGGACATGACAGCATGCTGATGAACCTGAGCGGCGCCCATGCGCCGTTCTTCACCCGTAATATTGTGGTGATCAAGGACAACTCAGGGCATACCGGTGTCGGTGAAATCCCGGGCGGGGAGAAGATCCGTAAAACGCTGGAGGACGCCATTCCGCTGGTGGTGGGTAAAACGCTGGGCGAGTACAAAAATGTGCTGACTCGCGTGCGTACGACCTTTGCCGATCGTGATGCGGGTGGCCGTGGTCTGCAAACGTTTGATCTGCGCACCACTATCCATGTGGTCACGGGCATTGAAGCCGCGATGCTGGATCTGCTGGGCCAGCATCTGGGCGTCAATGTCGCCTCCCTGCTGGGAGACGGCCAGCAGCGCAGCGAAGTGGAAATGCTCGGCTACCTGTTCTTTATCGGCAACCGCAAACTCACCCCGCTGCCGTACCAGAGCCAGCCGGACGAAAAATGCGACTGGTATCGTGTGCGTCACGATGAAGCGATGACCCCGGACGCGGTGGTGCGTCTGGCGGAAGCCGCGTATGAAAAATATGGCTTTAATGACTTCAAGCTGAAAGGCGGTGTACTGGCGGGTGAAGAAGAAGCAGAGGCGATCGCCGCGCTGGCGAAGCGCTTCCCGCAGGCGCGCGTCACGCTGGATCCGAACGGTGCCTGGTCGCTTGATGAGGCGATAAAAATCGGTAAGCAGCTTAAAGGCGTGCTGGCCTATGCGGAAGATCCGTGCGGTGCAGAGCAGGGGTTCTCCGGACGTGAAGTGATGGCGGAGTTCCGTCGCGCCACCGGGCTGCCAACCGCCACCAACATGATCGCGACCGACTGGCGTCAGATGGGGCACACGCTCTCGCTGCAATCGGTGGACATTCCGCTGGCAGACCCGCACTTCTGGACGATGCAGGGCTCGGTTCGCGTGGCGCAGATGTGCCATGAGTTCGGCCTGACCTGGGGCTCGCACTCCAACAACCACTTCGACATCTCGCTGGCGATGTTCACCCACGTGGCGGCTGCCGCGCCGGGCAACATTACCGCCATCGACACCCACTGGATCTGGCAGGAGGGCAACCAGCGCCTGACCAAACAGCCGTTTGAAATCAAAGGCGGTATGGTACAGGTTCCTGCTACGCCGGGTCTGGGCGTAGAACTGGATATGGACCAGGTCATGAAAGCGCATGAGCTGTACCAGAAACACGGCCTGGGCGCGCGTGATGACGCGCTGGCGATGCAATACCTGATCCCAGAGTGGACATTCGACAATAAACGTCCGTGCATGGTACGATAAGCGCATTGGGACCGCTCCCATGAGTGGTCCCTTACGTGGTGTATGCTTAACGTAACTAACATGCGTAAGGATGGCTTATGAAAATTGTTATCGCTCCGGACTCGTATAAGGAAAGCTTGAGCGCGCTGGAGGTGGCGACAGCGATAGAGGTCGGTTTTCGCGACATTTTCCCGTCAGCGGACTATGTCAAATTAACGGTTGCCGATGGTGGCGAAGGGACGGTGGAAGCGATGGTGGCAGCCACGCATGGGCGTCTTGTCCATGTTCCCGTTACCGGGCCTTTGGGTGAACGCGTGGAAGGGTTTTTCGGGTTATCCGGAGACGGGAAAAGCGCCTTTATTGAGATGGCGGCAGCGAGCGGTCTGGAGCTTGTTGCTCCCGCAAAGCGTAACCCGTTAATCACCACCTCCTGGGGAACCGGGGAACTGATCCGTCATGCGCTGGATGCGGGCGTTAAGCATATCATTATTGGCATTGGAGGCAGCGCGACCAATGACGGTGGCGCAGGCATGGTGCAGGCGCTGGGCGTAAAACTGCTGGATGCGAAAGCGCAGCCCGTAGGGCCGGGCGGCGGCGAACTGGCAAGCCTTGCGCATATCGATCTTAGCGGGCTGGATAAGCGGCTGGCAGACTGTCGAATTGAAGTGGCCTGCGATGTGACCAACCCCCTGATCGGCGAAGCTGGCGCTTCTGCGGTATTTGGTCCGCAGAAAGGGGCGACGCCGGAGATGGTCAGGACGCTGGACAACGCGCTGGCGCATTACGCAAAAATTATCGCCCGGGATCTGGATATTGACGTCTTAAACCTGGCGGGCGGCGGTGCGGCTGGCGGAATGGGGGCGGCGCTGTATGCATTTTGCGGCGCACAGCTCCGTCAGGGGATTGAGATTGTCACCGATGCCCTGCATCTTGATGAACAGGTCGCGGACGCCGATCTGGTGATCACGGGCGAAGGGCGTATCGACAGCCAGACGATCCACGGCAAAGTGCCCGTTGGCGTGGCGAGAGTCGCGAAACGCTATAACAAGCCAGTTATCGGCATTGCCGGCAGCCTGACGGCGGATGTTGGCGTGGTGCATGAGCATGGACTGGATGCCGTATTCAGCGTGATCTACACCATCTGCTCGCTGGAGGATGCGCTGGAAAATGCGCAACAGAATGTACAGATGGCCGCAAGGAATATTGCGGCGGTGATAAAGATGGGGCAGGGGATGTCGCGTTAACGTTCGTGCTCCTGTAGGCCCGGTAAGCGAAGCGCCACCGGGCTTTGGTCTTAGCTCCCCAACACCTTCATTGCTTCCCGCGTCACGTTGTCCATTTCGTCCAGCAGCTCCAGGAACTCCGGTTCGAGATCGGATTCTGGCGTACCCGCGCGGAGCTGCTGTTCAAGCAACTGGCAGAGATTTTTCAACCGCGGTACGCCGCTGTAGCCGCAGCTGCCGTGCAGTTTATGAATGGCTTCCAGCAGTCCTTCGGGGTTTTCACCCACCAGCTGTTCTTCAACCTTGTTACGGATCTCAGGCAGGAAGTCCACCAGCATTTGCAGCATATCGCGGGCCAGATCGGGTTTGCCCGCCGCCTGGCGCAGCGCCAGTTGCCAGTCAAACGTGGCATTCTGGTTAACGCTGATCTCCGGCGATTCAGCTGTAATGGTGTATGTCCCGCCAATGTGCCCCGGCTTGTAGCGCAGCAGCAGGCTGTGCAGCTTCTCTTCGTCGATCGGTTTCGCCAGATAATCGTTCATGCCCGCACCCAGCAGTTTCTCCTTTTGCCCCGCCATCGCGTGCGCCGTCACGGCAATCACCGGCGTCTGCTGCTGGTGCGGAAGCTGGCGAATCAACTCGCAGGCGCGGATGCCATCCATGCCCGGCATCTGAATATCCATCAGGATCAGGTCGAACTGCATCTGTTTGGCTTGTTCCACGGCTTCGGCGCCGCTGGTACACAGCTCAACATGCTGAACCTGATCCTCAAGCAGCACGCCAATCAGCTTCAGGTTCGCCGGGTTGTCGTCCACGGCCATCACCGTCATCGGCAGCTTATGTTCGTCGTTTTCCAGCGGCAGGGACTGATGCGTCAGACGGCAATATTCGGTCAGCGCAGGTAACAGCCGTGTGGCGGTGAGGGGTTTCAGCAGACACGCCGCCGCTCCGTCGTTTTTCAGCTCTTCGGCGTTGATTTGGGCGTGGCACGGCAGCGCCAGCAGCAGGTAGTCCGTCATTGAGGCCGCCTTCGCCAGGCGTTCCTGCTGCATGGTCAGTTCTCCGGTAAACGTCACCGGAATCCCCAACAACAGGATATCGTAATGATCGTTCGCCAGCGCGGAGAAGGTCGGGCTGTAAATGACCTCCAGCGGCGTGCTGCTTAATACATCAAGCGTACACTGCGCTGCCGCGGCGTTCGGTTCCACATAGGCCAGACGCATCCCCTTCAGGCACCCGGTGACCGGGCCGTCGGTCTGCACGTTCGGGTTAAGATCAAGGTTGATATGGAACCAGAAGGTTGAGCCCCGGTTAGGCTGGCTGTGGAAGGAGATATCGCCTCCCATCTCTTTCACCAGCTTTTGGGTGATCACCAGCCCCAGGCCCGTTCCGCCGTGACGACGGGAAATGCTCGCATCGGCCTGGCGGAAAGCCTGGAACAGACGCGTCTGATCGCGCTCCGGAATACCAATTCCGGTATCCCGGATCTGCACTTCAATCTGCACTTTGTTATTACTGAGCGCCCTTTTTTCGACCAGAATATCGATGTTGCCGCTCTCGGTGAACTTAATCGCGTTGCCCACCAGATTGGTAATGACCTGTTGCAGGCGCAGCGGGTCGCCAATGACGTTATCCGGCACATCATTTTTAATATTGAGCGTCAGTTCCAGACCCTTATCATGCGATGAGTGGGCAAGAAGCGTGACCACGTCATCCAGCGTGCTGCGCAGCGGGAAGGGAATACTCTCCAGAATCAGCTTGCCCGCTTCCAGCTTCGAGAAGTCCAGTACGTCGTTAATAATGGTCAGCAGGTTGTTGGCTGAGCGTTCAATGGTATGCAGATGGTCACGCTGGGTCGGGTTCAGCTCGCTTTTGAGCGTCAGACGGGTGAAGCCAATCACCCCGTTCAGCGGCGTGCGCAGCTCGTGCGACATGTTCGCCAGGAACTCAGACTTAATTCGTGCCGCCTCCTGCGCACGTTTTTTCGCCAGATCCAGCTCCACGTTCTGGATCTCCATCTGCTCCAGCGTTTCGCGCAGGTCAGAGGTGGCCTGGTCAACGTTGTGCTGCATCTCTTCGTGATAAGCCGCCAGCGACATCGCCATTGAGTTGATGCCATTTTTCAGCATATCCAGCTCGCCGAGCATAAAGCCTTCCACGCGGCTGTCGAGCTGACCCCGGCGGATCCGGTCAACGGTATTCACCATGTTGCGGATAGGCCCCGTGACGTCGCGCATCAGTCGCCAGCCGAAGATCAGCGCGATGCCGATGCAGAACAGCATCATCACGCCGGAGATGAATATTTCTTTGTACTGCTGGAGCCGTACCGACTTAAGATCCAGCTCCAGCGCCACATATCCCAGCATATTATTGCTGGACTTCGCATCGGACTGGGCGGATTCATCGGGTGAATAGCTTTCGGAGATAATCGGCGTGCGCAGGATCATGATATCGCCGCGCCGCAACACCGTAAGGTGACGCGGGAAGGGGGTACCATCCGGGATTTTCAGCGACGTGGGATCCAGATGGAAATTCGAGGTGACGAACAGACGGTTATGCTCATCGTAAACGGAAATGGCGCGCACAATCTCTGAATGACGGCGGTGCAGCACGCTGATTAACTGACCAATGGATTCACGGTTTTGCAGGTTCATACCGTACTCGCTGGAGACGGCCAGCGGTTCGATAATGCTGGCCCCGGCATCTTCAAGCTGTCTCTGCAAATCGTTATAGCGATGCACCACAAAGAAAATGCTCAGCAGCAAACCGATGAGAACGGTAGGAGCGAGGATCAAAATCATCATGCGCGCGCGCAGGCTGTAGTTGGTCATGGAGTTCCGTTATGGGACAATCAGGCTAATTATGTTTATTTGAGAACAATCTCGGCGATGGCGCAATTCTACTCTGCAAAACGACGCGTGACGACGCGTCAGATCATAACTGTTGAAGCCACGGACCTCGATCCTTTTGGACAGGGGGTGGCGCGTCACAAGGGTAAGTCACTGTTTATCACAGGTTTGCTGCCAGGAGAACGCGCAGATATTACGCTGACGGAAGAAAAACGTCAGTATGCGCGTGGTCAGGTCAAGCGCCGTCTTAATGATAGCCCGGAGCGCGTGATGCCTCGCTGCCCCCATTTTGGCGTCTGCGGTGGCTGCCAGCAACAGCATGCCAGCACAGAATTACAGCAAAAAAGTAAAAGCAGCGCGCTGGCCCGCCTGGTCGGACACGACGTGAATGACATCATTGCCGATCGGCCCTGGGGCTACCGTCGCCGCGCTCGCCTGAGCCTCAGCTACCAGCCCAAAACCGAGCGGCTGGAGATGGGTTTTCGCAAAGCCGGCTCCAGCGATATCGTCTCTGTCACGCAGTGCCCTGTTTTGGTGCCCCATCTTGAGGCGTTGCTCCCGGACGTGCACCACTGTCTTGCATCGCTGGATGGCGTGCGTTCGCTGGGCCATGTCGAACTGGTGCTGGCCAACAGTGGCCCGCTGATGGTACTGCGCCACACCGCGCCGCTGTCAAAGGCAGATCGCGAAAAACTGGAACGCTTTTCGCATTCTCATGAGCTTGCGCTTTTCCTCGCGCCGCAAAGCGAGATACTTGAGCAGGTCAGCGGAGAAGCGCCCTGGTATGCGTCAGACGGGCTACGCTTAACGTTCAGCCCGCGGGATTTTATCCAGGTCAACGACGGCGTGAACCAGAAGATGGTGGCGAACGCGCTGGCGTGGCTGGACGTACAACCCACCGATCGGGTGCTCGATCTGTTCTGCGGTATGGGGAACTTTACCCTGCCGCTGGCCCGCAAAGCAGCAAGCGTGGTCGGGGTGGAAGGCGTTGAGGCGCTGGTGGTGAAAGGCCAGGAAAACGCCCAACAGAACGGCTTGCAAAATGTGACATTCTTTCATCAAAATCTTGAGGATGATGTTACTCAGCAACCGTGGGCTAAGCAGGGCTTTGATAAGATCCTGCTCGACCCGGCGCGCGCAGGTGCGCCGGGCGTGATGCAGCATATAATTAAACTCGCGCCTGAACGCGTGGTCTATGTTTCCTGTAACCCGGCGACGCTTGCCCGTGACAGCGAAGCATTATTGAGCGGGGGTTACCAGATTCGACGTCTGGCAATGCTGGACATGTTCCCGCACACTGGTCATCTGGAATCGATGGTGTTGTTCGAGCACATCTAATGAGTTTGGCTTGTCGACTTCGACAGGCCCTTGTCCCTAAAGGAGAGGACGATGGTTGCGGTAAGAAGTGCACATTTAAATAAAGCTGGTGAGTTTGACCCTCAAAAATGGATCGCAAGTCTGGGGATTTCCAGCCAGCAGTCGTGTGAACGCTTAACCGAAACCTGGGCCTATTGTTTACGCACAACGCAGGGGCATCCGGACGCTGAACTGCTGTTGTGGCGCGGCGTGGAGATGGTTGAAATTCTCTCCATGCTGAACATGGATATTGAAACGCTACAGGCCGCACTGCTGTTCCCCCTGGCGGACGCCGACGTGGTGACGGAAGACGTCCTGCGTGAAAGCGTCGGCCAGTCCGTCGTGGCGCTTATCCACGGCGTGCGTGACATGGCAGCCATTCGTCAGCTTAAAGCCGCGCAAACGGACTCTGTCTCTTCCGAGCAGGTGGATAACGTCCGTCGCATGCTGCTGGCGATGGTAGATGATTTCCGCTGCGTGGTTATCAAGCTGGCCGAACGGGTTGCCCATCTGCGTGAAGTGAAGGATGCGCCGGAAGACGAGCGCGTCCTGGCCGCTAAAGAGTGTACGAATATCTATGCGCCGCTGGCGAACCGTCTCGGTATCGGGCAACTGAAGTGGGAGCTGGAAGATTACTGCTTCCGCTACCTGCATCCGGCGGAATACAAACGCATTGCAAAATTGCTGCACGAACGCCGCATTGACCGCGAGCACTATATCGAGGAATTTGTCAGCGGGCTGCGCCAGTCGATGAAAGAGGAGAATGTGCGCGCCGAGGTCTACGGGCGTCCGAAGCACATCTACAGCATCTGGCGCAAAATGCAAAAGAAACACCTCGCCTTTGACGAGCTGTTTGACGTGCGCGCCGTACGTATCGTGGCGGAGCGTCTCCAGGACTGCTATGCCGCGCTGGGGATAGTGCATACTCACTTCCGCCATCTGCCGGATGAGTTCGATGACTACGTCGCCAACCCCAAACCAAACGGCTATCAGTCTATTCATACCGTGGTGCTCGGCCCTGGCGGCAAAACGGTGGAAATTCAGATCCGTACCAAACAGATGCACGAAGACGCCGAGCTGGGCGTGGCGGCGCACTGGAAATACAAAGAGGGTACCTCCGGTGGCGGTCGCTCCGGTCACGAGGACCGTATCGCCTGGCTGCGTAAGCTGATTGCGTGGCAGGAAGAGATGGCCGACTCCGGCGAAATGCTCGACGAAGTGCGCAGTCAGGTCTTCGACGATCGCGTCTACGTCTTTACCCCGAAAGGGGACGTGGTTGATTTGCCGGCAGGCTCCACGCCGCTCGATTTCGCCTACCACATCCACAGCGATGTGGGGCACCGTTGCATCGGGGCGAAGATCGGCGGACGTATCGTACCGTTTACCTACCAGCTCCAGATGGGCGATCAGATTGAAATCATCACCCAGAAGCAGCCAAACCCAAGCCGCGACTGGTTGAATCCGAACCTCGGTTACGTTACCACCAGCCGTGGGCGCTCTAAAATTCACGCCTGGTTCCGTAAGCAGGATCGTGACAAGAACATCCTTGCCGGTCGCCAGATCCTGGACGACGAGCTGGAACATATTGGCATCAGCCTGAAAGAAGCGGAGAAGTTCCTGCTGCCGCGCTACAACTTCAACGAGCTCGACGAACTGTTAACGGCGATTGGTGGCGGCGATATCCGCCTGAACCAGATGGTGAACTTCCTGCAAGCGCAGTTCAACAAGCCAAGCGCAGCGGAGCAGGATGCGGCAGCGCTGAAACAACTCCAGCAGAAAACCTACGCTCCGCAGCAGCGCAGCAAGGACAATGGCCGCGTGGTGGTTGAAGGGGTGGGTAACCTCATGCACCATATTGCCCGCTGCTGCCAGCCGATCCCGGGAGACGATATTGTCGGCTTTATCACCCAGGGGCGCGGGATCTCGATTCACCGTTCCGACTGCGATCAGCTTGCAGAGCTGCAATCGCATGCGCCGGAACGTATCGTGGAAGCCGTCTGGGGGGAGAGCTACTCGGCGGGTTACTCGCTGGTGGTGCGCGTCACTGCCAACGACCGCAGCGGCCTGCTGCGCGACATCACCACCATTCTCGCCAACGAGAAGGTCAACGTGCTGGGCGTTGCCAGCCGCAGCGATACCCGCGAGCAGCTTGCCACCATCGATATGACTATCGAAATCTATAACCTTCAGGTGCTGGGCCGCGTACTCGGCAAACTGAACCAGGTGCCGGATGTGATTGACGCGCGTCGTCTGCACGGCGGCTAAACATCCTCTTCTGTAGGCCGGGTAAGGCAACGCCGCCACCCGGCTCTGGCATTTAATGGAATCTGTTATGACTCAAATCGACCGCCTGCTTGGCATCATGAAACGCCTGCGCGACCCGGAAAACGGCTGCCCGTGGGATAAAGAGCAGACTTTCGCCACCATTGCGCCTTACACGCTGGAAGAGACCTACGAAGTGCTGGACGCGATTTCGCGCGAAGATTTCGACGACCTGCGCGGTGAGCTGGGCGACCTGCTGTTCCAGGTTGTGTTCTACGCGCAGATGGCGCAGGAAGAGGGGCGCTTTAACTTTGACGATATCTGCGCCGCTATCAGTGACAAGCTGGAGCGTCGTCATCCGCATATTTTTGGCGATGCCTCCGCAGGCAACAGTGCGGAAGTGCTGGCGCGCTGGGAGCAGATCAAAAGCGCCGAACGCGCTGAAAAATCCCAGCACTCGGCGCTGGACGACATTCCCCTGAACCTTCCCGCGCTGATGCGCGCGCACAAAATTCAAAAGCGCTGCTCGGCGGTAGGGTTTGACTGGACCTCTCTCGGCCCGGTGCTGGAAAAAGTGCACGAAGAGATCGACGAAGTGATGCATGAAGCGCAGCAGGCCGTTGTGGATGAAGCAAAGCTGGAAGAGGAGATGGGCGATCTGCTGTTTGCGACCGTCAACCTTTCGCGCCACCTCGGTGTAAAAGCGGAAACCGCCCTGCAAAAAGCGAACATTAAATTCGAACGACGCTTTCGCGAAGTTGAGCGGATTGTGGCCTCGCGCGGCCTCGAAATGAGCGGGATTGACCTCGACGCGATGGAAGAAGTCTGGCAGGAAGTAAAACGCCAGGAACATGATCTCTAACGAGATTTTGCGATCAAGCGCAATTTGTGTGATTTTTTAAATGACAAGCGCTTGATTTGCGTCAAAAACATTTACCCAAAAGGGGCTATTTTCTCACTCCTTATGTTTGTCATGGCCTGGAGTGGAGACGGAGAATGAAAGTTTGTGGCGCTCGTCGTGTTCGGGTATACTACTTTCCCGTCCTGGTTATTCCATCGTTTCACCCTAACTTCTCAGGTTCAGCATGACAACGAACTATATTTTTGTGACCGGCGGGGTCGTATCCTCTCTGGGTAAAGGCATTGCCGCAGCCTCCCTCGCAGCCATTCTTGAAGCCCGTGGCCTCAATGTGACCATGATGAAACTGGATCCGTACATCAACGTCGATCCTGGCACCATGAGCCCAACCCAACACGGGGAAGTGTTCGTTACTGAAGACGGCGCTGAAACCGATCTGGATCTTGGCCACTACGAGCGTTTCATCCGTACCAAAATGACCCGTCGTAACAACTTTACGACTGGCCGTATCTACTCTGACGTTCTGCGTAAAGAGCGCCGTGGTGACTACCTGGGCGCGACCGTGCAGGTCATCCCACACATCACTAACGCCATTAAAGAGCGTGTCCTTGCCGGTGGCGAAGGGCATGACGTTGTGCTGGTTGAAATCGGCGGTACCGTGGGGGATATCGAATCCCTGCCGTTCCTCGAAGCGATTCGTCAGCTGGCGGTAGATATTGGTCGTGAGCACGCGCTGTTCATGCACCTGACGCTGGTGCCTTACATGGCGGCAGCAGGTGAAGTGAAAACCAAACCGACTCAGCACTCTGTTAAAGAGCTGCTCTCCATCGGTATTCAGCCTGACATCCTGGTTTGCCGTTCCGATCGCGCGATTCCGGCGAACGAACGCGCGAAAATTGCATTGTTCTGTAACGTGCCTGAAAAAGCCGTTATTTCAATGAAAGATGTCGATTCCATTTATAAAATCCCGGGCCTGTTGAAATCACAGGGTCTGGACGATTATATTTGTAAACGATTCAGCTTGAACTGTCCGGAAGCTAACCTGTCTGAATGGGAGCAGGTGATTTACGAAGAAGCCAATCCGGGCGGCGAAGTGACTATCGGTATGGTCGGCAAGTACATCGAACTGCCAGATGCCTATAAGTCAGTTATCGAAGCGCTGAAACACGGTGGTCTGAAGAATCGCGTCTCTGTGAACATCAAGCTGATTGATTCGCAGGATGTGGAGACGCGCGGCGTTGAAATTCTTAAAGATCTGGATGCGATTCTCATCCCTGGCGGCTTCGGCTACCGTGGTGTTGAAGGCAAGATCGCCACTGCACGCTATGCGCGTGAAAACAATATTCCATACCTCGGTATCTGCCTGGGTATGCAGGTTGCGCTGATTGAATTTGCGCGCAACGTAGCGGGAATGGAAAACGCGAACTCTACGGAATTTGTGCCAGACTGTAAGTACCCTGTTGTGGCGCTGATTACGGAATGGCGCGACGAAGACGGTAACGTCGAAGTCCGTACCGAGAAGAGCGATCTGGGTGGCACCATGCGTCTTGGCGCACAGGCCTGCCAGCTGTCCGACGATAGCGTGGTACGCAAGCTGTACGGCGAGCCGGTCATCACCGAGCGCCATCGTCACCGCTATGAAGTCAACAACATGTTGTTGAAACAAATTGAAGCTGCGGGTCTGCGTGTTGCGGGCCGTTCCGGGGATGATCAGTTAGTCGAGATCATCGAAGTGCCTAACCATCCGTGGTTCGTGGCCTGCCAATTCCACCCGGAATTTACTTCAACGCCGCGTGACGGGCATCCGCTGTTTGCAGGCTTCGTGAAAGCCGCCAGCGAGTACCAGAAGCGTCAGGCGAAGTAAAAAAAGTTAGAACGGCAACGCGTACCTTTGGTACGCGTTGTTTGTCTGGAGTTTTAGTTTAACTTGTACTGAGGAAAATCTAATGTCCAAAATCGTTAAAGTCATCGGTCGTGAAATCATCGACTCCCGTGGTAACCCGACCGTTGAAGCTGAAGTTCATCTGGAAGGTGGTTTCGTCGGTATGGCAGCGGCTCCATCAGGGGCTTCTACAGGTTCCCGCGAAGCGCTGGAACTGCGTGATGGCGACAAATCCCGTTTCATGGGCAAAGGCGTACTGAAAGCGGTTGGCGCTGTTAACGGTCCTATTGCTCAGGCTATCGTTGGCAAAGATGCTAAAGATCAGGCTGGCATCGACAAGATCATGATCGATCTGGACGGTACTGAAAACAAATCTAACTTCGGTGCGAACGCAATCCTGGCCGTTTCCCTGGCGAACGCCAAAGCGGCAGCGGCAGCTAAAGGCATGCCACTGTTCGAGCACATCGCTGAACTGAACGGCACCCCAGGCAAATACTCCATGCCTGTACCAATGATGAACATCATCAACGGTGGTGAGCACGCAGACAACAACGTTGATATTCAGGAATTCATGATTCAGCCAGTTGGCGCGAAATCCCTGAAAGAAGCGGTACGTATGGGTTCTGAAGTGTTCCACAACCTGGCTAAAGTTCTGAAAGCTAAAGGCATGAACACGGCTGTTGGTGACGAAGGCGGCTACGCGCCAAACCTGGGTTCTAACGCAGAAGCACTGGCTGTTATCGCTGAAGCGGTTAAAGCAGCAGGCTACGAGCTGGGCAAAGACATCACCCTGGCGATGGACTGCGCAGCATCTGAATTCTACAAAGACGGTAAATACGTTCTGGCTGGCGAAGGCAACAAAGCGTTCACCTCTGAAGAGTTCACCCACTTCCTGGAAGACCTGACCAAACAGTACCCAATCGTTTCTATCGAAGACGGTCTGGACGAGTCTGACTGGGATGGTTTCGCATACCAGACCAAAGTACTGGGCGACAAAATCCAGCTGGTTGGTGACGATCTGTTCGTAACCAACACCAAGATCCTGAAAGAAGGCATCGAGAAAGGCATCGTTAACTCCATCCTGATCAAATTCAACCAGATCGGTTCTCTGACCGAAACGCTGGCTGCGATCAAAATGGCGAAAGACGCTGGCTACACCGCGGTTATCTCTCACCGTTCTGGCGAAACTGAAGACGCTACCATCGCTGACCTGGCTGTTGGTACCGCTGCTGGCCAGATCAAAACTGGTTCTATGAGCCGTTCTGACCGTGTTGCTAAATACAACCAGCTGATTCGTATCGAAGAAGCTCTGGGCGAAAAAGCACCTTACAACGGTCGTAAAGAGATCAAAGGCCAGGCATAAGCCCGAACCTTCGTTCTTATGAAAAAACCCGCTTCGGCGGGTTTTTTGTTTTCTATAGCAGAAGCGGCAACGTGGCGCTTGCCGTTTGCTGACTGACGTCACCGTAATGGCTGTCTACTGCAATAAGGGAAGTGGTTAGCAGTTCAACCAGCAGCATCACGCCAACCTTGGCGTTGAGCGCACCCGCGCTCAGCGGTCCCTCGGGTTTGGCTGCAACCAGCTGTAAATCGCTCAGGGAGGCCAGCGGGCTGCGGGGCGTATTGCTGAGCGCCAGTACCTTAACGCCCCGCTTGCGGGCGAGTTTCACCACGTGAAGCAGATCCCGTGTAGAGCCGGAACTTGAGATGGCCACCACCAGCGTCTCTTTCGAGAGCGTCGTCGCATTCATGGCGGCGCGATGCATATCGCTAAACAGCTGTGCAGGTTTACCGAGTCGCAGCAGCTTGTAATGCAAATACTCCCCCAGAATTGCGCTGGCTGCCACTCCGTAAATTTGCACTGACTGCGCCAGATGAAGGGCCAGTGTCGCCTGTTCAAGCTGGGCCCGGTCGAGGAGTTTTGCGGTATCTTGCAGCGCCTGGACAGACTCATCCACCACGTTATCTATCGCATCTCCTGCCTGACGCTCCGGCAAACCCTGCTGAATATCCAGCGCAAGCGCCATTTTAAATTCGTTATATCCCTTACAGCCCAGCGTGCGGCAAAGGCGTGTGACGCTGGCCTCGCTGGTGCCGCTTTCACGCGCCAGCTCGGTGATCGTCAGGTAGAGCACCCTGGCAGGATCGTTGAGGACAAACTCCCCCAGTTTTTGTTGCGTTGGGCTGTACCCGGAAGCCTCCTGGCGTAGCTTCAGCAGCAGGTTTTCATGGTCCGACATGCTAGATCCTTAATGCGTTTCTCTGCCAACTAGTGTGGCGGAAAGCGGGGGAGAGATGCCAGTCATTTCGAAAAAGTATGATCGGCGTCCTGGTTTTTGGTGGTAATTTTCACAATTAAAAATATATGTGGTAAAAATTTTCATCAATAACCAGGGGGATAAAAAAATGATGCAAATGTTCAGCGGAGCGTCTTCCGGCGGATGGTTTGAAAAAGCGCAGCGCTTCGGCAAATCCTTTATGTTACCCATCGCCATACTGCCCGCAGCAGGTCTGTTGCTGGGGATCGGCGGGGCGCTATCGAATCCAAATACGCTTACTGCGTATCCATTTTTAGACGTTGGCTGGCTACAGGCCATCTTTACCATCATGAGCAGCGCAGGCTCGATTGTGTTTGCAAACCTGTCGGTACTGTTTGCTGTTGGGGTCGCCGTTGGGCTGGCGAAAAATGATAAAGGCACGGCAGGGCTGGCGGCGTTGCTCGCTTATCTGGTGATGAATGCCACTATCAATGCGCTGCTGATCCTGACCGGAAAACTGGCGCATGAGAACCCGGGCGCCGTAGGGCAGGGCATGACGCTGGGTATTCAGACGCTTGAAACGGGCGTGTTTGGTGGGGTAGTTATTGGGCTGGTGACCTGCGCACTGCATCATCGGTTTAATAAAATCGCGCTTCCGCAATTCCTGGGCTTTTTTGGCGGCTCACGCTTCGTTCCCATTATCAGCTCACTGGCGGCGATACTCGTCGGCGCGCTGATGACCGTGGTCTGGCCGCATTTTCAGAAGCTGATCTTTGGCCTCGGCGGGCTGGTGGATGCCACCGACTATCTGGGGACTTTGCTGTACGGCTTCATCCTGCGCATGCTTGGCCCGTTTGGTTTGCACCACATCTTCTATCTTCCGTTCTGGACCACCGCGCTTGGCGGCAGTGAAATTGTTAACGGTCACCTGGTTGAGGGTACGCAGCGGATCTTCTTCGCCCAGCTCGCCGACCCGAACACGCAGCATTTCTATGAGGGCACGTCGCGCTTCATGTCCGGGCGCTTTATTACCATGATGTTTGGTCTGCTCGGCGCCTGCCTTGCGATGTACCACACGGCCAGGCCGGAGAACAAAAAGCGGGTTGCCGGGCTGCTGCTCTCTGCGGCGTTAACCTCATTCCTGACGGGAATTACCGAGCCCATAGAGTTCTCATTCCTGTTTATTGCCCCGGTGCTGTACGTCATTCATGCGCTGTTTGACGGGCTGGCGTTCATGCTCGCGCACATGCTGCACATCACCATCGGACAAACATTCTCCGGCGGGTTTATTGATTTCGTGCTGTTCGGCATTTTGCAGGGGGAAGCGAAAACTAACTGGATGTTCGTCCCGCTGGTGGGCGTACCGTGGTTCTTCCTTTACTACTGTACCTTCCGCTATCTGATCAAACGTTTTGATTTTGCCACGCCGGGCCGTGAAAAGGAGGCGTTGGCTGACGAGGCTACCCTGCCGCAAAGCGAGCGCGCCGCGGCGGTGATCGCCGGGCTGGGAGGAAAAGACAATCTGGATGACGTTGACTGCTGCGCCACGCGCCTTCGCGTCACGGTGAAAGACGGTAGCAAAGTCAATGAATCTGCACTGAAAGCGACCGGCGCCCGCGGCGTAATCGTCCGCGGCAACGGTGTCCAGGTCATCTATGGACCGCACGTCACCATTATCAAAAACGAAGTAGAAGAGATCTTATCGTAATGAAAACTGTACTGGATAACCTGAAAGGAAAACTGGTCGTCTCCTGCCAGGCGCTGGAAAACGAACCGTTGCACAGCCCGTTTATTATGTCGCGAATGGCGCTGGCGGCGGCCCAGGGCGGTGCCGCTGCGATCCGCGCCAATAGCGTGGTGGATATTGAGGCTATCAAAGGGCTGGTCTCACTGCCGGTAATCGGCATCATCAAACGAGACTATCCGGACAGCGAGGTGTTCATCACCGCAACGCTCAAAGAAGTGGATGAGTTGATGGCGGTCGGCCCGGAGATCGTTGCGCTGGATGCGACCGCCCGGAAACGGCCCGGTGGCGGATCGCTGGACATGCTGATCGCGCAGATCCGCACCCGTTACCCTTCGCTGCTGCTGATGGCGGATATTGCCACCGTGCAGGAGGCCGTGGCCGCGCAGGTGCTGGGGTTTGATTGCGTCGGAACCACCCTTTACGGTTATACGGCGGAGACTGCGGGCCATTCGCTACCGGAAAATGACTGCGCGTTTTTGAAAGAGGTGCTGTCTGCCGTCACGATCCCCGTGATTGCTGAAGGTAACGTGGATACGCCTGAACGCGCGGCCAGGTGTCTGGCGCTGGGGGCGCACACGGTTGTCGTCGGCGGGGCGATCACCCGACCACAGCAAATTACGGAACGGTTTATGGCGGCAATTGGCGCGCAAAGCACCGATGGAGCATGATCATCTGACGGGGATCTGCGATACTTATCGTTTATTCCCTTAACAGAGTTGACTATGCAGTACCCGATTAACGAGATGTTCCAGACCCTGCAAGGCGAGGGTTACTTTACCGGCGTTCCCGCTATCTTTATTCGTTTACAGGGATGCCCGGTTGGCTGTGCCTGGTGTGATACCAAACATACGTGGGATAAGCTCGCAGATCGGGAAGTATCGCTGTTCAGCATTCTGGCGAAAACCAAAGAGAGCGATAAATGGGGCGCGGGCAGCGCAGAAGATCTGCTTGCCATTATTGGTCGTCAGGGCTGGACGGCGCGGCACGTGGTGATCACCGGCGGGGAACCCTGCATTCACGATCTGATGCCGCTCACCGAACTGCTCGAGAAGAACGGCTATAGCTGTCAGATCGAAACCAGCGGCACCCATGAAGTGCGCTGCTCCCATTCAACGTGGGTCACGGTTTCACCAAAAGTGAATATGCGTGGCGGGTATGACGTACTGTCGCAGGCGCTTGAGCGAGCTGATGAGATCAAACATCCGGTGGGGCGCGTGCGTGACATCGAAGCGCTGGATGAACTGCTGGCGACGCTGACGGACGAAAAGCAGCGCGTGATCGCGCTCCAGCCTATCAGCCAGAAAGACGATGCGACCCGTCTGTGCATTGAAACCTGTATCGCCCGCAACTGGCGCCTGTCGATGCAGACGCACAAATATCTGAACATTGCCTGATACTTTTGTGGCCCCGCTTAACGCGGGGCTTTTGTTGTTGGCAGTAAAGCCCAGGTCACGACTACCGACCCAAGGCAAATCGCACTGTTGAAAAGCAAGGCATACTGCGCGGCACTGGCCGTTCCCATCGGCAGCCATAGCGCGTACAGCGATGCGGTGACCGCGATCCCCATGGCTCCGCCCAGGGAGCTGCCCATCTTATAGATCCCTGAAGCCACCCCCACTTTGTTTTCAGGGGCATTCATTACCGCCGTGTCCGTTGAGGGCGTGGCGTAACATCCGAGCCCCAGCCCGAATAAAATATTGCTCAGAAAAACGGTAACAATGTAGACCTCTTTGCTTAAGAAGGTGCATGAAATCAGCGAAATACCTGTTGCGGTCAGCAGCGGGCCGGTCATCATCGGCAGCCTGGCGCCATAGCGCTGAAGCAGTTTTTCACCCACCCGGATCATCGCCAGTACGGTAACCAGATACCCCAGCGTCATCATGCCGGTCTGTAGCGGTGACAGATGATGGCCCTGCTGCAACCAGATGCTGGCGATCATCATGGTGCCAATGCAGCCGTTGAGCAGGAAATTTGAGAATACCGAGGCGCTATAGGCCCGGTTTTTAAACAGGGCGAAATCGATCAGCGCCGCATCGCCTTTTCGCCGCCCGGTAACGACAAAGCACATCAGTGCAATCACGGCTCCACACAGTACAAGAAGCGATAAACTGCTGCTCCAGCCCCAGCTGTGTCCTTTGCTAATAAACAGATTGAACAGCACCAGCATAAGGACAAAACTCACCAGGCCGCTGATATCCAGTTTGTGTCGACACGCATCAGGGCTGCGGCTTTCCGGCGTGGCGCGGATAAGCAATAGCGCGGCCAGAGCCACCACCATCGACAGAATAAAAATCCAGCGCCAGCCCAGCGTGGTGGCAATGGCACCTCCCACAAACGAGCTCAGGCCACTCCCGCCCCATGAACCGATAACCCAGAAACTGATTGCGCGCTGGCGTGCTTTACCTTCATACCAGGTCTTAATCAGCGCCAGCGTGGCGGGCATGATGCACGCCGCTGATAGCCCCTGTATCGCTCTTCCCAACAGAAACAGGATGGGCTCCCATGAAATGAACAGCAGACCACTCCCGATCATGCTCAGGATCAGGCCAATCATGGTCAGGCGCATGCGCCCAAACTTATCGGCAAACCCACCGCAGGCGACGACAAAACAGCCGCTGAACAACGCGCTCAGGCTGACGGCCAGCGTAAGGGTTTCGAGGGCAATATCGAGGCTATTCTGCATGGCCGGAACCACGTTGATAACCGACTGGGCAAACAGCCAGAATGTCAGAACGCTCATGACGATACCCGCCAGCAGCCGATCGTTACCGGCGTAGGCGGATGCGCCTGTCAGGGAAACGGTACTCATAGTGCAGCCCTCCCGGGAAGGTGCGAATCAGCGCAGATAGTGTTCGGTCAGTGCGGCCCACAGCGCCGCGCCGGTGAGGAGAATGTTGTCGTTAAAGTCGTAGCCCGGGTTATGTACCATGCAGCGGTCAGGCTCATCCCCGGCGCCAAGCGTGAAATAGCAGCCATTGGGATTTTTCTCGAGCATGAAAGCAAAGTCCTCGCTGCCCATAAACGCATTGACCTCCGCGACGGCATCCTGACCGAACAGATCGGTGGCGACGCTGCGCACCATCTCGTTGGCTTGCGGATTGTTTTTCAGCACCGGGCTGCCGTTAATGTGTCGAATGGTGGCCGTCGCATTGAAACTTTCCGCCTGTGCAACGGCGATATCATGGATACGCTGTAGCACGGTTTGTCGCACGCGTTCATCCAGCGTGCGAACGGTAAGTTTCATCAATACCTTGTCGTTGATAATGTTGGGAGCGTGCCCGGCCTGAATGCTGCCTACGGTAACGACGGCTGGCTGGAAGGGGGTAATGTTGCGCGAAACAATCGACTGCAAAGCGATAGTGATATGGCAGGCAACCAGGGTGGCGTCAACGGTATGTTCTGGCACCGCGCCGTGCCCCCCCACGCCGTTAACCTCAATATGAAGGGTGTCGGAAGAGGCCATCATGGCGCCATCGCGCAGACCAATTTTTCCGAGGGGCTGTGACGGCATATTGTGCAGACCGAAGATGTGGTCGCAGGGGAACAGGTCAAACAAACCGTCCTCTACCATAACGCGTCCGCCATACAGAAGTTCTTCCGCGGGCTGAAAAATAAGGTGCAGCGTGCCGTTAAAATTGCGGGTGCGTGCCAGGTACTCCGCTGCATACAGGAGCGTTGTGGTGTGGCCGTCATGACCGCAGCCGTGGAATTTACCCTCAACGGTACTGCTCCACGCCTTGCCGTTGTTTTCCTGCATTGGCAGCGCATCCATATCGGCGCGCAGGCCCAGGCGTTTATGCCCGTTACCCACCTTCAGTGTGCCGACCACACCGGTTTTCGCCAGGCCGCGATGAACCTCATATCCCCATTCCTGAAGCAGCGCTGCAACGCGATCGCTCGTGTTGTGCTCCTCAAAACCAATTTCAGGATGCTGATGAAAATAGCGACGTAATTCAGTGAACCTAGCTTCGTTGCCACGCAGAGCTTCGATAATTGGATGTGTCATTTTTGTTATCCTTTTTCTGCCAAACGATGATAATTTCGAGTCTATGACGATCGTCCCGCCTGAAAATGCATTTTTTTGTTGTAAAGCGACGGCTTTATTTTGATTGTTTTTCATACAATTCAGTTATGACAAAAAAGATCAGGTCATTTTTTGTCTTTGGTGAGGGGTAAGATGGCGCAACGGGGAGATGAATTTTGGATAGAGATTCAGGACATTCGCCACTGCGTGGAGGATGAAGGCGATACGCTAACGTTGCTCTGGGTGCTGGAAGGGCGGGCAGAGCTGAACACCGATGTGGGACATGACATCCTGGAGGCCAATACCCTTGCTATCATCAACCGTCATCGGCGCTGGCTGTTCACGAGCGAAACGGCAAATGTCACCCTGCGCGTAACCCTTTCCGGGCGCTGGGTCATCCAGCTCTGCAATGATTTTTTTGCCCATGATTATGCTGTACCGGCAGAAGCCGGAGGCGTCTGGCCCCAATGCGATGCGCTTCGCGATCTGCTGCGCCAGCTTCTTGTGGTCACCCTCATCAACGACCCGCACCGCTACCGGCTGGAGGCGTACCGCTGGCTGAGCGAGATATTGCTCTTGCTGACCAGCCGCTTTCAACAGCCCGCCCGTATGCTGTCCCGGGAACTTTCCTCAGCGCACAGCAAACGCATCGCCCGGGTGATAGAGCGGATCAATGCCAGTTATTCCCGCCGTATTACGCTTGCGGAAATCGCCGCGAGTGAATATGTCTCTGAAGCCTGGCTCTCTCGTCTCTTTCGCAAGGAGGTGGGGATCAGTTTCATGCAGTACATCACCCACCTGCGGCTGGAAAAGGCGGCCGACGCTCTCCGGCTGACGAACCGACCGCTGCACCAGATTGCGCTTGAGCAGGGTTTCGCCAGCACGCGTATGATGAGCGATCGGTTCAGGCGTGTTCACAATATGTCTCCGGGTGAGTTTCGTAAGACCCGGCGCCAGCACCCGGAGGCGGCACGTATTCGGACGGACAGGCGTGAGCAGCGCTATCCGGTCGCCGTGGACAAGCTGTTTAGCCTGCTCAATGAACCGGTGGCGCGCGGTTGGGGAGCCTCGCCGCTCATCGTTCATCCGCAGCAGGAGCAGAGCCTGGATCTTGAGCAGCTTAATCCTCTTTCTGCCTCGCTGCGCCGTATGCGGGTGGTCATTACCCTGCGTGAGCTCGACGATTTGCTGCGTAAGGACGTTCGACAAAATCTGGAGGCGATAAATGAGGCCATTCCCATTGAGGGGATTGATATCGCCGAACCTTTTCTCAGCAGTCGTCTGTTTGCCACCGGGTGGGATGACCCCCAGATAGCGGGCTACGCCTGCTGGTACAATCTGCATCAGCTCTTCACCTGGCTGGCAAAAAAGCAGTGGACGGTGCTACTGCACACCGGCGTAACGACCCGTCGCGATCTTCTTACCCGTTTTTTACAACAGTCGGTTAATCATTTTTCGCCAGAGATCACCGCGGGCTGGCACTTCGTCATGCACTGGTCAACACAGGCAAGTGAGGAGACCCGGGAGCAGGTCTGGCTGGCCCAGCAAAAGGCAATACGAACTTATCTTCCGCAGGCAAAGTTTGGTTTATGGCACCGATTTGCCCCCGTCAGCGCGGGCGTAAGCGACGATACCCTGTTCAGTTCAGCCATCCTGATGCAGGCCGATTTTCTTGCCTGTTCTGCCGATGCCAATGAGCTTCTCGATCCCGCGCAGCTGGAGGCAACCCCTCTCTCCTCAACGGAAAATTATCCGATACTGAAGGTCCGCCAGATCCTCGCCGCCCTTCGCCTGCGAAAAAGTTCGCTTCCCGTCTGGCTTCTCTCCTGGAATACCCTCACCGGCAACACGCGGGCGACAAACGGCTGGTTTTTTCGTGGGGCGTTGCTGATGCAGAACCTGCTTGGACTTTCGGAGCAGGTCTGGCTGGCGGGATTCTGGCTCAATTCGGGCCTTCAGGGAGAAGCTCGTGCGAACAACACCATCGATACCTCAAGCCTGGCGCTACAGTATAACCATGGTCTGCCGCGTCCGGTTTATTGGGTACTCTGGCTCTGGCAACGTCTGCGGGGCGAGGTGCTGGTCAATGATAAGCGTGTCCTGCTTACGCGCCATCGCAATGGTTATCAGCTGTTGCTGCGTAATGTGGTGGTTTTTAATCCGCTCCTTTCCAGTGAAGAAGCATTCATCCAGCGTTTTCGCCAGCAGTATCATTTACACCTGAAGGGAATGCGCGGTAAATGGCGAATTAAATGTCATCTGTTTGATCAGCACAACGGCGCGCTCTATCCGCTGCTTGAAGGGGTTGGCAGCGAAAGCGGCCCTGATGAAGAGATGTGGCGCTGGATAGCGCATAAAGCGCGTCCAACGCTTTCCGTACGCGATGAACGCCTTTATGACGGCTGGCAACTGAGTGAATCACTGGAGAGTAATGCGCTGGTGCTCTACGAGTTTACGCCGCTCGTGCCTCGTGAGGCCGCAACGGAGGAGATTCACTCCCCGCGGTAGACGCAGCCTGCCGTGCAGGTCTCTTTGATCATCACCGCGCTCAGCAGCGGCACCAGCGGTTTCATCTGATCCCAAATCCATTTCGCCAGCACTTCGCTGGTCGGGTTTTCAAGGCCCGGAATATCATTCAGATAGTAGTGATCGAGACGATCGTAGGTCGGCTTAAACGCGGCCTTCAGTTCGGCAAAGTCCATGATCCAGCCCGTATGGGGATCGACTTCACCGGTGATTTCAAGACGCACCATAAACGAGTGTCCATGCAGGCGGCCACATTTGTGCCCGGCAGGAACGTGTGGAAGGTGGTGTGCGGCTTCGAAGGTGAAATCTTTAAACAGTGTGGTGGACATCATAGCTCTCAGGAATGCGGAAAAAACCGCCGCATAGTACCGGAAAGCACAATTTTTATCATTAACTAAAACGGCTCTGAACGGTCACCGCCTCGTATTCATGGTATTTATCGGCCTTTATTGTTTTATTTCAGTTAGTTATTTAATCGCTTTTATCGTTAAGAACGATAACTAAAACAGGTTAGTCCATTTGGTTATTTATTATTTCCATCCCTTCTTTAATTGTTATTATCCCCGCCGTTAACCTTATCTTCAGTTTGGATTTATTCGCTTAAAGTCCGCTTTGCTACTGGAACATAACGACGCATGACAACACAGGCCCCACCTTCAAATTTGCTTCCCCTTAACCCGGAGCAACTGGCGCGCCTCCAGGCCGCGACTTCCGATTTTTCACCCACCCAGCTCGCCTGGGTCTCCGGCTATTTCTGGGGAATGCTCAACCAGCAGCCGGGTGCTGTGGCTGGCGTCCCGCCAACGGCCGTTGAAATTCCTGCCATCACGCTTATCTCCGCTTCGCAAACGGGTAATGCCCGTCGTGTGGCCGAAGCGCTGCGTGATGACCTGCTCGCCGCGAAGCTGAACGTTAACCTGGTCAACGCCGGGGATTATAAATTCAAACAGATCGCGTCAGAAAAATTGCTGGTGGTGGTGGCGTCAACGCAGGGGGAAGGTGAGCCTGCTGAAGAAGCCGTCGCGCTGCATAAGTTCCTGTTCTCGAAAAAAGCGCCCAGGCTGGAGGGCACCGCCTTTGCCGTCTTCGGCCTCGGTGATACGTCATATGAATTTTTCTGCCAGTCCGGTAAAGACTTCGACAGCAAGCTGGCGGAGCTGGGTGCAGAGCGCCTGCTGGATCGCGTAGACGCTGATGTCGAATACCAGGCCGCCGCCGCCGAATGGCGGACGCGCATCGTTGAGGTGCTGAAGGTCCGCGTCCCGAAAGAGACGCCAGCGCAGGCCGCCGTTACCGCAGCGGGCACCGTAAATGAAATCCACACCAGCCCTTACACGAAAGAGGCGCCGCTGACGGCGAGCCTGTCGGTAAACCAGAAAATCACGGGCCGTGATTCGGAAAAAGACGTGCGCCATATCGAAATCGATCTCGGTGACTCCGGCCTGCGTTATCAGCCTGGCGATGCGCTGGGCGTCTGGTATCAGAACGATCCGGCGCTGGTGAAAGAGCTGGTCGAGCTGCTGTGGCTGAAAGGCACGGAGCTGGTCCAGGTGGAAGGTAAAACCTTACCGCTCTCTGAGGCGCTTCAGTGGCATTTCGAGCTGACGGTGAACACCGCCAACATCGTTGAAAACTACGCCACCTTAACGCGCAGCGAGTCCCTTCTGCCGCTGGTGGGGGACAAGACGAAGTTACAGCATTACGCCGCGACGACGCCGATTGTCGACATGGTGCGTTTCTCCCCGGCACAGCTGGATGCCGACGCGCTGATCGGCCTGCTGCGTCCGCTGACGCCGCGTCTTTACTCCATCGCCTCTTCACAGGCGGAAGTGGAAAACGAAGTCCACATCACCGTTGGCGTGGTGCGTTACGACATCGAAGGCCGCGCGCGGGCGGGTGGGGCGTCGGGCTTCCTGGCCGACCGCGTGGAAGAAGAGGGCGAGGTGCGCGTCTTTATCGAACACAACGACAACTTCCGCCTGCCGGCGAACCCGGAAACGCCGGTGATCATGATTGGCCCGGGCACCGGCATCGCACCGTTCCGCGCCTTTATGCAGCAGCGTGCAGCGGACGAGGCACCGGGTAAAAACTGGCTGTTCTTCGGCAACCCGCATTTTACTGAAGATTTCCTCTACCAGGTTGAATGGCAGCGCTACGTCAAAGAGGGCGTGCTGACCCGCATCGATCTGGCCTGGTCCCGCGATCAGAAAGAAAAAGTATACGTACAAGACAAACTGCGCGAACAGGGCGCAGAGCTGTGGCGCTGGATCAATGACGGCGCCCACATTTATGTCTGCGGCGACGCCAATCGCATGGCGAAAGACGTTGAGCAGGCACTGCTGGAAGTGATTGCCGAATTCGGCGGTATGGATGCCGAAACGGCGGATGAATTTTTAAGTGAGCTGCGCGTAGAGCGCCGTTATCAGCGAGATGTCTACTAATGAGCGAAAAACATCCTGGCCCACTGGTGGTCGAAGGCAAACTGTCTGATGCCGAGCGCATGAAGGTAGAGAGCAACTACCTGCGCGGTACCATTGCCGAAGATTTAAATGACGGCCTGACCGGCGGTTTCAAAGGCGACAACTTCCTGCTGATCCGTTTCCACGGTATGTACCAGCAGGACGACCGCGATATCCGCGCCGAACGTGCCGAACAGAAGCTGGAGCCGCGTCATGCGATGCTGCTGCGCTGCCGCCTGCCGGGTGGCATCATCACCACCAAACAGTGGCAGGCGATTGACAAGTTTGCCGGTGAAAACACGATTTACGGCAGCATCCGTCTGACTAACCGTCAGACCTTCCAGTTCCACGGCATTCTGAAGAAGAACGTCAAGCCGGTGCACCAGATGCTGCACTCCGTGGGGCTGGACGCGCTGGCGACCGCCAACGACATGAACCGTAACGTGCTTTGCACCTCGAACCCGTATGAGTCCGAGCTGCACGCCGAAGCGTACGAGTGGGCGAAGAAGATCTCCGAGCACCTGCTGCCACGCACGCGTGCCTATGCGGAGATCTGGCTCGATCAGGAGAAAGTCGCGACCACGGACGAAGAGCCGATCCTCGGTCAGACCTACCTGCCGCGCAAATTCAAGACCACGGTGGTTATCCCGCCGCAGAACGATATCGACCTGCACGCCAACGACATGAACTTCGTGGCGATTGCCGAAAATGGCAAGCTGGTCGGCTTTAACCTGCTGGTGGGCGGCGGTTTGTCCATCGAGCATGGGAACAAGAAAACCTACGCCCGCACCGCGAGCGAGTTCGGCTTCCTGCCGCTGGAGCACACGCTGGCCGTGGCTGAGGCGGTGGTTACTACCCAGCGCGACTGGGGCAACCGTACCGACCGTAAAAACGCGAAAACCAAATACACCCTGGAGCGCGTGGGCGTCGAGACGTTCAAAGAAGAAGTGGAGCGTCGCGCGGGGATCAAGTTTGAGCCGATCCGCCCTTACGAATTCACCGGTCGCGGCGATCGCATTGGCTGGGTGAAAGGTATCGATAATAAATGGCACCTGACGCTGTTTATTGAAAACGGTCGTATTCTGGATTATCCGGGCCGCCCGCTGAAAACCGGTCTGCTGGAAATTGCTAAGATCCATAAAGGCGAGTTCCGCATTACCGCCAACCAGAACCTGATTATTGCCGGCGTGCCGGAAAGCCAGAAGGCTAAAATCGAGAAGCTGGCGCGCGATCATGGGTTGATGAATGCGGTTAAACCGCAGCGTGAAAACTCGATGGCCTGCGTGTCGTTCCCGACCTGTCCGCTGGCGATGGCCGAAGCGGAGCGTTTCCTGCCGTCCTTCACTGATAAGGTGGAAGCGATTCTGGAAAAACACGGTATTCCGGACGAGCATATTGTTATGCGCGTCACCGGCTGCCCGAACGGCTGCGGTCGCGCGATGCTGGCCGAGCTGGGTCTGGTGGGCAAAGCGCCGGGTCGTTACAACGTGCACCTTGGCGGCAACCGTATGGGGACGCGCATTCCGCGTATGTACCGTGAAAATATTACGGAACCGGAAATTCTTGATTCCATCGACGAGCTTGTCGGGCGCTGGGCGATAGAGCGTGAAGCGGGTGAAGGCTTCGGCGACTTTACGGTACGTGCGGGCATCATTCGCCCGGTGCTCGATCCCGCAAGGGATTTCTGGGAGTAACATCCCGGCGGTTTCACCGCTTTTGTAGGCCGGGCAAACGCAGTGCCGCCCGGCAAAACAGGCAAACGAGGTTCTTATGTCCGTACTCGATCTAAACGCCCTTAATGACCAGCCAAAAGTCGAACGCATTCTGGCCCTGGCAGAAACCAACGCCCAGCTGGAAAAACTCGACGCCGAAGGGCGCGTGGCGTGGGCGCTGGAAAACCTGCCGGGTGACTATGTGCTGTCGTCAAGCTTTGGCATCCAGGCGGCGGTCAGCCTGCACCTGGTGAATCGGATCCGCCCGGACATTCCGGTGATCCTCACCGATACCGGCTATCTGTTCCCGGAGACCTACCAGTTTATTGACGAGCTGACGGACAAGCTCAAGCTGAACCTCAAAGTTTACCGCGCGACGGAAAGCGCGGCCTGGCAGGAGGCGCGCTACGGCAAGCTGTGGGAGCAGGGTGTTGAGGGCATTGAGAAATACAATGAGATCAACAAGGTCGAGCCGATGAACCGGGCGCTGAAAGAGCTGAACGCTCAGACCTGGTTCGCGGGCCTGCGCCGCGAGCAGTCCGGGAGCCGGGCAACGCTGCCGGTGCTGGCGGTGCAGCGCGGCGTGTTCAAAGTGCTGCCGATCATCGACTGGGATAACCGCACGGTGTACCAGTATCTGCAAAAGCACGGGCTGAAGTACCATCCGCTGTGGGATCAAGGCTACCTGTCGGTAGGCGACACCCACACCACGCGTAAATGGGAACCGGGAATGGCGGAAGAAGAGACGCGATTCTTTGGGCTGAAGCGCGAGTGCGGGCTGCACGAAGGGTAATGTCGTTTCGCCCGGTGGCGGCTACGCCTTACCGGGCTTAATTGCCTCAGGCTTTCCCCGCTTTCGCCAGCTCCTTCACCAGCGGCAGCATCACCTTCACGACATCCCGGCTGCGGTGCTCAATCCGCTGCGGCAGCGCTTTATCAATGTGCTGCTGATTATCCAGCCGCACATCATGCCAGCTGGTGCCGTCCGGAAAGGCTTTCGATTTGCTGCGCTGCTGATAGCCATCTTTTTTGCCCAGCGCCCAGTTCGTCGCCTCGACGTAAAGCACCGGAATGCCCGCCTTATCAAACACTTCACCGTCATTACAGCAGCCTGTGCCTTTAGGATACTGCGGGTTACCGCCCGGATTTGTCGCAGCATAGACGCCATGCGTGCGGGCAAGCGCCAGCGCGCGGTCGCGGGTGAGTTTACGTACGCTGCTCGGCGTGCTCTGTCCGCTATTAAAATAGAGCTTATCCCCCACGATCAGATTATCGAGGTTAATCACCAGCAACGTATTTTTCTTCTCCTCAGCGCTCATGCGCTTAAGGAGATTCTCAGCGCCGAGTTTTCCTTCTTCTTCGCCGCTGGTCGCAACAAAGCGAATGCTGTATTTCGTCGGAATATTCTTCAGGCGTTCGGCCAGCTCAAGCATCACGCCCAGACCCGCCGCATTGTCATCCAGTCCCTGAAGCGTCAGCCCGCCGAGGTTATTATCGACATCGGCGTCGCTCAACGGCGTGTAGGTATCAAGGTGCGCCATAATAATAATCTGCTCAGCCGCCTTTCCTTCGTGCGCCGCAATGACCGTGCTGCCGGTTACGTTATGCCAGTTCTGCGTTTTATTGCGTGTGGTATAGATGTAGCGGCTGTGGAAAGCGCGAATGTCGCTCTCATAGCCCATATCCGCAAACTGCTGACGAATATAGTCTGCCGAGAGCATCTCGGCTGGGGTTCCGGTCATACGGCCCGGAAAGACCGTCGCAATATGCCGCGCCTGCATACTGGCTATTTCACCGTAAGATTGATTATTTGCCTGAGCCGGAAGGATAAAGCAAACGCCGAGCGCCAGGGCAACGAATCGGTGGCGCATTGCGGAAAACATAGTGAGTCCTTAAAAACAGAGCAAAATTTTAACCCGCATAGTATGAAACTGTGATCGGGTAGACACAATTTGAATTGCTCCTAAATGCCCGAAATTTCGCGTGTTAAGCATTTTTTGATATTTGCTTTTCCACGGCGTTATTCCATTGAGTAACTACTCATTCCAATTCGTAATTTCATTCGATCTAAGCCGCCCCCTATAGTCCCTTTATTCGTGGTTGTTAGTGAGTTGTTGCCTGTGGACTATCTCCCCCTTTTTGCTGCCTTAAAAGACCGACCGGTACTGGTTGTCGGGACGGGTGAAATTGCCGATCGCAAAATCGCCTTCCTGCAACGCGCCGGGGCGCAGGTGCAGATCGTTGCAGAGGCGGATTTTGAAGAGTCTCAGATCGACAGCGTGGTGCTGGTGATTGCGGCAACCGAAGATCGGGCGCTCAACCGCCGCATCTCCGACGCAGCTCAGGCCCGACACCGTCTGGTGAACGTGGTAGACGACCAGCCGTTATGTTCATTTATCTTCCCGTCAATTGTCGACCGCTCGCCGCTGCTGGTGGCGATCTCCTCCGGCGGCACCGCCCCGGTGCTGGCGCGCGTGCTGCGAGAAAAAATCGAAGCGCTGCTGCCGACCAGCCTCGGACGCATGGCGGAGAAGGCCAGCTACTGGCGCAACCATTTGAAAACGCGTCTGACCAGCGTGACGGAACGCCGTCGCTTCTGGGAGCGTGTGTTTCGCGGCCGCTTTGCCAGCCTGATGCAGGCCGGTAACGAGACGGCGGCGCAACAAATTCTCGAAGACGAACTGGATAACCCCGGCAGTACGGGCGGGGAGATCATTCTGGTGGGCGCCGGGCCGGGCGATGCCGGGCTGCTCACGCTGCGTGGCCTCCAGGTTCTTCAGGATGCGGATGTCGTGTTCTATGACCACCTGGTCACCGACGGTATTCGCGAGCTGATCCGCCGTGACGCGGAGCAAATTTGCGTCGGCAAACGTGCCGGCGAGCACTCCGTGCCCCAGCACGACACCAACCAGATGCTGATTGCCGCCGCGAAAGCGGGCAAGACCGTGGTGCGCCTGAAAGGGGGCGACCCGTTTATCTTCGGTCGTGGTGGCGAGGAGTTGCAGGCGGCAGCCGAAGCGGGCGTCCCGTTCCAGGTGGTTCCCGGCATTACGGCGGCGTCTGCCGTCACGGCCTACGCCGGTATTCCGCTGACCCATCGCGATTACGCCCAGAGCGTGACCTTTGTGACCGGGCACTATAAAGCCGACAGCACGCCGTTTGACTGGTCGCATCTCGCCCAGAGCCGACAAACGCTGGCGATTTATATGGGCACGATGAAAGCGGCTGACATCAGCGAACAGCTTATTCAGCACGGTCGCGATGCGACGACGCCGGTAGCGGTGATCTCCCGCGGGACACGCGTCGATCAGCATGTCGCCATCGGCACCTTACAAGACCTTGCAACCCTGGCGAAAGACGCCCCAATGCCCGCCCTGATCGTGGTGGGAGAAGTGGTGCAGCTGCACAGCACGCTCGCCTGGTTCCAACACACAACCGACACAGAAGGCTTTGGCGCTTCTGTTATAAATTTGGCTTAAGGAACGGTTATGGACCAAAAACGACTTACTCACCTGCGGCAGCTCGAAGCGGAAAGTATCCACATTATCCGCGAAGTGGCCGCCGAGTTTTCTAACCCGGTGATGATGTACTCCATCGGTAAAGATTCCAGCGTCATGCTGCACCTGGCGCGTAAAGCGTTTTATCCGGGTACGCTGCCGTTCCCGCTGTTACACGTGGATACCGGCTGGAAATTCCGCGAGATGTACGAGTTTCGTGACCGTACCGCCAAAGCCTACGGCTGCGAGCTGCTGGTGCACAAAAACCCGGAAGGGGTGGCGATGGGCATCAACCCGTTCGTGCACGGCAGCGCCAAGCATACCGACATCATGAAAACCGAAGGGCTGAAGCAGGTGCTGAATAAATACGGTTTTGATGCGGCCTTCGGCGGCGCGCGACGTGACGAAGAGAAATCCCGCGCCAAAGAGCGTATCTACTCTTTCCGCGACCGCTTCCACCGCTGGGACCCGAAAAACCAGCGTCCGGAGCTGTGGCACAACTACAACGGCCAGATCAACAAGGGCGAAAGCATTCGCGTCTTCCCGCTCTCCAACTGGACCGAGCTGGATATCTGGCAGTACATCTATCTGGAAAATATTGAGATCGTTCCGCTGTATCTGGCGGCCGAGCGCCCGGTGCTGGAGCGCGACGGCATGCTGATGATGATCGACGACGATCGCATTGATTTACAGCCGGGCGAAGTGATCAAAAAACAGATGGTCCGTTTCCGTACTCTCGGCTGCTGGCCGTTGACCGGCGCGGTGGAATCCAGTGCGCAGACGCTGCCCGAGATCATCGAGGAGATGCTGGTGTCGACCACCAGTGAGCGACAGGGCCGCGTGATTGACCGCGACCAGGCAGGCTCCATGGAGCTGAAGAAACGTCAGGGTTATTTCTAAGGAGCCGCCATGAATACGACTATTGCCCAACAAATTGCCGATGAAGGCGGCGTAGAAGCTTATCTGCACGCCCAACAGTACAAAAGCCTGCTGCGTTTCCTGACCTGCGGCAGCGTGGATGACGGGAAAAGTACCCTGATTGGTCGTCTGCTGCACGACACGCGCCAGATCTACGAAGATCAGCTCTCTTCCCTGCACAATGACAGCAAACGCCACGGCACCCAGGGCGAAAAACTCGACCTGGCGCTGCTGGTGGACGGCTTGCAGGCGGAGCGCGAGCAGGGCATTACCATTGATGTCGCCTATCGCTACTTCTCTACCGAAAAGCGCAAATTTATTATCGCCGACACCCCGGGGCACGAGCAGTACACCCGTAACATGGCGACCGGCGCGTCCACCTGTGACCTGGCGATCCTGCTGATCGACGCCCGTAAAGGTGTGCTGGATCAGACTCGTCGTCACAGCTTTATCTCTACGCTGCTGGGGATCAAGCATCTGGTGGTGGCGGTGAACAAAATGGATCTGGTGGGCTACAGCGAAGCGCGTTTCGACGAGATCCGCCAGAGCTACCTGACCTTTGCTGAACAGCTGCCGGGCAACCTCGATATTCGCTTTGTGCCGCTGTCGGCGCTGGAAGGGGATAACGTCGCCTCTCAGAGCGCGAACATGCCGTGGTACAGCGGCCCGACGCTGCTGGAAGTGCTGGAAACCGTTGAAATTCAGCGCGTGGTCGATACCCAGCCGATGCGCTTCCCGGTGCAGTACGTGAACCGTCCGAACCTCGATTTCCGCGGCTTCTCCGGTACTCTCGCTTCAGGCTCCGTGAAGGTGGGTCAGCGCGTCAAGGTGCTGCCATCCGGCGTGGAATCGACCATCGCCCGTATCGTCACCTTTGATGGCGATCTGGACGAAGCCGGGGCAGGTGAAGCGGTAACCCTGGTACTGAAAGACGAAATTGATATCAGCCGCGGCGACCTGCTGGTCGACGCGCAGGAAACGCTGGCGGCGGTGCAGGGCGCATCCGTGGATGTAGTGTGGATGGCCGAACAGCCGCTGACCGCAGGCCAGAGCTATGACATTAAAATCGCCGGCAAGAAAACCCGCGCCCGCGTGGACGGCATTCAGTTCCAGGTGGACATCAACAACCTGACCCACCGTGACGTGAGCGAGCTGCCGCTGAACGGCATCGGTCTGGTGGATATGACCTTCGACGAGCCGCTGGTGCTGGATCCGTATCAGCAGAATCCGGTGACGGGCGGGCTGATCTTCATTGACCGCCTGACCAACGTCACCGTCGGTGCCGGCATGGTCCGCGAGCCTGACGCACAGGCGAGCGTGACGTCTGAGTTCAGCGCCTTCGAGCTGGAACTGAACGCGCTGGTGCGTAAGCACTTCCCGCACTGGGGCGCACGCGATCTGCTGGGAGGCAAGTGATGGCCGCCCATGATGAGAACGTCGTCTGGCATCCTCATCCGGTCACCGTCGCCCAGCGCGAACAGCTCCACGGTCACCGTGGGGTTGTGCTGTGGTTTACCGGGCTGTCTGGCTCCGGTAAATCCACGGTGGCAGGCGCACTGGAAGAGGCGCTGCATCAGCAGGGGGTGAGCACCTACCTGCTGGACGGCGACAACGTGCGTCACGGCCTGTGCAGCGATTTAGGGTTCAGCGATGAAGACCGTAAAGAGAACATTCGTCGGGTAGGGGAAGTCGCCAGCCTGATGGCGGATGCCGGGCTGGTGGTGCTAACGGCGTTTATCTCACCGCACCGCGCCGAACGTCAGATGGTGCGTGAGCGCGTGGGGCAGAATCGCTTTATTGAAGTGTTTGTGGATACCCCGCTGGCAATCTGCGAAGCGCGCGATCCAAAAGGGCTGTACAAAAAAGCCCGCGCGGGAGAGCTGCGAAACTTCACCGGCATTGACTCGGTTTACGAAGCGCCTGAATCCCCTGAGATTCATCTGGAAGGCCAACAATTGGTAACAAATTTAGTAAGCCAATTATTAGACCTGCTCAGACGGGACGATATTATCAGATCCTGAGACGGTATCGTTCGGGAGCTGTCTTCCCGAGCGATGAGTCACGGTCACAGGATTAGCTATGCGCAACAGTGAAAACTACATGATTACCACCGGGTCGGAACCGTTAACGACCGACGACGAGACGACCTGGTCCTTCCCTGGGGCGATAGTCGGCTTCGTATCGTGGCTACTGGCGCTGGGTATCCCGTTTTTGATCTACGGTGGTAACACCCTCTTTTTCTTCCTCTATACCTGGCCTTTCTTTCTGGCGCTGATGCCCGTTGCGGTGGTTGTGGGCGTGGCGCTGCACTCCCTTTTCAACGGCAAGCTCCTGTATAGTACGCTCATCACTATCGCCACCGTTGTGGTCATCTTTGGCCTGCTGTTTTTATGGCTGATGGGCTAACTTACGGCATAATTAAAACCCCGCAGTAGAGTCCAGCGGAAAGTTATGGGATGATGATGCCGTTTTTTCAGGGGGCAGGATGGGTAAACTAACGCTGCTGTTGCTGGCTTTGCTGGTCTGGCTGCAATATTCGCTGTGGTTCGGCAAAAACGGACTGCACGACTACAGCCGGGTGAGCGATGACGTCGCGGCACAGCAGGCTACAAACGCCAAACTTAAAGCGCGTAACGATCAACTTTTTGCTGAAATTGATGACCTCAATGGCGGCCAGGAGGCGATTGAGGAACGCGCACGCAATGAACTCAGTATGACTAAGCCGGGCGAAACGTTTTATCGCCTGGTTCCGGATGCGTCTAAACGCAATCAGGGCTCCGCACAAAACAATCGATAATCAGGCCCAGGATTACGACATGGCAGCAACTTTTTCGGACGTCTGTGCCGTGGTGCCGGCCGCAGGTTTTGGCCGGCGCATGCAGACAGAGTGTCCCAAGCAGTACCTCTCAATTGGCGATAAAACGATCCTCGAGCACGCCGTGGCAGCGCTGCTGGCGCATGCCCGGGTGAAACGCGTGGTTATTGCCATCAGCCCCGGCGATGCGCGTTTTGCACAGCTCCCGCTGGCAAATCATCCTCAGATTACCGTTGTTGACGGCGGCGCCGAGCGGGCCGACTCTGTTCTGGCGGGCATTCAGGCTGCCGGGAACGCGCAGTGGGTGCTGGTGCACGATGCCGCGCGTCCCTGTCTGCATCACGACGATCTGTCACGTCTGCTGGCCCTGAGTGAAACCAGTAACGTGGGCGGCATTCTGGCCGCCCCGGTGCGTGACACCATGAAGCGTGCCGAACCGGGTAAACTGGCGATTGCCCACACCGTCGAGCGCGTGGATTTATGGCACGCGCTGACGCCACAATTTTTTCACCGCGAATTACTTCACGACTGCTTAACGCGTGCGCTCAAAGAAGGTGCGACCATTACGGACGAAGCCTCGGCGCTGGAGTATTGCGGTTTCCACCCAACGCTTGTTGAAGGGCGCGCTGATAATATTAAAGTGACGCGCCCGGAAGACTTACAGCTCGCGGAATTTTATCTTACTCGTACGACCCCTCAGGAGAAGGCATAATGCGTATTGGACACGGTTTTGATGTACACGCCTTTGGCGGCGTTGGCCCAATTATCATTGGCGGCGTGCGCATTCCTTACGAAAAAGGTTTGCTGGCGCATTCTGATGGCGACGTGGCGCTGCATGCGCTGACCGACGCGCTGCTGGGTGCCGCCGCGCTGGGCGACATTGGCAAACTGTTCCCGGACACCGATCCTGCTTTTAAAGGCGCAGACAGCCGCGAACTGCTGCGCGAAGCCTGGCGTCGTATTCAGGCCAAAGGCTACACCCTCGGCAACGTTGATGTGACGATCATTGCTCAGGCACCGAAGATGCTGCCGCACATCCCTCAGATGCGCGTGTTTATCGCTGAAGATCTGGGCTGCCATATGGACGATGTCAACGTCAAAGCGACCACCACGGAGAAGCTGGGCTTTACCGGTCGTGGCGAAGGCATTGCCTGTGAAGCTGTGGCGCTGCTGGTGAAGGCGGCCAAATGACGGATTTCGACAACCTGACGTATCTGCACGGTAAACCGCAGGGCAAGGGTCTGCTGAAAGCCAACCCTGAAGATTTCGTGGTAGTGGAAGATCTGGGTTTTGAGCCGGATGGCGAAGGCGAGCACATCCTGGTGCGCATTCTGAAAAACGGCTGCAACACCCGCTTCGTGGCGGACGCGCTGGCAAAATTCCTCAAAATTCACGCCCGTGAAGTGAGCTTTGCCGGTCAAAAAGATAAACATGCCGTGACCGAACAGTGGCTTTGCGCCCGCGTGCCCGGCAATGCCATGCCCGATTTAAGCAAATTTGAGCTTGAGGGCTGTAAGGTACTGGAGTATGCCCGCCATAAACGCAAACTGCGTCCGGGAGCGTTGAAAGGCAACGATTTCACGCTGGTGCTGCGTGAAGTGACCGACCGCGATGACGTTGAAAAACGCCTGAGGGCCATTACCGTACGCGGCGTGCCAAACTATTTTGGCGCACAGCGCTTTGGCATTGGTGGCAGCAACCTGCTGGGCGCGCTGCGCTGGGCGCAAAGCAGTGCGCCGGTACGCGACAGGAATAAACGCAGTTTTTGGTTGTCGGCGGCCCGCAGTGCGTTGTTTAATCAGATTGTGAGCGAACGGCTGAAAAAACCGGACGCGAATCAAGTTGTTGTCGGCGATGCGCTACAATTAGCGGGACGCGGAAGCTGGTTTGTGGCAACGGCCAATGAGATGGCCGATGCCCAGTCGCGCGTGGACGCTAAAGCGCTGATGATTACCGCCGCCTTGCCGGGCTCAGGCGACTGGGGAACCCAGGGCGAGGCGCTGGCCGCTGAGCAGTCAGCGGTGGCGGATGCGCCAGAATTACAATCATTGCTGGTGCGGGAAAAAGTTGAGGCGGCGCGCCGTGCGATGCTCCTCTACCCGCAACAGCTGAGCTGGAACTGGTGGGATGACGTAACCGTCGAGTTACGCTTCTGGCTGCCGGCAGGTAGCTTTGCCACCAGTGTTGTCAGGGAACTTATCAACACGTCGGGTGATTATGCGAATATTGCTGAGTAACGATGACGGGATCCATGCGCCAGGTATTCAGACGCTGGCGAAACACCTCCGCGAATTTGCGGATGTGCAGGTCGTGGCTCCCGATCGTAACCGCAGTGGCGCGTCTAACTCATTGACGCTGGAGTCTTCACTTCGCACCTTTACCTTTGAGAATGGCGATATTGCCGTCCAGATGGGGACGCCGACCGACTGCGTGTTTCTGGGCGTAAATGCGCTGATGCGCCCGCGGCCGGATGTTGTGGTCTCCGGCATCAATGCCGGGCCGAATCTTGGCGATGATGTGATTTACTCCGGCACCGTGGCCGCGGCGATGGAGGGGCGTCACCTGGGTTTCCCGGCGCTGGCGGTCTCGTTAAACGGCCACACCCACTATGACACTGCCGCCGCGGTGACCTGCTCCATTCTCCGTGCGCTTGGCCGCGAGCCGCTGCGTACCGGACGTATCCTCAATATTAACGTGCCGGATCTCCCGCTGGACGAGATCAAAGGGATCCGCGTGACGCGCTGCGGCAGTCGCCATCCGGCCGATCAGGTTATTCCCCAGCAGGATCCGCGCGGCAATACCCTGTACTGGATCGGCCCGCCGGGAGATAAATGCGATGCAGGGCCAGACACCGACTTCGCTGCGGTGGATGAAGGTTACGTTTCCGTTACGCCGTTGCACGTAGATTTAACCGCTTATAGCGCGCATGATGTGGTGTCGGACTGGTTAGATCGGGTCGGAGTGAACGCGCAATGGTAAGTAAACGTGTACAAACTCTTCTGGAACAATTACGCGCACAGGGGATCGCCAACGAGCAGGTGCTGGATGCGCTTGCCCAGGTTCCCCGTGAGAAGTTTGTAGATGAGGCGTTTGAACACAAAGCGTGGGAAAACGTGGCGCTGCCCATCGGGCAAGGCCAGACGATTTCGCAGCCTTACATGGTGGCGCGTATGACGGAGCTTCTGGAGTTAACGCCAGACTCCCGGGTGCTGGAAATTGGCACCGGTTCAGGGTATCAGACCGCGATCCTGGCCCACCTTGTGCACCATGTCTGTTCCGTGGAACGGATTAAAGGCTTGCAGTGGCAGGCGCGCCGTCGCCTGAAACAGCTTGATTTACATAATGTATCGACACGCCACGGCGATGGATGGCAGGGTTGGCAGGCTCGCGCCCCGTTTGACGCCATTATTGTCACGGCAGCGCCACCTGAAATCCCCGCTGCACTTCTCTCGCAGCTGGACGAGGGCGGCATTCTTGTTTTGCCCGTCGGCGATGAGCAGCAGCTTTTAAAGCGCGTTCGTCGACGCGGCGGCGAGTTTATTATCGATACCGTGGAAGCCGTGCGCTTTGTGCCCCTGGTTAAAGGCGAGCTGGCCTGAGACTCGGATTTTTCCAGGGTTATTGAGGCAAATTCAGCGTATGGTGTGGCGCGATAGGTTCGTGCCATCACGGTTATTTTTAAGTCACTGGTAGTTAACACATTCCTGGGGGATAAATGAGCGCGGGAAGCCCAAAATTCACCATCAGCCGTGTTGCGGCATTATCACTGGTTTCGCTCTGGCTGGCAGGCTGTACAAGTTCTGACAATGCACCTGCGCCCGTCAGTTCCGTCAATGGAACCAGCGGCTCGGGTAACACGTCCAGCGGAATGTTGATTACCCCTCCGCCTAAAATGGGCACGTCCACGGCGCAGCAAACTCCGCAGATCCAGCCGGTTCAGCGTCCAGTTACGCAGCCTTCGCAGATTCAGCCAGTGGATCAGCCTGTTCAGACCGAAAATGGCCGCATAGTGTATAACCGTAAGTATGGGAACATTCCGAAAGGTAGCTATACCGGCGGCAGCACCTATACCGTGAAGCGCGGCGATACGCTGTTCTATATTGCCTGGATCACCGGGAACGATTTCCGCGATCTGGCACAGCGAAACAACGTCCAGGCCCCGTATGGTCTGGAAGTCGGGCAAACGCTCCAGGTAGGCAATGCAACGGGTACCCCACTGACGCCTGGCAACACGGTTTCAGCGGCCGATGTGACGGCTCAAAATAACAGCGTTAAGCCTGCACAAAAATCCACCACGGTGGTTGCTTCACAACCTGTAATTACGTATTCTGAGGATTCAGGTGATCAGAGTGCTAACAAAATGTTGCCGAATAATAAAGGTACTGCGACTGTTGTCACAGCACCGACTACGGCACCTGTGGTTAGCTCTACTGTACCGACTGCAAGCAGTCAGAATGCCAGCTCGTCAATCACCACCTGGCGCTGGCCAACTGACGGCAAGATTATCGAGAACTTCGCTACCTCTGAGGGGGGCAACAAAGGGATCGATATCGCAGGCAGTAAAGGACAGGCAATCATCGCGACCGCAGACGGGCGCGTTGTCTATGCCGGTAACGCACTGCGCGGTTACGGTAATCTTATTATCATCAAACATAATGATGATTACCTGAGTGCCTACGCCCATAACGACACTATGCTGGTCCGGGAACAACAAGAAGTTAAGGCGGGGCAAAAAATCGCTACCATGGGTAGCACCGGAACCAGTTCTACACGCTTGCATTTTGAAATTCGTTACAAGGGGAAATCCGTAAACCCGCTGCAATATTTACCGCAGCGATAAATTGATGGGACATGCCAGCCAGGGTGTCTCGTCCAGGGATCACGGGTAGGAGCCACCTTATGAGTCAGAATACGCTGAAAGTTCATGATTTAAATGAAGACGCGGAATTTGATGAGAACGGAGCAGAGGCTTTTGACGAAAAAGCCTTAGTAGAAGAGGAACCCAGTGATAACGATTTGGCTGAAGAAGAGCTGTTATCGCAGGGTGCCACACAGCGTGTGCTGGACGCGACTCAGCTTTACCTTGGGGAGATTGGTTACTCCCCACTGCTAACGGCCGAAGAAGAAGTCTATTTCGCACGTCGTGCTTTGCGTGGTGATGTTGCCTCGCGTCGTCGCATGATCGAAAGTAACCTGCGACTGGTCGTGAAAATTGCCCGCCGTTACGGCAATCGTGGTCTGGCTCTGCTGGATCTGATTGAAGAGGGCAACTTAGGTCTCATCCGCGCAGTTGAGAAGTTTGACCCGGAACGCGGGTTCCGTTTCTCAACCTACGCGACCTGGTGGATTCGTCAGACCATCGAACGGGCTATTATGAACCAGACCCGTACGATTCGACTGCCGATCCACATCGTCAAAGAGTTGAATGTTTATCTGCGTACCGCGCGCGAGTTGTCCCATAAACTGGACCACGAGCCAAGTGCGGAAGAAATTGCAGAGCAACTCGACAAACCGGTTGATGACGTAAGCCGTATGCTGCGTCTCAACGAGCGCATTACCTCGGTTGACACCCCGCTGGGTGGCGACTCCGAAAAAGCGCTGCTGGACATCCTGGCCGATGAAAAAGACAACGGCCCGGAAGACACCACGCAGGACGATGACATGAAACAGAGCATCGTCAAATGGCTGTTCGAACTGAACGCCAAACAGCGTGAAGTGCTGGCACGTCGTTTCGGTTTACTGGGGTATGAAGCTGCGACACTGGAAGACGTCGGTCGTGAGATTGGCCTGACCCGTGAACGTGTTCGTCAGATTCAGGTTGAAGGACTACGTCGCCTGCGTGAAATTCTGCAAGGGCAAGGTCTGAATATCGAAGCGCTGTTCCGCGAGTAAGCAACCATTCGTCAGAAAAGGCCCGTCGTGAGACGGGCCTTTTTTATGCCTTACGGCTGCGCCGTTTCGTGCAGCAAACGCCAGGTGATGTTATCCCCTTCCTGATTAAGCACTGCGGTTGACCAGCGCACGTTGACGGGCTGGCCTGGCCGGGTTTGCGTCTCCCGATAATGGAGCACCGCGCCGTTGTCCCATGTCTGAAGCGTTGTTAACGCATCAATGTCGATCCTGAGCCCGGGTCGGGTTCCCCGCTGTGCATATAAAAATTGGGCAAGCGCGTGATGATCTAAAGGGTTGCCACTCGGTGGAACCATCAGAAAATCCGGACGGAAACGGGCGAGCAGGGCGTCCCGATCGCCTTCGCCTGCACCTAACCAGTTTTCAAGGGCGACGTGAATGTCGAGGATCTCTTGTTCGTAATGGGTCATGGTTGCTCCTGTTGCAGTTGCGCAAGTAACTGCGTGTTGTTAAGACGGTAGACGTACAGTACGGGCAGTAGGGTGATGACTGCGGCAAAAACAAACATCCCGTGCCAGGCGGCCAGCGGCGCGAGATAATCCTGCATGCAGCTCAGCGCCTGACCAACCGGGATCAGTAACCCCCCTCCGGCGCCCTGTACGACTCGCCAGGCAATCAGACTTTCCAGCGAAGATGAGAGACCCGCCGCAACGGAGGCCGCGCTAAAGAGAAGCAGTGAGAGCAGGATAACGCGCTTCGGCCCGACGCGGCGCGTCAGGATACTGCTGAAAGGGATGACTAGCGTCAGCCCGGCAATGTATCCGTTACTTACCCAGGCAAGCGCGGAAGGTGTGGTATTGAAAGCGCGAGCCATCGCCGGAAAGGCGACGCTGGCAATAAACATGTTTATCAAATCAAGGAAAAAGCCGAGCAGAAAGACGACGGCGATTTTGCTGCGATACGTCATGGAAGTTCCTCCGGTGAGGTGGCGTATCGTATCGGCCCGCGCGTTACGGGTAAACGCGACAAAGCACGATATACTGTCAACATTATTTTGACAGTTAACCAGGCAAGCGATGCTTAATTTACAGCGTACGGCGATGTTTATCGCCGTAGCGGACACCGGCAGTTTCACCGCCGCAGCGGAGGCGATGGGGCTGACAAAAGCGGTGGTCAGCTTTCATATTCGTCAGCTTGAAGAGGAGCTGGGCGTCACCCTGTTGCTGCGAACCACCCGACGCCTGACGCTGACCGAGGCGGGGAAGCTCTTTCATCAACGAAGCGTGATGCTGTTACGGGATGCAGAGCGATTGCAGGATGACGTTCGCGCCAACCACGCCGGGCTGACGGGAGAACTGCGGATCACCACCACGCCCGAATATGGCTCGCAGGTTGTGGTGCCTTTGCTGGCTGAATTTAGCCAGCTGCACCCGGACCTTCGCGTGCGGCATGTCTCGTCCTCTTTACATGCCGATCTTATCGCCGAGCGCTTCGATGTCGCTATCCGGCTCGGCACGCTTGCAGATTCGCGCTAGCACGCCGCGTTGATGACCTCCTTCACCATCCTGCCCGTGGCAACGCCAGGCTGGCTGGCAAACCATCCGGTTGACTCGCTGGAGCAGCTGGCGGAAGCGGGCTGGATCATTCACGAGCGTTTAACCTCGCCGCTGCGCTGGCAGGTGAGAGGCGTTGATCGGCATCCGGTTTCCTTTGAGATCAAGAAAGCGCCGCGCCTGTATGCAGACAGCGCCCAGGCGCTGATGGCTTTTGCCCTCGCGGGATGTGGAGTGGCGCTGCTGCCGGAGTGGCTGGTGCGAAACGCACTGGATGCAGGGGAACTGGTCTCGCTGTTACCGGCGTACACGTTCGCTCAGCAGGGCATCTATGCCGTTTATCCTGATGCCCGGCATGTGCCCGCGAAAGTGCGAACATTTATTGATTTTATGCGCGTCAGGGTTACTTAATCCTGCATCATCTTTTTAATGAGCGCTGAAAATTGCTCTCGTTCCGCGCCGTTAAGGCGCCCTAAAAACGTCTCATCCACCTCATTTCCAATCGGTTTACTGCTCTCAAGCAGGGCCTCACCTTCGGCCGTCAGAAAGACAAACCGACGGCGCTTGTCCGCCGGATCGTGCTCGCGCCTGACCAGGCCGCGTGCTTCCATGCGGCTCAGCATTTCTGCCAGCGTCGCTTTGGTGCTCACCGCGACTTCAGTCAGGGCAACCTGCTCAATGCCAGGATTTTCAGCAATTGACCGCATCACCGCATACTGTGGCTTTGTCAGTTCGGGCAATGCGTGCTGCCACTGGGCGGTATGCTGTTGAAAAAGCTGACGTAGCAGGTGGAAAGCTTCTTGTCTTAACTCCATGGACACTCCGACGGAAAAATACTCCCTCTATGATAGCCGCTCTCGGGCTGAATTTTAACGCGAGAGTTTTTTAGCGATTAGTGTGATCGTATACGAACGATCTTGTCAGCAGCAGGATCAAGGCGTAGTTTAATTAATATGTTCGTATACGAACAAAATAATTGAGGTGCTGAATGAGATTGATTGTGGGAATGACGGGCGCAACGGGTGCGCCATTAGGCGTGGCGTTGTTGCAGGCGCTGCGGGAAATGCCGGAGGTGGAAACGCATCTGGTGATGTCGAAGTGGGCAAAAACCACGATTGAACTGGAAACGCCCTTCACTGCGCATGACGTTGCTGCCCTGGCGGATGTCGTCCATAGCCCGGCCGATCAGGCTGCCACAATCTCCTCCGGCTCGTTTCGCACCGACGGCATGATCGTCATCCCGTGCAGCATGAAAACGCTGGCGGGTATCCGCGCGGGCTACGCCGAAGGGCTGGTAGGGCGTGCCGCAGACGTGGTGCTGAAAGAGGGACGCAAGCTGGTGCTGGTTCCCCGTGAGACGCCGCTCAGCACCATCCATCTCGAGAACATGCTTGCCCTTTCCCGCATGGGCGTGGCGATGGTGCCGCCTATGCCTGCGTACTACAACCACCCGCAAACCGCCGATGACATTACCCATCATATCGTGACCCGCGTTCTCGACCAGTTCGGTCTGGAGCATAAAAAAGCCCGACGCTGGGAAGGTTTGCAGGCAGCGAAACATTTTTCACAGGAGAATAAAGATGGCATTTGATGATTTGAGAAGCTTCTTGCAGGCGCTCGATGAGCAAGGGCAGCTGCTGAAAATTGAGGAAGAGGTAAACGCTGAGCCGGATTTAGCTGCGGCCGCCAACGCTACCGGGCGCATTGGCGATGGCGCGCCTGCGCTGTGGTTCGATAATATTCGCGGTTTCACCGATGCCCGTGTGGTGATGAACACTATCGGCTCGTGGCAAAACCACGCTATTTCGATGGGGCTGCCGGCGAATACACCGGTGAAAAAACAGATCGACGAGTTTATTCGTCGCTGGGACAAATTTCCCGTCGCGCCAGAGCGTCGTGCAAACCCGGCCTGGGCGCAGAACACGGTGGACGGGGAAGACATTAACCTGTTCGACATTCTGCCGCTGTTCCGCCTGAACGACGGTGACGGGGGCTTTTATCTCGATAAAGCATGCGTTGTCTCCCGCGATCCGCTCGACCCCGATCACTTCGGCAAGCAGAACGTCGGGATCTATCGTATGGAAGTGAAGGGCAAGCGTAAGCTCGGCCTGCAACCGGTGCCGATGCACGATATTGCGTTGCATCTGCATAAGGCAGAAGAGCGCGGCGAAGACCTGCCAATTGCCATTACGCTGGGTAACGATCCGATCATCACCCTGATGGGCGCCACGCCGCTGAAATACGATCAATCCGAGTATGAGATGGCCGGTGCGCTACGTGAAAGCCCGTATCCGATTGCGACGGCTCCGCTGACCGGTTTCGATGTGCCGTGGGGGTCGGAAGTGATCCTGGAAGGGGTGATTGAAGGCCGGAAACGTGAAATTGAAGGGCCCTTCGGTGAGTTTACCGGTCACTACTCCGGCGGGCGCAACATGACGGTTGTGCGTATCGACAAAGTTTCTTACCGCACCAAACCCATTTTCGAATCTCTCTACCTGGGGATGCCGTGGACCGAGATTGATTATCTGATGGGGCCCGCCACCTGCGTACCGCTCTATCAACAGCTGAAGGCTGAATTCCCGGAAGTGCAGGCGGTAAACGCCATGTACACCCACGGTCTGCTGGCGATTATCTCCACTAAAAAGCGTTACGGCGGTTTTGCCCGTGCGGTCGGGCTCCGCGCCATGACCACGCCACACGGTCTGGGTTACGTGAAGATGGTGATTATGGTGGATGAAGATGTCGATCCGTTTAACCTGCCGCAGGTGATGTGGGCGCTGTCATCGAAGGTCAATCCGGCAGGCGATCTGGTGCAGCTACCGAATATGTCTGTGCTCGAGCTTGACCCTGGCTCCAGCCCGGCGGGGATCACTGACAAGCTGATCATTGATGCCACCACCCCTGTTGCCCCGGACAATCGTGGTCACTACAGCCAGCCGGTACAGGATCTCCCTGAAACCAAAGCCTGGGCCGAAAAACTGACCGCGATGCTGGCGGCACGTCAATAAGGAGGAAAAAATGATTTGTCCACGTTGTGCCGATGAACATATTGAAGTGATGGCAACATCACCGGTGAAAGGTGTCTGGACGGTATACCAGTGTCAGCACTGTCTGTATACCTGGCGCGATACCGAACCGCTGCGCCGTACCAGCCGCGAGCATTACCCGGAAGCGTTCCGCATGACGCAGAAGGATATTGATGGGGCGCCGCAGGTGCCGACGATCCCGCCGCTGCTGTAAAAAAGCCCGGTGGCGGCTGCGCTTACCGGGCGATAATATTGTGCGGTCTTTTTTGCCGGGTGGCGGCTTCGCCTTACCCGGCCTACAAAACCCGTAGGCCCGGTAAGCGTAGCGCCACCGGGCAAAAGACCGCAGAGAACTAAACCAGACTCTTCAACCGATAAATCCACTCCAGCGCCTGTCGCGGCGTCAGGGAATCCGGGTCGAGATTTTCCAGCGCTTCCACGGCCGGAGAGATCTCTTCCGGGACCGCCAGCAGTGACATCTGCGTACCATCTATCTGCGTCGCCGCCGCATTCGGTGACAAACTTTCCAGTTCACGCAGTTTCTGACGCGCGCGCTTGATCACCTCTTTTGGCACGCCCGCCAGCGCCGCGACGGCCAGGCCATAACTCTTGCTTGCCGCGCCGTCCTGCACCGTGTGCATAAAGGCGATGGTGTCGCCGTGCTCAAGCGCATCAAGGTGGACGTTAGCCACGCCTTCCATTTTCTCTGGCAGCTGTGTCAGTTCGAAATAGTGCGTTGCGAACAGCGTCAGCGCCTTGATTTTATTTGCCAGACTTTCCGCGCACGCCCAGGCCAGGGACAGGCCGTCATAGGTGGAGGTACCGCGTCCTACTTCGTCCATCAACACCAGACTGTTCTCTGTCGCGTTATGCAGAATGTTGGCGGTTTCGGTCATCTCGACCATAAAGGTAGAGCGACCGCTCGCCAGATCGTCCGCCGCACCCACACGGGTGAAGATACGGTCGATAGGGCCAATCTCAACCTTCTGCGCCGGAACGTAGCTGCCGATGTAGGCGAGCAGCGCGATAAGGGCTGTCTGGCGCATATAGGTGCTTTTACCGCCCATGTTGGGGCCGGTAATGATCAGCATTCTTCGCTGCGGTGACAGGTTCAACGGGTTGGCAATAAACGGTTCGTTCAGCACCTGCTCAACCACCGGGTGGCGGCCTTCGGTAATGCGAATGCCGGGTTTGTCAGTAAAGGTCGGACAGGTGTAATTCAGCGTATCGGCGCGCTCGGCCAGGTTTACCAGGACATCCAGCTCGGCCAGCGCAGCGGCGCTCAGTTGCAGGTCAGCCAGGTGCGGCATCAGGATGTCGAACAGCTCGTCATACAGCTGTTTCTCCAGCGCCAGCGCTTTACCTTTCGACGTGAGCACTTTGTCTTCGTACTCTTTCAGCTCGGGAATAATGTAGCGCTCGGCATTTTTCAGCGTCTGGCGGCGAACGTAGTGAATCGGTGCCAGGTGGCTCTGCCCACGGCTGATCTGGATATAGTAACCGTGTACCGCGTTGTAGCCGACTTTCAGGGTGTCGAGCCCCAGACGTTCACGCTCGCGGATTTCCAGCTTATCCAGATAATCCGTCGCGCCATCGGCCAGCGCACGCCATTCGTCCAGCTCTTCGTTGTAACCCGGAGCAATAACCCCGCCATCCCGCACCAGAACAGGCGGCGCATCAATGATGGCGCGTTCCAGCAGTTCGCGAAGCTCGGTAAATTCGCCCATGGTTTCGCGCAGCTTCTGCACTGGCGCGCTGTCGATCTCTCCCAACTGAGCACGCAGTTCCGGCAACTGCTGGAACGCGTGGCGCATACGGGCGAGATCGCGTGGACGCGCGGTTCGCAGTGCCAGGCGCGCCAGGATACGCTCAAGATCACCCACCTGACGCAGCACCGGCTGCAAGTCGGTGTAACGATCCTGCAATGCGGCAATGGTTTGTTGGCGACCGATCAGCGTGTCGGTATTGCGGATCGGCATATGCAGCCAGCGTTTGAGCATACGGCTGCCCATGGGGGTAACCGTGCTGTCGAGAACCGACGCCAGCGTATTTTCCATGCCGCCAGCGAGGTTCTGAGTGATCTCCAGGTTGCGGCGCGTGGCGGCATCCATGATGATGCTGTCCTGCTGACGCTCCATGGTAATGGAACGGATATGGGGCAGGGCGGTACGCTGCGTATCCTTAACGTACTGCAACAGGCAGCCTGCGGCACACAGTCCGCGCGGGGCGTTTTCTACGCCAAAGCCAATCAAATCTCGCGTGCCAAATTGCAGGTTCAGCTGCTGGCGCGCGGTATCAATTTCGAACTCCCACAGTGGACGACGACGCAGGCCGCGGCGACCTTCAATCAGCGCCGTCTCGGCGAAATCTTCTGCATAAAGCAGTTCTGCCGGATTGGTGCGCTGTAGTTCAGCCGCCATGGTTTCACGGTCTGCCGGTTCACTCAGGCGAAAACGACCGGAGCTGATATCCAGCGTGGCGTAGCCAAACCCTTTACCGTCCTGCCAGATCGCCGCCAGCAGGTTATCCTGGCGCTCCTGAAGCAGGGCCTCATCGCTGATGGTTCCCGGCGTCACGATGCGTACGACCTTGCGCTCAACGGGGCCTTTCGACGTGGCCGGGTCGCCAATTTGTTCGCAGATAGCGACAGACTCACCCTGGTTCACCAGCTTCGCCAGATAGTTTTCAACCGCGTGATGCGGGATACCTGCCATCGGGATGGGCTCGCCTGCCGACGCGCCACGTTTCGTCAGGGAAATGTCGAGCAGCTGAGACGCACGTTTCGCATCGTCATAAAAAAGCTCGTAAAAATCGCCCATACGGTAAAACAGCAAAATTTCCGGATGCTGTGCCTTCAGCTTCAGGTACTGCTGCATCATTGGCGTATGCGCGTCGAAATTGTCGATTGTGCTCATGGAGTTATGATATCCATTTCTTTGAAAATATTACGCTTTGAGCGGCTCAATGGCCGATTGTTCCTTCTATTGTCGCATGAAAAAAAGGTGCGGCGCAGAAAAAAGTCACGACTTTACGAGGCATCTTCCACCATTAATTCAATGATGATTTTCCCGTGCTCGACGCCCACCCGAACCTGCGAGTTGGTGGTAAATCCCGCTTGCTCAAGCCAGTCGCCTTTCAGGCTCAGCGCTGCGTGTACGCTGTAGCGTTTTGGAATTTTCGTTTTACGGTCTTCATGACGTTTTCTGAAGTAACCCACTTTCAAGTGACGATAGGGTTTGGCGATCGCGATCTCTTGCATAAGCTCTCCGGTGAATGCGGTCAAAGGTGGTTATTTATGCCTGTATAAAATACCAGTAAAACGCAGCGGGGGACGGGGTAATTCTGGAAGGGCGCTTCAGAAAATGGAATGCAATGACTGAAAATGTGCGGATAAAATGGTATTATAAATGCACTTTATTGTTGAGGACGACGTTATGTCCGGTAAACGTATTTCACGAGAAAAAAAGACGATCGCCAGAATGATCGCCCTGTACGAAAACAGGTGTCCGCACGCCATAAAAGAAGAGGAGCACTATTCAGCGCTCAAGGCTTATGCCGATAAGCGGCTGGATAAATGCGTGTTTGGTGAGGAAAAACCTGCCTGCAAACAGTGCCCTGTGCACTGTTATCAGCCCGCCCGACGGGAAGAGATGAAGCAGGTGATGCGCTGGGCAGGGCCACGTATGTTATGGCGCCATCCGATTCTGACCATCCGTCATCTGATCGACGATCGCCGTCCGGTTCCGGAATTACCCGAAAAGTATCGGCCCAAAAAATAACCGGCTCCGCGCCGCAGTGGGCGACAAATTACGCGCAGGGCGACGTCGCCGGAATGACGGGTTAATTCAGGCTCTCTTTATCGATTCCCAGACGCTTCATGCGCGAGAGCAGGGTGGTACGCTTCAGCCCCAGCCGTTGCGCCGCACCTTTCGGTCCGGCTACCACGCCGTTGGTCTCCTTCAGCACTCGCATAATGAGCTGATATTCATCTTCTCCTTCTTTCGCAAGCTCGGTTGCGGTCACGGTCGTTTCAGAGAGAGTAACCTCTGGCAGGGAGAGCTGGAGCACGTTCCCGCGCGTCAGCAGGACCGCGCGCTCAATGACGTTTTCCAGCTCGCGCACGTTCCCCGGCCACTCCATCGCCGAGAGTGTGCGTAGCGTTTCGGCAGGAATACTGTCGATATTTCGTCCCATCCGGCGGGCAATCTTCGCGGTAAAGGCTTTCACCAGCAGCGGAATATCTTCCGGGCGCTCGCGCAGCGGCGGCAGGCAGATCGGGAAGACGTTCAGGCGATAGTAAAGATCGCTGCGAAACTCGCGGTCGGCGACCATTTTTTTCAGATCGCGATTGGTGGCGGCAATCAGACGCACGTCGGTCTGGATCAGCTTGTTGCTGCCGAGGCGCTCGAACTCCTGCTCCTGCAAAACGCGCAGCAGCTTGGGCTGAAGCTCCAGCGGCATATCGCCCACTTCGTCGAGGAACAACGAGCTTTTATCCGCCAGTTCAAAACGGCCCAGCCGCTGGCTGCTGGCGCCGGTAAAGGCGCCACGCTCGTGGCCGAACAGGTCGCTTTCCAGTAAGCCCGCAGGCATCGCCGCGCAGTTCATCTTCACCATCCGGCGGCTGTTGCGGTTGCTCAGGTTGTGGATCGCCCGGGCAATCAGCTCTTTCCCGGTGCCGGTTTCACCGAGGATCAGCACCGTGCTGTCGCTCTGCGCCACCATTTCCACCTGCTTAAGGACGCTGTACATGGCATCGCTGCGTCCGATGATTTCGCCAAACTCGCTGTCCACGTTGTTGAGCTGCTCGGTCAGCGCCAGGTTTTCGTCCACCAGCCGCTCCTTCAGGCGGTGGATCTCCTGATAGGCGAGGGCGTTATCCAGCGCAATGGAGATACGCTCGGCGATCTGGCGCAGCAGCTTCAGGTTGGCGGTGGTAAATACGGCCTCATCGCACTGCGCCAGTTTAAGCACGCCGAGCATGGTGTTGCCGGACATCAGCGGCAGCAGGCACAGGGTCTGGATCTTGTTGCCCCAGGTGTTGAACAGCATCCGCTCGTAGGGGGCTACCGGATCCTGTTCATTGAGATTGAGCAGCAGGATCTCTTTGCTTTTAAATACCCGCTCGGACAGCGTTCCCGCTTCGTCCACTTCGCTCTGCTCGTGCGCCGGGTTGGCTTCATCAAGGTAGTGGGTGGAGTAGATATTCAGCTTGCCTTTCCGGTTGCCGCGTAGCGCAATGCTGATGGCATCGATTTTAAAATAGTGATGGATCTCTTTTGACACTTCGCTGACCAACTCATCCATGTCCAGGCGGGAGAGCACGGCGTTGGTGATGGCAACCAGAATGCGGAAGTTATCGCGCTCGCGGCTCAGCAGGTCGTAGTCCACGTTATTGGTGACGCGGCTTTGGATCTGCTCCGCGACAACGGCCACAATCTGGGTAAAGGTGTGCAGGCGTTCGTACTCCGCCTCGCTCCAGGGCTGGTCGGTATCGCGGATAAACTCGCAGCCGCCAAAAATTTGCCCTTCCACCGCCAGCGGCAGCATGCTGTAGTGGCCGAACGGGTGGTAAAGATTGCTCTCTGCCAGCTTCGGCCAGGCCTGGCGAAACTGGTCAAAATTGCAGTGCAGCGCTTCCGGGCGGGAGAGAATGCGCCGCACCGGGCCGTGGGCCAGAAACGTTTCATCTTCATATTCGAAGATTTTGCCGTTATCACGCGTTGAGAAATAGCTCGCGCGGTGGGTTGCGCTATGCCAGAGCACAATGGCGGCGCTGTCCGCCAGCGCTGATTGCCTGACCAGCCGCGTCAGGGCATCGCTCAGCGCGCCGAGATCGGGCTGTTGTAAAAGTGTGCGCGTGATGTCAAACAGGCCCTGCTGTCCAAGATCGCTCATCGGTGTATACGGCATTGTTGCTTTCCAATAGAAACTGGCAAAAAGAGAAATTCAGCGCTGACCGCTTTTGGCGCGGTCTAGCAAATTCGGGGTAACGGTTCAGCGTGCGGCAGATCCAGCGTGCGCTTCACGCCGTAAAGCCCGGTCAGGCGCACCCCTTTGCGCTCAACCACGTCGCCGATGATGGCCGCGTCTTTCCCTAAAGGATGCGCGCGCAGCTGTGCAAGTACGGCTTCCGCCGCCGCGCGTTCCACGCCGATCACCAGCTTGCCCTCGTTGGCAAAGTTAAGCGGGTCTAGTCCTAATAGTTCGCACAGCCCGCGCACGGCAGCTTTTACAGGCAGGCCGCGCTCGGTCAGCTCAATCCCGTAGCCGCTGCTTGCGGCAAATTCGTGTACCACGGCATTCAGGCCGCCTCGCGTGGCGTCGCGCAGGGTTTTTACGCCCGGCATGTCGCGCAGCGTCTGGATCAGCGGCGTGAGTACCGCACAGTCACTGCGCAGCTCGCCATCCAGCCCCAGGCCTTCACGCAGGTTCAGGATGGTTGCCCCGTGGCAGCCCAGCGTGCCGCTGACAATCAGCACGTCGCCTGCGCAAAGCTGCTGCGCGCCCCAGTGAATGTCGGCGGGGATCGCCCCCATCCCGGCGGTGTTGATGAAGAGCTTATCCGCCGCGCCGCGCTGCACCACCTTGGTATCCCCGGTGACGATGGCGATCCCCGCCTCGCGGGCGGTGTGCGCCATGCTGTTGACCACCGCCGTGAGCGTCTCCATTGGTAACCCTTCTTCGAGGATAAACCCGCAGGAGAGGTAGCGGGGGATCGCGCCGCTGACGGCGACGTCGTTTGCCGTGCCGCAGACGGCGAGCTTGCCGATATCGCCGCCCGGGAAGAACAGCGGGTCAATCACGTAGCTGTCGGTAGAGAACGCCAGCCTGTCACCGTGGGCGGTCAGGGCCGCGAGGTCAATACGCGCCTGATCTTCCTGCTCGGCGAGCCAGGGGTTATTAAAGGCTTCCATAAACAGCCGGTTAATCAACTGCTGCATCGCCTGTCCACCGCTTCCGTGCGCCATTTCCACCGTGTTCATGCTTCACACTCCTGGTTGCGATAGTGATACCACGCGGCGCATGCCCCTTCGGAAGAGACCATCAGCGCGCCAAACGCGGTTTGCGGGTTACAGGCGTTGCCAAATAACGGGCAGTGATGAGGTTTGCATTTGCCGGTGAGTACGTCGCCACAGCGGGCGCGGGGATCGTCGCACACCTGCTGCGGCTGCGGGCGGAAATGCGCTTCGGCGTCGAAGGCGCGATACGTGGGCGTCAGGTGCACGCCGGATTCGGCAATCAGCCCCAGTCCGCGCCACTCGCTGTCGCCTTCGACGCTAAACACGTCGGCTATCGCCTGCTGCGCGAGCGCATTGCCCACATCGGGCACCACGCGGCGATACTGATTTTCCACCGCACTCAGGGCCGCTATTTTCTGCTCAACCAGCATGGTCACGCCTTGCAGTAGATCAAGTGGCTCGAAACCAGCCACCACTAACGGACGATTGTACTGTTCAGCGATAAAACCGTAGGCTTCTGTGCCGATCACCATGCTGACGTGGCCCGGCGCCAGAAACGCGTCGATACCGTTATCCGGCGCTTCAAGCAGGCTGCGCAGCGTGGGAATAAGCGTGATGTGCTGGCAGAAAAAATAAAAGTTAGTGACGTTGCGGGCTTTCGCCTGCTGGAGGGTAATGGCGGTGGCGGGCATGGTGGTTTCAAAACCCAGCCCGAAAAAGACGACCTTACGCTCAGGATTAGCCATCGCCAGCGTCAGGGCATCCATCGGTGAGTAGACGATCCGCACGTCTGCGCCGCGCGCCTTCGCCTGGAGCAGCGAGCCATTTTTTCCCGGTACACGCATGGCGTCGCCAAAGGTGCAAAAAATCACACCGGGGCGGCTGGCGATGTCGAGACAGCTGTCGATGCGCCCCATCGGCAGCACGCACACCGGGCAGCCGGGGCCGTGGATAAACTCGATGTTCTCCGGCAGCAGCTGGTCGAGACCAAATTTAAAGATGGCGTGGGTGTGTCCGCCGCACACCTCCATGATCCGCAGCGGTTTTTCTTTCGTGTAGTCCAGCAGCGAGGCGCGGGTCTTCAGGCGATCGATAAGCTGCAACACCTGCTCAGGCGCGCGATATTCATCAACGTAACGCATGTGTTATCGCTCCTCCCCATACAACAGTGCGCCCACGTCCGGCTCGACATCGAACATATTCTGTAGCGCGTCCAGCGTGTCGCGGGCTTCTTCCTCATTAATCACGCTCATGGCAAAACCCACGTGGACCAGCACCCACTGGCCGAGACGCGTTGCGCCGGTCTCATCGTGGCTGCCTACCAGCGTCAGGTCGACATCGCGCAGGATGCCGCAGACCTCCACTTTGGCCTGATTGCCGTCGATGGAATGAATTTGTCCGGGGACGCCTATGCACATCGTTCGTTCTCCAGCCAGTTCAGCCAGGCGTCCATCCCGTCGCCGCGCGTGGCGGAAACCAGCAGGATCTCAATGTCCGGGTTCACTTCCCGGGCGTAAGCCAGGCACTTATCCACGTCGAAATTCAGGTACGGCAGCAGGTCGACCTTGTTCAGCAGCATGAGGGAGGCGGCGGCAAACATATGCGGATATTTAAGCGGCTTGTCTTCCCCTTCGGTCACCGAGAGCACCGCCACTTTATGCCGCTCGCCGAGGTCGAAGCTTGCCGGGCAGACCAGGTTGCCGACGTTTTCAATAAACAGGATACCGTTATCCGCCAGCGGCAGGCGCGGGGCGGCGTCGGCAATCATCTGCGCGTCCAGGTGGCACCCTTTCCCGGTGTTGACCTGAATCGCAGGCGTACCGGTTTCGCGGATGCGCGCGGCGTCGTTTACCGTTTGCTGGTCGCCTTCGATTACGGCGCAGGAGACGTGTTCGTTCAGACGTTTAAGGGTTTCGGTCAGCAGCGTGGTTTTACCGGAGCCGGGGCTGGAGACCAGGTTCAGCACCAGCTGTTCGCGCGCGGCAAAGCGGGCGCGATTGCGGGCGGCGAGCTGGTTATTCTTGTCCAGCACGTTGATCTCCACCTCCAGCATCTGGCGCTGGCTGATGCCCGGCGCGTGCGTACCCGCTTCGCCGTGGCCGTAATGGAGGTCGCCCGCGTCGGAACGCTGCGGGGCAAAGGTGATGCCGGTCAGGGCCGCCGCGGGACGCGGGGCAGGAGAAAAGGGCGCGGAGCGAAACGCGGAGTGGGGACGGTGTTCATCCCCTTCTATATACAGGTTGCCTTCAGCGCAACCGCAGGTACTACACATACATTACTCCTTCTCGATTTCGAGGCGTTGGATCTGCATACCGTCATCCGCCACGATGCGCAGCCCGCTGCTCTGGCACTGCGGACAGCGCTGTACCTTCGATGACAGCAGCGTGACGTACTGCTGACACTGCTCGCACCAGCACTCTGCCTGCTGCTCGTCGATATGCAGCGCGCAGCCTTCCGCCAGCGTGCCGCGGCACACCAGCTCAAAACAGAAGGTGAGGGCGCTGGTCTCGACGCAGGAAAACGCCCCGACCTTCAGCCAGACGCCGGTGACGCGTTTCGCGTGGTTTTGCACTGCCTGCTGTTCGATAAGTTCCAGTGCCCGCTGGCAGAGGGTGATTTCGTGCATGACGCCTCCTTAATGAATTGCCCCTTCAATGCAATAACGGTGCCAGCTTGATTTGCGTTACGGCGTGACGATGTCAACGCTGTCGAAATGACACGTCGACACCGCGGCGGTGACAGTGCGCATCTCTTTAAAACCCATTTAAATCAACAAATTAAAAACTGGCACGAAATCTGCTTAACAGCCGCTAACTCCATTAACCGGATACCTTTTATGACTATTTGGGAAATTAGCGAAAAAGCGGATTACATCGCACAACGTCATCAGCAGCTCCAGGAGCAATGGCACCTGTACTGCAATTCACTGATCCAGGGGATCACGCTGTCGAAGGCCCATCTGCATCACGCCATGAGCTGTGCGGCGCAGGGGGATATGCGTTTTGTCCTGTTCGGTCACTTTACGATTTACGTCACCCTGGCGGAGACCTTCAACAGCCACACGATTGAGTACTACGTCGAGACGAAAGAGGGCGACAGGCACTGCATCGCCCGGGCGCAGCTGATGGCGGACGGCATGGTGGACGGTCACGTCAGCAACCGCGATCGCCAGCAGGTGCTGGAGCACTATCTGGAGAAAATCGCGCCGGTTTATAACGGCCTCTACGCCGCCGTTGAGCATGACAGGCCAGTCAACCTGAAACAGCTGATCGACGGAAAATCCTCCGCGAACGTGGCCTGAAAAACGAGTGTCGAGAAGTGTCGATAAGACAGTTTTTTTTCGTCAAAAATGACCATCACCAGAGGATGACCCGGTGAACCGTTTTGTAATTGCTGACTCGACGGTCTGTATTGGCTGTCGGACCTGTGAGGCGGCGTGCTCGGAAACGCACCGCCTGCACGGGCTACAGTCCATGCCGCGCCTGCGCGTCATGCGTAATGAGAAAGAGTCTGCCCCGCAGCTCTGTCACCACTGTGAAGACGCCCCGTGCGCGGGCGTCTGTCCTGTCAATGCCATCACCCGCGTTGACGGCGCGGTACAGCTGAACGAAAGCCTGTGCGTGAGCTGCAAGCTGTGCGGCATCGCCTGTCCGTTCGGCGCCATTGAGTTTTCAGGCAGCCGCCCGCTGCATATTCCGGCGAATGCTAATACTGCGAAAGCGCCGCCTGCGCCACCGGCTCCGGCACGCGTGAGTACGCTGCTGGACTGGGTGCCGGGCATTCGCGCCGTTGCGGTGAAGTGCGATCTGTGCAGCTTCGATGAGCAGGGTCCGGCCTGCGTGCGGACCTGCCCGACCCGGGCGCTGGTCCTGGTCAACATCCGCGACATCGCTCGCACCAGCAAACGCAAGCGCGAGCTGACCATCAATACCGACGTCGGCGATCTTTCGCTGCTGCGGGCGCTTAACGAGGGGGCGAAATGAACGCGATAGTTATGATGACCAGCGGTGTGGCCTGGTTTGCCGTCGCCGCTGTCCTGGCGCTGCTTCTCTCCTTCCATAAAACGCTGAGCGGGGTGATCGCCGGTATCGGCGGGGCGGTCGGCAGCCTGATGACGCTGGCGGCGGGCGGGGTTGTCCTGATCGACGGCCAGTCTGTTGACACCCTCATCCCGCTGATTCACCACGCCGTTGAGCTTACGCCGCTGAACGCCATCTGGCTAATAACCTTTGGCCTGTGCGGGCTGTTTATCAGCCTGTTTAATATCGACTGGCACCGACATCAGCACACCAAAGCCAACGGCCTGCTGGTTAACCTGTTGATGGCCGCCGCGGTCTGTACCGTTATCGCCAGCAACCTCGGCGCGCTGGTGGTGATGGCAGAAATCATGGCCCTGTGCGGCGTGTTCCTGACCGGATGCAGCGCCTCCGGCAAGCTGTGGTTTGCGCTCGGACGTCTCGGTACGCTGCTGCTGGCGCTGGCCTGCTGGCTGGTGTGGCAGCGTTTCGGCACCCTTGATTTTGCCGTGCTTAACGGCCAGCCGCTGGGCAACGACGTCTGGCTGTTGGGCGTAGTCGGTTTTGGCCTGCTGGCCGGGATAATCCCGCTGCACGGCTGGGTGCCGCAGGCGCATGCCAATGCCTCAGCCCCGGCCGCTGCGCTGTTCTCCACCGTGGTGATGAAGGTCGGTCTGTTCGGCATCCTGATGATAACCCTGACGGGCGGTCAGCCGCCGCTGTGGTGGGGCGTGGCGCTGCTGATTGCGGGGATGATCACTGCGTTCGTCGGCGGGCTGTACGCGCTGATGGAGCACAACATCCAGCGTCTGCTGGCGTACCACACCCTGGAGAACATCGGGATTATCCTGCTCGGCATGGGCGCGGGCGTCACCGGGCTGGCGCTCAACCAGCCGGCGCTGATTGCCGCCGGGTTTATTGGCGGTCTGTATCACCTTATCAACCACAGTCTGTTTAAAAGCACCCTGTTCCTCGGTGCGGGCAGCGTCTGGTTCCGCACCGGGCACCGCGATATTGAAAAGCTCGGCGGGATTGGCAAAAAAATGCCCGTCATTTCGCTGGCGATGCTGGTCGGGCTGATGGCGATGGCTGCGCTGCCGCCGCTGAACGGCTTTGCCGGCGAGTGGGTGATTTATCAGTCCTTCTTCGCCCTCGGCCAGAGCGAGGCGTTTATCGGGCGTTTACTCGGCCCGCTGTTGGCGGTGGGCCTGGCGATCACCGGCGCGCTGGCGGTGATGTGTATGGCGAAGGTTTACGGCGTCACCTTCCTGGGCGCACCGCGTACGCGTGAGGCTGAGAACGCCTGCTGCGCACCGCTACTGATGGGCGTAAGCGTGGTCGCACTGGCGCTGTGCTGCATCGCGGGCGGCGTCGCCGCGCCGTGGCTGCTGCCGCTGCTGGGCCACGCCATTCCGCTGCCGCTGGTCACGGCGCATACCGTCGTTTCCCAGCCGATGATGGCGCTGCTGCTGATTGCCGCGCCGCTCCTGCCGTTCGTGCTGATGCTGTTCTTCAGACGCGACCGTCTCGCCTCCCGCTCGCGCGGCGCGGCGTGGGCCTGCGGCTACGAACACGAGCAGTCGATGGTCATCACCGCCCACGGTTTCGCCATGCCGGTGAAGGAGAACTTCGCCGCCGTGCTGAAGCTGCGCCACTGGCTGAACCCGGTGGGCTGGGTGCCGGGCTGGCAGGGTGCCGCCGTGCCCGTGCTGTTCCGCCGCCTGGCGCTGATCGAGCTGGCGGTGCTGGTGGTGATTGTCATTTCACGAGGAGCCTGACATGAGTCTGTTACTGGCAATTCTTCAGGCGCTGGTGCTGTTCGCCGCCGCGCCGCTGCTGTCGGGCATCACGCGCGTGGCGCGCGCCCGGCTGCACAACCGTCGTGGACCTGGCGTGCTCCAGGAGTACCGCGATCTCTTCAAACTGCTTTCCCGTCAGAGCGTCGCGCCGGACGCCGCAGGCTGGGTGTTCCGCCTGACGCCGTTTGTGATGGTGGGCGTGATGCTGACCATCGCCACCGCGCTGCCGGTGGTGACGGTGGGCTCGCCGCTGCCGGTGCTGGGCGATCTGATTACGCTGATCTACCTCTTCGCCATCGCGCGTTTCTTCTTTGCGATTGCGGGTCTGGATACCGGCAGCCCGTTTACGGGTATCGGCGCCAGCCGCGAAGCGATGCTCGGCGTGCTGGTTGAGCCAATTCTGCTGCTGGGGCTGTGGGTTGCCGCACAGGTTGCAGGCTCGACCCATATCAGTTTTATCACCGACACCGTTTACCACTGGCCGGTTTCACGTTCTCTCCCGCTGGTGCTGGCGCTCTGCGCCTGCGCGTTCGCCACCTTTATCGAGATGGGCAAGTTGCCGTTCGATCTCGCGGAAGCGGAGCAGGAATTACAGGAGGGGCCGCTCACCGAATACAGCGGCTACGGCTTTGCGGTGCTGAAGTGGGGCATCAGCCTCAAGCAGCTGGTGGTGTTGCAGATGTTCGTCGGCGTTTTCTTCCCGTGGGGGCAGATGACGCACTTCTCTGCGGGCGGCCTGCTGCTGGCCGTGGTGGTGGCTGTGCTCAAGCTGCTTATCGGCGTGCTGGTGATTGCCCTGTTTGAAAACAGCATGGCGCGCCTGCGTTTTGTCGAAACGTCACGCATCACCTGGGCCGGTTTTGGTTTTGCATTTTTAGCGTTCGTCTCCTTGCTGGTGGCGTGATTAAAGAGAGTGTTTATGTCTGAAGAAAAGAAAGGTCAGCAGTATCTCGCCGCGTTGCATCAGGCTTTCCCGGGCGTGGTGCTGGAGGAGTCCTGGCAAACCAAAGACCAGATCACCGTCACCATTAAGGTGAACTATCTGCCGGAAGTGGTGGAGTTTCTCTATTACCAGCAGGGCGGCTGGCTGTCAGTGCTGTTCGGCAACGACGAGCGTCAGCTGTGTGGCAACTATGCGGTGTACTACGTGATGTCGATGGAGCAGGGGGAGAAGTGCTGGCTCACCGTGCGCGTCGAAGTCGACCCGAACAAGCCGGAATACCCCTCCGTCACGCCGCGCGTGCCTGCCGCCGTCTGGGGCGAGCGCGAAGTGCGCGACATGTATGGTCTGGTGCCGGTTGGCCTGCCTGACGAGCGTCGCCTGGTGCTGCCGGACGACTGGCCGGATGAACTCTATCCGCTGCGCAAGGACAGCATGGACTACCGTCAGCGCCCGGCCCCGACCACCGACAGCGAAACCTACGAGTTCATCAACGAGCTGGGCAGCAAGAAGAATAACGTGGTGCCGATTGGCCCGCTGCACGTTACCTCCGACGAACCGGGCCACTTCCGCCTGTTCGTCGACGGCGAGAACATTATCGACGCCGACTACCGCCTGTTCTACGTCCACCGCGGCATGGAGAAGCTGGCGGAGACCCGCATGGGCTACAACGAAGTCACGTTCCTCTCTGACCGCGTGTGCGGCATCTGCGGCTTTGCCCACAGCACCGCCTACACCACCTCGGTGGAAAACGGCATGGGGATCGTGGTGCCGGAACGCGCGCAGATGATCCGCGCCATTCTGCTGGAGGTGGAGCGCCTGCACTCGCACCTGCTCAACCTCGGCCTGGCCTGCCACTTCGTCGGCTTTGACTCCGGGTTTATGCAGTTCTTCCGCGTGCGCGAGGCGTCGATGAAGATGGCGGAGATCCTTACCGGGGCGCGTAAAACCTACGGCCTGAACCTGATCGGCGGGATCCGCCGCGACCTGCTGAAAGACGACATGATCCAGACCCGCCAGCTGGCGCAGCAGATGCGGCGGGACGTGCAGGAGCTGGTGGACATGCTGCTCAGCACGCCAAACATTGAGCAGCGCACCGTCGGGATTGGTCGTCTTGACCCGGAAATCGCCCGCGACTTCAGTAACGTTGGTCCGATGGTGCGCGCCAGCGGCCACGCCCGCGATACCCGCGCCGATCACCCGTTCGTCGGCTACGGCCTGCTGCCGATGACCGTGCACAGCGAGCAGGGCTGCGACGTCATCTCCCGTCTGAAGGTGCGCATCAACGAGGTATTCACCGCGCTGAACATGATCGACTACGGCCTCGATAATCTGCCGGGCGGCCCGCTGATGGTGGAAGGCTTCACCTACATTCCAAACCGCTTTGCCCTCGGCTTTGCCGAAGCGCCGCGCGGGGACGACATCCACTGGAGCATGACCGGCGACAACCAGAAGCTCTACCGCTGGCGCTGCCGCGCGGCGACCTACGCCAACTGGCCAACCCTGCGCTACATGCTGCGCGGCAATACGGTCTCTGACGCGCCGCTGATCATCGGCAGCCTCGACCCGTGCTACTCCTGCACCGACCGCATGACCGTCGTGGACGTGCGCAAGAAGAAAAGCCAGGTGGTGCCGTACAAAGAGCTTGAGCGCTACAGCATCGAGCGTAAGAACTCGCCGCTGAAATAAGGATTCGCCATGTTTACCTTCATCAAAAAAGTGATCAAAACCGGCGCGCAGACCAGCAGTTATCCGCTGGAGCCGATCCCGGTGGATAAAAACTTTCGCGGCAAGCCGGAGCACAACCCGCAGCAGTGCATCGGCTGCGCGGCCTGCGTCAACGCCTGCCCGTCGAATGCCTTAACGGTGGAAACGGACCTGAAAACCGGCGAGCTGGCCTGGCAGTTTAACCTCGGGCGCTGCATCTTCTGCGGCCGCTGCGAGGAGGTCTGCCCGACGGTGGCCATTCGCCTGTCTCAGGAGTACGAGCTGGCGGTGTGGAAAAAAGAGGACTTCCTCCAGCAGTCGCGCTTTGCGCTGTGCAACTGCCGCGTCTGCAAGCGTCCGTTCGCCGTGCAAAAAGAGATCGACTACGCCATCGCGCTGCTGAAGCACAACGGCGACGTCCGCGCGGAGCATCACCGCGAAAACTTCGAAACCTGCCCGGAGTGCAAGCGTCAGAAATGCCTGCTGCCGTCTGACCGCATCGATTTAACCCGCCATATGAGAGAGGCCAGCTGATGGAAAACTTACTCGGCCCGCGCGACGCTAACGGCATTCCGGTGCCGATGACGGTGGACGAATCCATCGCCAGCATGAAGGCGTCGCTGCTGAAAAAAATCAAACGCTCGGCCTACGTCTACCGCGTGGACTGCGGCGGCTGCAACGGCTGCGAGATTGAGATCTTCGCCACGCTGTCACCGCTGTTTGACGCCGAGCGCTTCGGCATCAAAGTGGTGCCGTCTCCGCGCCATGCGGACATTCTGCTGTTTACCGGGGCCGTCACCCGCGCCATGCGATCCCCCGCGCTGCGCGCCTGGCAGTCCGCGCCGGACCCGAAAATCTGCATCTCGTACGGTGCCTGCGGCAACAGCGGCGGCATCTTCCACGACCTGTACTGCGTCTGGGGCGGCACCGACAAAATCGTGCCGGTGGACGTCTACATTCCAGGCTGCCCGCCAACGCCCGCCGCCACGCTGTACGGTTTTGCCATGGCGCTCGGCCTGCTGGAGCAAAAAATCCACGCCCGCGAGCCGGGCGAGCTGGACAACCAGCCTGCCGCCATTCTGCACCCGGATATGGTGCAGCCGCTGCGGGTGAAGGTTGACCGCAAGGCGCGGAAACTGGCGGGCTATCGCTATGGCCGCCAGATTGCCGACGATTATCTGCGCCTGCTGAGCCAGGGCGACCATCAGGTGGCGCGCTGGCTGGAGGCCGAGAACGATGCGCGCCTCAATGAGATCGTGGCGAACCTGAACAGCATCGTCGATGAGGCGCGTATCCGATGAGTGAAACGGTGGTGTTCAGCCAGCTGAGCCGTAAGTTTATTGATGAGAACGACGCCACGCCGGATGCGGCGCAGCAGGTGGTCTATTACAGTCTGGCGATTGGGCACCACCTCGGGGTGATCGACTGCCTGGAGGCGGCGCTGAGCTGCCCGTGGCCCGAGTACCTGGCGTGGATCGCCACGCTGGAGGAGGGCAGTACGGCGCGGCGCAAAATGGAGGGCGTGCCGAAGTACGGCGAGATCGTTATCGACGCCAACCACATCACGATGCTCGCTAACGCCTTTGACGCGGCGCTGAGCGTACAAACCCCGGCGCAGCAGGCGTGGAGCAAAACGCTGCTTAGCATGCTGCACGATATTCATCAGGAGAGCGCCATCTACCTGATGGTGAGGAGATTACGTGACTGACGTTTTACTGTGTGTCGGCAACAGCATGATGGGCGACGACGGCGCGGGTCCGCTGCTGGCGGAACTGTGCGCCGCAAACCCGCCGGGCAGCTGGGTGGTGATTGACGGCGGCAGCGCGCCGGAAAACGACGTGGTCGCCATTCGCGAGCTGCGCCCGGAAAGGCTGTTAATCGTCGATGCCACCGATATGGGGCTCAACCCCGGCGAGATCCGTATGATTGACCCGGACGACATCGCCGAAATGTTTATGATGACGACGCACAATATGCCGCTGAACTACCTGGTCGATCAGATTAAAGACGACGTGGGCGAGGTGCTGTTTTTGGGGATTCAGCCGGACATTGTCGGGTTCTATTACCCGATGACGCCGCCGGTGAAAGAGGCGGTGGACGTGGTGTATTCACGGCTTGCAGGGTGGGTTGGGGATGGGGGATTTTCTCAGCTCTGAGCAGTGCCGGGTGGCCGCTTCGCCTTACCCGGCCT
>NZ_JADBRE010000004.1:557063-564746 GCF_014930525.1 Enterobacter cloacae complex sp. S1
CTGGGGTGAGGGCAACAGGCTACTCCAGATCCCCCCCGTTACTCGCAATCACCTTCTTATACCACCAGAATGATTTCTTGCGCTTGCGGTCCAGCGTGCCGTTCCCAGCGTCGTCCCGGTCGACGTACACAAACCCGTAGCGCTTGCTCATTTCCCCCGTTGAGGCCGAGACAAGGTCAATGCAGCCCCAGGTGGTGTAGCCCAGCAGCGGTACGCCGTCCTCAATCGCATCAGCCATCGCGCGAATATGCTCGCGCAGGTAGCTGATTCGGTAGTCGTCGTTGATCTCGCCGTTTTCATCAATGACGTCCTTCGCTCCAAGGCCGTTTTCCACCAGGAACAGCGGCTTCTGGTAGCGGTCGTACATCATGTTCATGGTGATGCGCAGGCCGAGCGGGTCAATGCCCCAGCCCCATTCGCTCACCTGAATATGCGGGTTGCGCAGGGACTTCACGATGTTCGCCGCGCTGGTGTTTCCCGCGTTCATGTCCGCCGACGCGCAGCGCGAGGCGTAATAGCTGAACGAGACAAAGTCGACGGTGTTTTTCAGCAGTTCATCGTCGCCCGGGTCTTTCACAATCACCACGCCTTTCTCGCGGAACACGCGGGCAGAGTAAGCCGGATAGCTGCCGCGCGCCTGCACGTCGATAAAGAACAGGTTCTCGCGGTCTTTCTCCAGCGCCGTCCACACGTCTTCCGGCTTGCAGGACCAGGGGTAAAAATTGCCGCCCGCCAGCATACAACCGACCTGGTTTTCCGGGTTCACCTCGTGGGCAATTTTGGTCGCCAGCGCGCTCGCCACCAGCTCGTGGTGCGCGGCCTGGTACTTCACCTGGTCCTCGTTTTCACCTTCTTCAAATACCAGCCCCGCGCCGGAGAACGGGCTGTGCAGCATGATGTTGATTTCGTTGAAGGTCAGCCAGTATTTCACCAGCCCGTTAAACGCCTCGAAGCAGGTGCGGGCGTAGCGGGCGAAGAAATCCACCATCTTACGGTTGCGCCAGGAGCCGTACTCCGTCACCAGGTGCATCGGCACGTCGAAGTGGCAGAGCGTCACCAGCGGCTCGATGTTGTACTTTTTACACTCCTCGAACACCGCGCGGTAGAAGGCAATGCCTTCCTGATTCGGCAGCGGTTCGTCGCCGTTCGGGTAGAGGCGGCTCCAGGCAATCGAGGTGCGGAACACCGTAAAGCCCATCTCCGCCATCAGGGCGATGTCTTCTTTGTAGCGATGGTAAAAATCAATCGCCTCGTGGCTCGGGTAGAATTCGTCGTCCCGCAACGAAAACCGTTTTTCCTTGCCGACTTTTACCGCCAGACGGTTTGCGCCGTGGGGGATCATGTCGACCGTCGTCAGTCCTTTGCCGCCTTCACGGTAAGCCCCTTCACTCTGGTTGGCGGCAAGCGCGCCGCCCCATAAAAATCCTTGTGGAAAAACAGACATTCTTACCTCGCTTTCAGTTTATGCTTCTGCTGCTTTGTTCTGTACCGGTGCGGTTTGCAGGGCGCGTGCTTTTTCGGCTTCGTCTTCTACCGGGATATCCTCAAACCCTAACAGCAGGGTTAGCACAAACGACAGCACTACCGCCAGACCCATCACGCCAAACACCCAGACGATGGTCATCGGGTTGGCCGGGTCGAAGAACTGCACGCTGGTAAACAGCCCCGGCGCCGCCATCGAATGGCTGGCAAGGCCTGCCATGCCTGCCACCGCGCCGCAGATAAAGCCGCTGATCAGGCTCGCAATCAGCGGACGCTTCAGGCGTACCGCTACGCCGTACAGGGCCGGTTCAGAGATCCCCGCCATGATGGCGGAGGCCGCCGCGGCCAGCGCCGTCTGGCGCAGCTCCGGATTTTTGGTTTTCCACGCCACCGCCAGCGACGAACCGCCGAGCGACAGGTTGGCGCCGATCTCCGACGGCATCACCATCCCTTCTTTGCCCGTTTCGGCAATGGTCTGGATGATGGTCGGCGTAAACACGCGGTGCATCCCGGTCATCACCAGCAGCGGCCACAGCGCGCCCATAATGGCAACGGAGAGCCAGCCCAGATAGCCGTGAATGGTGTAGACCAGCGCGGAGATGGCGCTGCCGATCCAGATCCCGAGCGGGCCAATCAGTACGATGGCGAGCGGGGCGGCAATCAGCACGATCAGCATCGGCTTGAGGAAGTTTTTGGTCACCGCCGGGGTAATGCGATCCACCCAGCGTTCGATGTATGACAGGCACCAGGTCATCACCAGGGCGGGGATCACCGTGTAGGTGTATTTCACCGCCGTCACCGGAATGAAGGCGAACTCAACGTGCTCGCCCTGCGCGGCTTTCGCCATCAGCTCGATAAAGCTCGGGTGAACCAGAACGCCCGCGATGGCGATTGCCAGCGACATGTTGGTTTTGAACTTCACCGCCGCGGACGCCGCCACCATCAGCGGCAGGAAGAAGAACGCGCCGTCGCCGATAACGGTCAGGATCGTCAGCGTCGGGTCGCCTTTGCCCAGCACGCCGGTCATCTCAAGGATCATCGCCAGCAGCTTGACCATCGACCCGCCGATGATCGCCGGGATCAGCGGAGACATGGTGCCGATCAGCGCGTCGAGGATCCCGGCGCCAATCCGGCGCAGCGTGAGCCTCTGTGGACCTTCCGCTACGGCAGGTTGCAGGTTAGCGGGCAGCAGGCTCACCACTTCACGGTATGCCTGGGACACGGTGTTGCCGATGATCACCTGACACTGGTTGTCGTTGCGCACCACGCCGAGCACGCCGCTGATGCTTTTCAGGCGTGCGGCGTCGGTGAGGCTTTCGTCTTTCAGGACGAAGCGCAGTCGCGTCATACAGTGGGTGACGGCGACGATGTTCTCTTTGCCGCCCAGCGCGCTAACGACGTCGGTCGCCAGCGCAGCGTAATTTTTTGCCATCGGATGTGATCCTGTTATCGTTGTGAGAAGTGTAGGAAACCGGTTTCACACAATCATCATGAGTTTCTTTTAATGAAGCAAGACCACTTTTTATGCATTTTTTCGTTTCGTGATGACGATCACTCGTGGCCGTAAAAAGCGTGATAACGCCGCTGCGACAATTTTTCTGCGGTGCAGTACACTGCGCCCATCAGGTTCAGACGGAATAATAATATGACCACGATGCTGGAAGTGGCGAAGCGGGCAGGCGTATCAAAAGCGACGGTCTCCCGGGTACTGTCGGGGAACGGTTACGTCAGCCAGGAGACGAAAGACCGGGTTTTTCAGGCCATCAAAGAGAGCGGGTATCGCCCCAATCTGCTGGCGCGAAACCTGGCGACCAAACGCACCCAGACTCTGGGGCTGGTGGTGACGAACACCCTGTACCATGGGGTCTACTTTAGCGAGCTGCTGTTTAACGCCGCGCGGATGACGGAAGAGAAGGGGCGTCAGCTGATCCTGGCGGACGGCAAGCACAGCGCCGAAGAGGAGCGCGAGGCGATCCAGTACCTGCTCGACATGCGCTGCGACGCGGTAATCATCTATCCGCGTTTTCTGAGCGTGGAAGCGCTGGACGAGATCATTGAGAAATGCGAGCAGCCGATCATGGTGCTCAACCGCCGTTTGCGGAAAAACAGCAGTCACAGCGTCTGGTCCGATCATAAAGCGTCGTGTCAGGACGCGGTATCGCAGCTGATTGAGAAAGGCCACCGGGAGATTGCGTTTATCACCGGTTCGCTGGATTCCCCCACCGGGGTGGAGCGTCTTTCCGGCTACAAGGACGCGCTGGCGCAGCACGGGATTGCAGTTCGCGACGCGCTGATCGCCGAAGGGAAGTGGAACCCGGCCAGCGGCGCGGCGGCGGTCTCTCAGTTGCTCACCCGCGGCGAAACGTTTACCGCGCTGGTGGCGAGTAACGACGATATGGCGATTGGCGCCATCAGGCAGCTGCACGAGAGCGGCGTCGCCACGCCGGGCGCAGTGTCCGTCATCGGCTTTGACGACGTGGCAATCGCGCCCTATATCGTGCCGTCCCTCTCCAGCGTGCGTATTCCAGTAACGGAGATGATTCAGGAGACCATCAGCCGTATGATTTTCATGCTCGACGGCGGTGAGTTTAAGCCTCAGCAAACCTTTTCCGGCGAGCTTATCCTGCGCGACTCCGTCATTGACGGCCCGCATCGCTGACGTCGACATCTGTCATCGTCACTAATGACGATGACAGATCCTTCTCTTTTAAATTTCCCTAAAAAATCAATGCATTAAATATTGGCACGGTTTATGAATAGCTTCGCGCATAACAGTTATGCCGGAGAAGCAGATGAACCGTTTTATTATGGCCGATGCCAGCAAATGCATTGGTTGCCGTACCTGTGAAGTGGCGTGCGTGGTGTCCCATCAGGCAGAGCAGGATTGCGCCTCTCTCACCCCTGATACCTTCCTGCCGCGCATCCACGTCATTAAAGGCGTGAATATTTCTACCGCCGCTATCTGTCGCCAGTGCGAAGATGCGCCGTGCGCCAACGTCTGTCCGAACGGGGCGATTAAGCGCGAGAAAGGCTTCGTGCATGTGATGCAGGAGCGCTGCATCGGGTGCAAAACCTGTGTGGTGGCGTGTCCGTATGGCGCGATGGAGGTGGTGGTTCGCCCGGTGGTGCGCAACAGCGGTATCGGGCTGAGCGTACGCGCGGAGAAAGCCGAAGCCAATAAATGTGACCTCTGCTACCACCGCGACGCCGGTCCGGCGTGTATGGAAGCCTGTCCGACGCATGCGCTGGTCTGCGTCGATCGCGACAAGCTCGAACAGATGAGTGCCGAAAAACGCCGCCGCGCGGCGTTCGACACCTCATCATCGCTGCTGTTTTAAATTGCGATGCGCGTTAACGGCGTACAGCTTCGGGTGCGCGGCAAGGTGCAGGGGGTAGGATTTCGTCCCTTCGTCTGGCAGCTTGCGCACCAGCTGGGGCTGGCAGGCGACGTCTGCAACGACGGAGAGGGTGTCCTGGTGCGTCTCGCGGGCAGTGGGGGTGACTTTACCGCGAGGCTGCGCCAGGACTGCCCACCGCTGGCGCGCATCGATCGCGTTGAAACGCAGCCGTTCAGCTGGAGGACGCTGCCGGACGAGTTTGTCATCCGCCACAGCGAGAGCGGGGCGATGGACACGCAAATCGTCCCGGATGCCGCCACCTGTCCCGCATGCCTGGCGGAGATGCGCGATCCCCGCGAACGTCGCTACCGCTACCCGTTTATCAACTGCACCCACTGCGGGCCGCGGTTTACCATTATCCGCGCCATGCCCTATGACCGCCCGGCCACGTCAATGGCGCCATTCCCTCTCTGTGTGCCCTGTGAAACGGAGTACCGCAACCCGGCTGACCGGCGTTTTCACGCCCAGCCGGTGGCCTGCCCGGATTGCGGACCGCAGCTGGAGTGGCGAGCCGGGGAGGCTGCTGCCACCCGCGAATCGGCGTTAAGCGCGGCGGTGGCGATGCTGGAAGGCGGCGGGATTGTGGCGGTCAAAGGGCTGGGCGGTTTTCACCTGGTCTGCGACGCGCTTAACCCGCAGGCGGTTCGGAAATTACGGGCACGCAAGCAGCGCCCGACCAGGCCGCTGGCGGTGATGATCCCGCATGCGGACGATCTGCCGGAGGCCATCCAGACGCTGTTACGTTCACCCGCTGCGCCGATTGTGCTGACGCCAAAAGCCTGCCTTCCTGCGTTTCCTGAGGAGATTGCGCCGGGGCTGGATACGGTCGGCGTGATGCTGCCTGCGAACCCGCTCCAGCATTTGCTGATGCTGGACTGCCAGCGCCCGCTGGTGATGACCTCCGGCAACCTCAGCGGCCATCCACCCGCCATAAGCAACCAGCAGGCGCTGGAAGAACTCAGTGACATCGCTGACGGCTTCCTGCTGCACAACCGCGACATCCTGCAACGGATGGATGATTCAGTGATGGACCAGGAGGGCACGATGCTGCGTCGCGCACGCGGTTTTGTGCCGGATGCCATCACATTGCCCGCCGGATTCCGCGACATCCCGCCCATGTTATGCACCGGCGCGGAGATGAAAAACACCTTCAGCCTGGTGCGTGGCAACCAGGCGGTGCTGAGCCAGCATTTTGGCGATCTGAGCGACGAGGGGGTAGAGGCGCAGTGGCGCAGTGCGCTCTCGACGATGCAGGACATCTACGCCTTTCAGCCTGAGCGCGTGGTGTGCGATGCCCATCCGGGTTATCACGCCCGACTGTGGGCCCGGGCGCAGGCGCTGCCCGTTGAGACCGTGCTGCATCATCATGCGCATGCGGCAGCGTGTCTGGCGGAGAATGGCTGGCCGCTCGACGGCGGGGATGTTATTGCCCTGACCCTGGACGGGATCGGCATGGGCGAGAACGGCGCGCTGTGGGGCGGCGAGTGCCTGCGGGTGAACTATCGCGACTGCGAACGACTGGGCGGTCTGCCAGCCGTTGCGCTGCCGGGGGGCGATCTGGCGGCAAAACAGCCGTGGCGCAATTTGCTCGCCCACTGTCTGGCGTTCGTACCTGACTGGCAGCAGTACCCGGAAACTGAGGTGGTACAGCGTCAAAACTGGCCGCTGCTGGCAACGGCTGTGTCGCGCGGTATCAATGCGCCGCGGGCCTCCTCCTGTGGTCGTCTGTTCGACGCTGTGGCCTGTGCGTTGGGTATTGAAACGCAACGCTATGAGGGCGAAGCCGCGTGCCGGCTGGAGGCGCTGGCCGAACGCTGCGCAGAGGTTGATCATCCGGTGACGCTCCAGACGGATAACCTTGCGCTGTTCTGGCAACAGTGGCTTACCTGGCGGGCGGAACCCGGCGAGCGTGCCTGGGCTTTTCACGATGCGCTGGCAAAAGGGCTGAGCGAACTGGCGGCAACGCATGCCCGCCGACGGTCGCTCACGACGGTGTGCTTCAGCGGCGGCGTCCTTCACAACCGCCTGCTGCGCGCGCGCCTTCGTCATTACCTTTCTGATTTCACGCTTCTTTTTCCTTCGCGCCTGCCCGCAGGCGACGGAGCGATCTCCTTCGGGCAGGCGGTGGTTGCTGCCGCCCGATCATGTTCACAAGGGATTTAAAATGTTACGACTTTTACGCAATGAACCTCGTGCAGCGTGCCTGCTGCTGGCTCTCGGGATGGCTAACCTGCTGGCCTGGGGGCTGGCGTGGCACACCTTTAGCGGCAGTACGGCGCTGATGGCGGCCAGCCTGCTGGCCTGGTGTTACGGACTGCGTCATGCGGTGGATGCCGACCATATCGCCGCGATTGATACCGTGACGCGTAAAATGATGCAGCAGGGCAAGCGCCCGTCCGGCGTGGGCGCATGGTTTTCCCTCGGACACTCCACCATCGTGGTGCTGGCGTCCATTGCCATCGCCGCGACCGCCACGGCGTTTCAGAAAAATATGGCGTGGTTTCACGAGACCGGCAGCCTGATCGGCACCGCCGTCTCCGCCACCTTCCTGCTGGCGATGGCGCTGGTGAATATGGTGATCCTGCGCGGCGTCTGGCGCAGTTTTCAGGCGCTGAAACACGGCAATCCCGTGCAGGGCGACATCACGCTGCCTGCACAGGGCGGCGTCATGAACTGGCTGTTCGGCAAAACCTTCCGCCTCGTCAATAAAAGCTGGCAGATGTACCTGGTCGGTTTCCTGTTCGGCCTGGGGTTCGACACCGCCACCGAAATCGGCGTGCTGGGGATCTCCGCCGCCAGCGCC
>NZ_JADBRE010000040.1:0-351 GCF_014930525.1 Enterobacter cloacae complex sp. S1
CCGCTCCCTTGAGGGAGAGGGCTGGGGTGAGGGGGAACATACGGCTCTGGTGGTCATTCCGTTCACTTTATGTTCCTTGCTACTCTGTCACGACATGACCGGTGAACGTGCCAGGGTGGCTCAGTCGCCACCACCCTGGCGACCCGGGCTTCCGGCGGAAAATCGCCGCTTCGCGGTGCCTTCGGCTTATTCCTTCCGGCTTATCGGGGACGGGCGGAGGTAACATCCCTGTAAAGCCCGCCCTCTCGGCGCATCCCTGCGCCTCGCCCCGGCCTACAGGAAACGCCTCAGCGATTTACAGCCGGACCGAGGCATCGCTGAAAGCCCTCAGTTATTCTGAGGCAACGTTAT
>NZ_JADBRE010000041.1:1692-4741 GCF_014930525.1 Enterobacter cloacae complex sp. S1
TTTGCTCTTTAAAAATCTGGATCAAGCTGAAAATTGAAACGACACACAGCTCATGTGTGTTCGAGTCTCTCAAATTTTCGCAATCAGAAGTGAAACATCTTCGGGTTGTGAGGTTAAGCGACTAAGCGTACACGGTGGATGCCCTGGCAGTCAGAGGCGATGAAGGACGTGCTAATCTGCGAAAAGCGCCGGCGAGGTGATATGAACCCTTGACCCGGCGATGTCCGAATGGGGAAACCCAGTGCAATCCGTTGCACTATCGTTAACTGAATACATAGGTTAACGAGGCGAACCGGGGGAACTGAAACATCTAAGTACCCCGAGGAAAAGAAATCAACCGAGATTCCCCCAGTAGCGGCGAGCGAACGGGGAGCAGCCCGGAGTCTGAATCAGCTTGTGTGTTAGTGGAACGGTCTGGAAAGTCCGACGGTACAGGGTGATAGTCCCGTACACGAAAGCACACATGCTGTGAACTCGAAGAGTAGGGCGGGACACGTGGTATCCTGTCTGAATATGGGGGGACCATCCTCCAAGGCTAAATACTCCTGACTGACCGATAGTGAACCAGTACCGTGAGGGAAAGGCGAAAAGAACCCCGGCGAGGGGAGTGAAAAAGAACCTGAAACCGTGTACGTACAAGCAGTGGGAGCCTCTTTATGGGGTGACTGCGTACCTTTTGTATAATGGGTCAGCGACTTATATTCTGTAGCAAGGTTAACCGTATAGGGGAGCCGAAGGGAAACCGAGTCTTAACTGGGCGTTAAGTTGCAGGGTATAGACCCGAAACCCGGTGATCTAGCCATGGGCAGGTTGAAGGTTGGGTAACACTAACTGGAGGACCGAACCGACTAATGTTGAAAAATTAGCGGATGACCTGTGGCTGGGGGTGAAAGGCCAATCAAACCGGGAGATAGCTGGTTCTCCCCGAAAGCTATTTAGGTAGCGCCTCGTGAACTCATCTTCGGGGGTAGAGCACTGTTTCGGCTAGGGGGCCATCCCGGCTTACCAACCCGATGCAAACTACGAATACCGAAGAATGTTATCACGGGAGACACACGGCGGGTGCTAACGTCCGTCGTGAAGAGGGAAACAACCCAGACCGCCAGCTAAGGTCCCAAAGTCATGGTTAAGTGGGAAACGATGTGGGAAGGCACAGACAGCCAGGATGTTGGCTTAGAAGCAGCCATCATTTAAAGAAAGCGTAATAGCTCACTGGTCGAGTCGGCCTGCGCGGAAGATGTAACGGGGCTAAACCATGCACCGAAGCTGCGGCAGCGACACTATGTGTTGTTGGGTAGGGGAGCGTTCTGTAAGCCGTTGAAGGTGTGCTGTGAGGCATGCTGGAGGTATCAGAAGTGCGAATGCTGACATAAGTAACGATAAAGCGGGTGAAAAGCCCGCTCGCCGGAAGACCAAGGGTTCCTGTCCAACGTTAATCGGGGCAGGGTGAGTCGACCCCTAAGGCGAGGCCGAAAGGCGTAGTCGATGGGAAACAGGTTAATATTCCTGTACTTGGTGTTACTGCGAAGGGGGGACGGAGAAGGCTATGTCAGCCGGGCGACGGTTGTCCCGGTTTAAGCATGTAGGCGGAGGTTCCAGGTAAATCCGGTACCTTGTTAACGCTGAGGTGTGATGACGAGGCACTACGGTGCTGAAGTGATAAATGCCCTGCTTCCAGGAAAAGCCTCTAAGCATCAGGTAACACGAAATCGTACCCCAAACCGACACAGGTGGTCAGGTAGAGAATACCAAGGCGCTTGAGAGAACTCGGGTGAAGGAACTAGGCAAAATGGTGCCGTAACTTCGGGAGAAGGCACGCTGATATGTAGGTGAAGCCCCTGCGGGTGGAGCTGAAATCAGTCGAAGATACCAGCTGGCTGCAACTGTTTATTAAAAACACAGCACTGTGCAAACACGAAAGTGGACGTATACGGTGTGACGCCTGCCCGGTGCCGGAAGGTTAATTGATGGGGTTAGCGGCAACGCGAAGCTCTTGATCGAAGCCCCGGTAAACGGCGGCCGTAACTATAACGGTCCTAAGGTAGCGAAATTCCTTGTCGGGTAAGTTCCGACCTGCACGAATGGCGTAATGATGGCCAGGCTGTCTCCACCCGAGACTCAGTGAAATTGAACTCGCTGTGAAGATGCAGTGTACCCGCGGCAAGACGGAAAGACCCCGTGAACCTTTACTATAGCTTGACACTGAACACTGGTCCTTGATGTGTAGGATAGGTGGGAGGCTTTGAAGCGTGGACGCCAGTCTGCGTGGAGCCAACCTTGAAATACCACCCTTTAATGGCTGGTGTTCTAACGTAGACCCGTAATCCGGGTTGCGGACAGTGTCTGGTGGGTAGTTTGACTGGGGCGGTCTCCTCCCAAAGAGTAACGGAGGAGCACGAAGGTTGGCTAATCCTGGTCGGACATCAGGAGGTTAGTGCAATGGCATAAGCCAGCTTGACTGCGAGCGTGACGGCGCGAGCAGGTGCGAAAGCAGGTCATAGTGATCCGGTGGTTCTGAATGGAAGGGCCATCGCTCAACGGATAAAAGGTACTCCGGGGATAACAGGCTGATACCGCCCAAGAGTTCATATCGACGGCGGTGTTTGGCACCTCGATGTCGGCTCATCACATCCTGGGGCTGAAGTAGGTCCCAAGGGTATGGCTGTTCGCCATTTAAAGTGGTACGCGAGCTGGGTTTAGAACGTCGTGAGACAGTTCGGTCCCTATCTGCCGTGGGCGCTGGAGAATTGAGGGGGGCTGCTCCTAGTACGAGAGGACCGGAGTGGACGCATCACTGGTGTTCGGGTTGTCATGCCAATGGCACTGCCCGGTAGCTAAATGCGGAAGAGATAAGTGCTGAAAGCATCTAAGCACGAAACTTGCCCCGAGATGAGTTCTCCCTGAGACTTTAAGTCTCCTGAAGGAACGTTAAAGACGATGACGTTGATAGGTCGGGTGTGTAAGCGCAGCGATGCGTTGAGCTAACCGATACTAATGAACCGTGAGGCTTAACCTTACAACGCCGAAGGTGTTTTGGCGAAGAGACAGA
>NZ_JADBRE010000041.1:4768-4996 GCF_014930525.1 Enterobacter cloacae complex sp. S1
AGCTTAGATTCAGAGTCCGAAGGATTTTGCGCTGAGACAAGGCGGCAAACGAAGGAAAGGAAGGAGCATACTGAGGTATGTGACTGACTTTACGAGAGCAGCCAACGCAGTATCAGTGCGAAAGACACAGGACAGAGCACAAGAATTTGCCTGGCGGCTGTAGCGCGGTGGTCCCACCTGACCCCATGCCGAACTCAGAAGTGAAACGCCGTAGCGCCGATGGGTGTG